>JAFSVI010000028.1 GCA_017445145.1 Bacteroidaceae bacterium | reverse complement strand
CAAGCCCGGCAGCTACCAATGGATGACACCCGGCGGTGCCGTCTTGCTCATGACGCCCGACGGCATGGACCCAACGCTTGTCATCATCGACGCGCAAGGCTATGCCACGTTCAAGGAAGAGCGCGACGCGCCCAAGATACGCTGACACCCCTTCCCGCCGCCGTGCCTGCCGCCGTGCCTGGCGCTTTTCCTCCCCGTTCCGCCGCCGTGCCTGGCGCTTTTCCGCCAGGTTCCGCCGCTGTGCCTGGCGCTTTTCCGCCAGGCTACTCCTCCGTCCCGGCGGCAGGCAGCTCGGCTTCTTCCGCATGCCCGATGACGAAGCGGCGGTAGTAGGAGATGAGCAGCGTGGTGAGCGGCAGGGCTATGATGAGGCCAATGAACCCCAGCAGCGAACCCCAGATGGAGAGCGAGAGCAGGATCAAGGCCGGCTTCAGGCCCATGGCGCTGCCCATGATGCGCGGCACGAGCACCATGTCCTGGATGAGCTGCACCACGCCCACCACCAGCACCCCCAGGCCGAAGATGGCCCAGAAGCTCTCGCCCGTGTCGGCCGAGCGCATGAGCGCCAGCAGCACCATGGGCACGAAGCCCAGCGTCTGCAGGTAGGGCACGAGGTTGAGGAACCCCATGAACAGCCCCAGGCCGATGGCCATGGGCATGCCCACGATGAGGAAACCGATGCTGAAGAGCACACCCACGCAGAAGGCCACAAGCCCCTGGCCGCGGAAATAGGCGTTCATGCCGCTCTCCACGTCGTCCACAAGCTGCTGCACAAACTGGCGCGAGCCCTGCGGGATGAGGCCTATCCACCCGCCGCTGATGGCCTCATAGTCCTGCAGGATGAAGAACATGTACAGCAGCACGATGAGCGAACCCACCAGCCCGATGGCGAAGTTCACCGTCTGCGACACGGCCGTCCACAGGTAGCCCAACAGCCCCTGTGCGGCATCCACGAAGCTCTTCTCCTGCACAAGCTGCAGGAGCTGCGACTGGTATTCGGCCGTATATTCCTCCACGATGCCGAGGAGGTAGGGCCCCAGCTCCGTGTCGCCAAGGTAGCGGTCCGTGACCTCATGGAAGAGCCCCCCGAGCTTGCTGAACTCCGACACCATCGGTGGCACGACGGCAAGCGTGAGCCCCGTGAGGGCGGCGGCCACGAGCACCACGGCCACGACGATGCTCAACGTGCGGTTGCGCAGGCGGCACTTGACCTGCAGGAAGCGCACCAGCGGATAAATCATGTATGCCAGCAGCCAAGCTATGAAGAAAGGCAGCAGCACACTGCTCAGGCGGTCGAGGAGCAGGCCCGCGCCCACGGCGATGGCCAGCGCGATGATGCCACGGATGAAGGAGTCGAAGGTGATGGGGGTCTTGAACATGGGGCTTTAGTGGTTGTTGGTGTGAGGGTGTGGTCTTGGCTTGTATTCAGGATGCGAAGGCGCCACGCCGCACAATGCTTATTCCGTGCGCCTTCCTCCGTCGCTCACCCGCCTGTGGCCAGGCGGTAGCACTCGCGGCAGAGGGGTTCGTATTCGTGGGTCTCGCCCAGGAGCACGCGCCCCTCTCCGGCCACGATGCGGTGGCTCACGTAGGCCAGGGCGCCGCATCGCACGCAGATGGCGTGTACCTTCGTCACGTCGTCGGCGATGGCACACAGCTCGGGCATGGGCCCGAAGGGTTTGCCCTTGAAGTCGAGGTCGAGGCCTGCCACGATGACGCGTATGCCACGCGAGGCGAGGTCGTTGCACACATCCACGATCTGGCTGTCGAAGAACTGCGCCTCGTCGATGCCGAGCACGTCGCAGTCGGACCCCATGAGCAGAATGCTTGCTGCGTTCTCCACGGGTGTTGACGTGACGGCGCTGCCGATGTGGCTGACGATGTCGTCGGCGCTGTAGCGCGTGTCGATGCTCGGTTTGAACATCTCCACCTTCTGTCGCGCGAGCTGTGCGCGGCGCATGCGGCGTATGAGTTCTTCCGTCTTGCCGCTGAACATGGAGCCGCAGATTACTTCCACGCGGCCGCGTCGCATCATCTCGCCGGCGGCTGTTCCCCCGCCTGTCAGTGCGTTATTCATGTCTGTTGCTGATGTATGGCGTTGATAAGTGGTGCAAAAGTAGTGCATTCTGCGCCCATGAGCAAGTTTTTCGGGGCTAAAATGTGTAATAAATGTGAAAAAGCACGCTGCCATGACCCACGTATTGGCAATAATGTGTACTTTTGCACCTATGTTATACCTCGTACCCACTCCCATAGGCAACCTCGAGGACATCACCCTGCGGGCGCTGCGCACGCTGCGCGAGGCCGACCTCATCCTGGCCGAGGACACGCGCACGACGGGTCTCCTGCTCAGGCACTACGACATCCACCGCCCGCTCATGGCCTACCACAAGTTCAACGAGCACCACGCCGTGGGTCCCCTCGTGGAGCGTCTGCGCGCCGGCGAGAACATAGCGCTGGCGAGCGATGCCGGCACGCCGGGCATCAGCGACCCGGGCTTCCTCATCGCCCGCGAGGCGCTGCGCGCCGGTGTTGAGGTGACGTGTCTGCCGGGTGCCACGGCCCTGGTGCCCGCCGTGGTGGCGTCGGGGTTGCCGTGCGAGCGTTTCGCCTTCGAGGGCTTCCTGCCGCAGAAGAAGGGCCGCCAGAGCCGCCTCGCGGCGCTGGCCTCCGAGCGCCGCACGATGGTGTTCTACGAGTCGCCCCACCGCGTGGTGCGCGCCCTGCAGCAGATGTCCGAGGTGTTCGGCCCCGGGCGCAGCGTGGCGGTGTGCCGCGAGCTCACCAAGGTGCACGAGGACATCGTGCGCGGCCCGCTGTCCGCCGCCATTGCGCATTTCACTGAGCACGCCCCTCGCGGCGAGTTCGTCATCGTCGTCGCGGGAGCCGACGACAGCCCCCAACAATCCATAACCGCAACAACTTGAATATTATGAAACACTTCATCTACATCCTGCCGCTGTGCGCCATGGCGCTGACGGCATGCGACCTGAACCAGCGTGCGCAAGAACAAGCACAGCACGAGCGCGACTCGCTCATGCAGGTCATCAACGAGCGCGACACCGAGCTCAACGACATCATGGGCAGCATCAACGAGGTGCAGGAAGGCTTCCGCCTCATCAACGAGGCCGAGGGCCGCATCACCGTGGCCAACGCCTCGCCCGAGGGTGCTTCATCGCGCGAGGTCATCCGCGAGAACATGGGCTTCATCCAGCAGACCATGCAGGAGAACCGCAACCGCATAGCCCAGCTGCAGGAGCGCCTGCGCACGAGCAACATCAACGTGAGCAAGCTCACCAAGACCATCGAGAACCTCAAGGCGCAGCTCGAGGAGCAGAACGTGCGCCTGCAGGAACTCACCGCGCAGCTCGCCGAGCGCGACATCGTCATCGCCGCGCAGAGCGAGCAGATAGACACGCTGCAGCAGGACGTGAAGGCGCTGGTTGAGGACAACGTGAGCAAGGAGAACACCATCGCCACCCAGGACCGCAACCTGCACAAGGCGTGGTTCGTGTTCGGCACCAAGGCCGAGCTCAAGGAGCAGAAGATCCTGGAGAAGGGCGACGTGCTGCGCTCGAAGGACTTCAACCGCGACTATTTCACCGAGATAGACATCCGCATCGACAAGGAGATCAAGCTCTACAGCAAGAACGCCGAGCTGCTCACCTCCCACCCCGACGGCTCCTACCAGCTCGTGCGCGACGCGCAGAAGCAGTACGTGCTCCACATCACCGACCCGCAGAAGTTCTGGAGCACAAGCAAGTACCTCGTCATACTCGTCAAGTGAAGGAATTTGTCATCACCGAGGCCAAGGCCGAGACGGCCGTGCTCGTGGGACTCATCACCCCGCAGCAGGACGAGCGCCGCACCACCGAGTATCTCGACGAGCTTGAGTTCCTGGCCACCACGGCCGGAGCCGTCACCGTGCGCCGCTTCACGCAGCGCGTGGCCGGCCCCAGCCAGGTGACCTACGTGGGCAAGGGCAAGCTCGAGGAGATCCGGGCCTACATCGAGGGCGAGGAGGACGACGGGCGCGAGGTGGGCATGGTCATCTTCGACGACGAGCTGTCGGCCAAGCAGCTTCGCAACATCGAGCAGGCTCTGCGCGTGAAGATCTTGGACCGCACGAGCCTCATCCTCGACATCTTCGCCATGCGCGCGCAGACGGCCAACGCCAAGACGCAGGTGGAGCTGGCGCAATACCGCTACATGCTGCCGCGCCTGCAGCGCCTGTGGACACACCTCGAGCGCCAGGGCGGCGGCTCTGGCGGCGGCGGTGGCAAGGGTTCGGTGGGGTTGCGCGGCCCCGGCGAGACGCAGCTGGAGATGGACCGCCGCATCATCCTGGGCCGCATGTCGCTGCTCAAGCAGCGCCTGGCCGACATCGACCGCCAGAAGAGCACTCAGCGCATGGGCCGCGGCCGCATGATCCGCGTGGCGCTGGTGGGCTACACCAACGTGGGCAAGAGCACGCTGATGAACCTCCTGGCCAAGAGCGAGGTGTTTGCCGAGAACAAGCTCTTCGCCACGCTCGACACCACCGTGCGCAAGGTCATCATCGACAACCTACCCTTCCTGCTCTCCGACACCGTGGGCTTCATACGCAAGCTGCCCACCGACCTCATCGAGAGCTTCAAGAGCACCCTCGACGAGGTGCGCGAGGCCGACCTCCTCGTACACGTGGTGGACATCTCCCACCCCGACTTCGAGGAGCAGATACACGTGGTGGATACCACGCTGGCCGACCTGGGCTGCGCCGACAAGCCCCGCATGATGCTCTTCAACAAGATTGATGCCTACACCTTCACGCCCAAGGACGACGACGACCTCACACCCGCCACGCGCGAGAACCTCTCGCTGGCCGACCTCGAGCGCACCTGGATGGCGCGCATGCCCGCCGACTGCCTCTTCATCAGCGCCCGCCGCCGCCAGAACATCGACCAGCTCAAGCGCACGCTCTACGACCGCGTGCGCCAGCTCCACGTGCAGAAGTACCCCTACAACGACTTCCTCTACCAGCGCTACGACGACGCCGACTGACGGCCGCCGCGCGTGGCGCTTTTCCGCCACGTCAGCCGCCGCTGGTGGCGCTTGTCCGCCAAGGCAATCATGTGCGTGCCGCGCCCGGGATGCCCCGCACCGCCGCGGCGTGTAAGCAAACTCCCCCCGGCAAGTTCCGAAACTTGCCGGGGGGAGTTTGCATATACGCCGCGGCGTTTTCATGCCGCTGGCGCGGTGAATACCCGCTGTTGGCGTGGTGAACACCCGCTGTTGGCGCGGTGAACGCCTGCCGCTGGCGCGGCGCAGGTGCCGTGTGTTGGCGCGGCGCCCTGTCTCGCCGCGGCGTGGGTGCGCCCTATTTGGCGGCCACCTTGCGCCCGGCGCTGATGCGGATGCCGTGCGGGGCGCCGTTGTCGGCCAGTGGCCGCCCGGCGAGGTCATAGCACCTGCCACCGCGCCGTTGGCTGCCGCCGGCGGCTTGGGCCGGGAGGCCATGGATGGCGGTGGCGTCGGCGTCGGTGGTGAGATAGACGTGGTACGTGCCAGGTGTGTAGCTGCCGCCCCGGCTGGCGAAGGCCACTCGCACGCGCTCCTTGCCGGCGAGCAGGGCCACGGGCACGGCATATTCATACGTGACGAATGCCGCCGGGCTGCCATGGAAGGCCTGTGTGGCAATCTCGGTGCCGTCGATGGTGATGGAGGCGTCGCGCCCGGCATCGCCGCCCCAGTACTCCACGACGAGGCTCACGCCCTGCGTGTGGCCTCCGGTGAGCAGCTCGTAGGAGTATGTCTCGCCGCCGAGGCCGTTGCGCCAGTACTTGCCTTGGTAGGTGCCGTGGTTCTGGCCGCTGTTGTTGCCGCTGAAGGCCAGGCTGTGGCTCATCTCGTCCTGTCCGTTCTCGCCCGTGGTGACGCCGTCGATGACGCGGCGCGTGGCTCCGGCCGTGGTGGTCACGGTGGCAGGCAGGGTGGTGGCATAGTCGCGCATGAGGCGCAGGTAGTAGAGGCCGGGGGCATTGGTGCCCTGGTCGGCGGCGAGGCGCACGGTGAAGCTGCGCTTGAGCTGCCCCTGCGCGTCGCGCATGAGGGTGGCGGGGATGGGGTACTCCACGTCGTAGAAGCCGTTGGCCACCGGCCCGTTGAAGGCCGCCAGCGCGGTGATGTGGGCCACGCAGGTGCCATCGACGTAGAGCGACGCGCGCCGTCCGGCATCGGCCTGTGTGAACCGGCATAGCACAGACAGGCCGTCGGCAATGGCTTCGCCCTCGTAGGCGAGGGTGTATTGCAGGTAGCCGTCGGCGGGTCGTGCGTCGCGGTAGTACTCGTTGTTGTAGGTGCCCGTGGTGGAGTTGCGGCTGGAGGGGAAGTGTCCGGCCTCGCTCTGCTGCTCGCCGGTGGCCACGAAGTCCAGCGTGCGCGCGGCGATGGCCGCGCGGCGTGTCTCCTCGGCGCCCATGTCGCTGTGGGCGTAGTTCTCGGCCGTCTGCTGGTACCAGTAGCAGGCGTAGCGGGCGTGGTGGATCTGGTAGAAGGGCTGCAGGGTGAGGGTGGTCCATGTGTAGCCTTCCACGCCTGGGCGGCTGGCGTCGAGCGTGAAGGTGAGCGTGGCGGGGTCGGCGGCGCTGATGCGGCTGAGCACGCCGTGGTCGCCGTCGCGCTCGCCGATGAGCAGCGGCGCCGTGGTGAGGCTCAACGCCGTGGCGCGGCTGCCGGGGGCGTGGTCCATGCGCCCCTCGTGGGCATACTCGTTCTGCAGCGTGGCCTCGTAGGTGAGGTGGCTGTTGGCGGCCTCGTCGGCATCGGCCGTGGAGGTGCGCGCGGCGAGCAGCACGGGGCCGTAGTGGAAGGCCACATAGTCCGCGAGGCCCGGGCAGGTGGCATAGCGCAGCTCCATGGGCAGCGTGACGGTGACGACGTCGCCGGCGGCCCATGTGCGATGCACTTCGGCGTAGGATGCCGCGCCCGTCTGCACGCTGAGGCCGCTGACGGGCGTGCCGTTGACGGCGATGGCGTAGCCGTTGCAGGCCCAAGCGGGGTGGCGTATGGCGAGCGTGAAGGTGCCTCCCTGCTCCATGGTGATGGTGGTGGTGGCAGCAAAGGGGAAGTCCGTCTGCTGGCGCAGCTTGAAGCCGGCGGCGTCGAGGCGGCTGGCTGTGAAGAGGTTCACGTAGAGTTTCTCGCTGTCCTCGTGGGTGTAGATGAAGTGGCCGTACTTGGAGTGGTTCTCCATGCCCGTGCCCACGCAACACCACATGCCCTCGTTGACGGTGGAGTAGATGCGGTAGCCCTGCGGGCGCAGCGTGGTGAAATAGACGTAGCCGCCGGTGGCGGGGTCCTGGGTGGTGAGGATGTGGTTCCACGTGGCGGCCTCGTAGAAGTCGGCATAGCGGGCGTCGTGGGTGCGGTCGAAGGCCATCTCCGAGAGCTTGAGCATGTTGTTGGTGTTGCACGACTCGGGTCCGTCGAGGTGGTTGACGTAGTCGGCGGCTTTGGAGGCCGCGAGGAAGTGCTCGTACATGGAGTTGCCGCCGATGCACACGGTGCGGTTCGTGGCCACGTCGGTCCAGAAGTTCTCGGCCGCTGCGCGGTAGGGGGCTGGGGCTGTGGGGTCCTGCTCGGCTATGCGCTCCATGGCGATGTACTTGGGAACCTGCGTGTTGGCGTGGCGGTTGTCGAGGAAGGTGGTGCTGAGTGTCTGCATGCCGTTGAGCATCACTTTGTGTGTGAAGCGCTTGGCGGCATTGAGGTACTTGGCGTCGGCCGTGAGCTGGTAGGCGTCGAGCAGACACTCGCTGACGCCGCCATGCTCCGTGTCGAGCATCTGCTGCATCTGCGCCTCGCTCAGGCGCGAGGTGACGAGGATGGCCCAGTCGCAGAGCTTGAGGAACACGTCGCGGGCGCGCTCGTTGCCGCCATAGACGTAGGCGTCGCGCAATCCGGCCATGATCTTATGCTGGCAGTACCATGGCACGGCGCAGTTGCCGGTGCCGCGCAGCGAGATGTCGCCGTTGGCGTAGAGGGCCTGCCAGGCGGCGTTCATGGGCTGACCGCCGATGAAGCCGCGCAGGCCGGTGGCGTCGCCCTCGCGCGCCGCCTGGCAGTCGGCCATGACGCTGACCATGTGGTCCATGCGCGCACGGAGCTGGGCCTTGACGCCGGCGTCGCGGCAGGCGGCGGTGGCCATGGCCAGCGCCGAGAGGTAGTGGCCGCCCACGTGGCCGTCGAGGTTGAAGTCGGCCGAGCCCCAGTTGGCGAAGGAGGGGTGGCGCGCCTCCCAGCCGGCGTAGTCGCCGGTGGTGAGGCCCGCCTGGCGGATGTAGGGTGTGAGCAGGCGCTCCACGTCGTATTGCAGCAGCGTCTGGAAGTTCTTCTCCATGGCCGTCTTGAAGGGGCTCTCGAGGAGCGTCACTTCTTCCAGGGCAAAGTGCTGGGGGTAGAGCGCCGTCTGTGCGCCGGCAGGTGCGGTGGGCGCGGCGGTGAGCGCCGCGGCGAGCATGATTGTTGCGATGTCTCTTTTCATGGGGCTTGGGTGTTGGTGGTGGGTGAGGGGGCGGTGGGGACCCGGCGGAAAAGCGCCGGGCACAGCAGCGGAGGCGGGCAGGGAGGCGCCGGGCATGGCGGCGGAGGCGGGCAGGGACGTGCCAGGCATGGCGGCGGAGGCGGGCAGGGAGGCGCCGGGCATGGCGGCGGAGGCGAGCAGGGATGCGCCGGGCATGGCGGCGGAGGCGGGTAGGGACGCGCCGGGCATGGCGGCGGAGGCGGGCAGGGACGTGCCAGGCAGGGCGGCGGAGGTGGGCAGGGACGCGCCGGGCATGGCTGCGGAGGTGGGCAGGGACGCGCCGGGCATGGCTGCGGAGGCGGGTAGGGACGCGCCGGGCATGGCGGCGGAGGCCGAAGAAGCGCCGGGTAGGGTGGCGGGAGCCATTCGGCTGTGCAAAGATATGCAAAAGTTGGGAATAGGAGGGCAACAACTCTCGAAAAATGCGCCAATAAGGACGTTTGAGGACAAAAAAAGTGCATTTCCCATGCCTCGCGGTACACCTTTCCGCCCGTCTCCCGCTCGTCTCCCGCTCGCTTCCTGCCCGTATTCCCGTCCGTCTCCCGTGCTCTTCCCGTCCGTCTCCCTCGCTCTTCCCGCCCGTCTCCCTCGCTCTTCCCTCTCACCTCCCTCGCTCTTTCCGCCCGCCTCACCGTGTGCTTCCCGCTCGCCTCCCGTGCTTCTCTTCCGTGTCTTGCGGTTTGCTATTTGGGGTCTCATCGCCGCCATCATGCCCCGCTGCGGGGCCGTAAAGGCGTGGCGTGTGGGCGAAAAGTCCTGCAAAGGGGAGTGTGGCAGCAAAAATGTTGGTCATTTCTTTTGCCTTTCAGCGGAAAAGCACTACTTTTGTGGCGGAAGAAGCAAGGTGCGAGGCAATAGTGCGGCCCTTTCTTGGCTCCGAGCGCCTGTGGTGTCTCGGCGTCGTGCGGCGGCAGGCTCCTTGGCATCCACAGTGGTGCCGCTGCGTCCATGCGCCGGTGGGTTCCAGTCCCCGTGCGGCTTCCCCTTGCAGACGACGGCATATCATTTCCCTTCACATACATAAACAGACAATGGCAAACAACGTAGCATTCAAGTACGCCCCTATGTTCCAGCTGGGCGAAGACAAGACACAGTACCGCCTCCTCACCCGGGAGGGCGTAACCACAGCCACCTTCGAGGGTAAGGAAATCGTAAAGGTGGCTCCCGAGGCCCTGACGCTGCTGGCGCAGCAGGCGTTCCACGACGTGGAGTTCATGCTTCGCCGCGAGCACAACGAGCAGGTGGCTGCCATCCTGCGCGATGCGGAGGCATCGGAGAACGACAAGTATGTGGCGCTGCAGTTTCTGCGCAATGCCGAGGTGGCTGCCCAGGGCATCCTGCCCTTCTGCCAGGACACCGGCACGGCCATCATCCACGGCGAGAAGGGCCAGCAAGTGTGGACGGGCTTCGAGGACGAGGAGGCCCTGTCGCGCGGCGTGTACAACACGTTCACGGAGGACAACCTGCGCTACTCGCAGAACGCACCGCTGACGATGTACGACGAGGTGAACACCCGCTGCAACCTGCCGGCACAGATCGACATCGAGGCCACCGAGGGCGCCGAGTACCGCTTCGTGATGGTGGCCAAGGGCGGCGGCTCGGCCAACAAGACCTACTTCTACCCGATGACCAAGGCCACCATCCAGAACGAGGGCACGCTCATCCCGTTCCTCGTGGAGAAGATGAAGAGCCTGGGCACCGCCGCATGCCCGCCCTACCACATCGCCTTCGTCATCGGCGGCACCAGTGCCGAGAAGAACCTGCTCACCGTGAAGCTCGCGAGCATCAAGTACTACGACAGCCTGCCCACCACGGGCGACGAGACGGGCCGCGCCTTCCGCGACGTGGACCTGGAGCAGAAGCTTCTGCGCGAAGCCTATGCCATCGGCCTCGGCGCACAGTTTGGCGGCAAGTACATGGCTCACGACATACGTGTCATACGCCTGCCGCGTCACGGCGCCTCCTGCCCCATCGGCATGGGTGTGTCGTGCTCGGCCGACCGCAACATCAAGGCCAAGATCAACCGCGACGGCGTTTGGCTCGAGGTCATGGACAGCAACCCCACGGAGCTTATCCCCGAGGCACTGCGTCGCCCGGGCGAGGGCACCAAGGGCATCGAGATAGACCTCTCCAAGGGCATCGACGCCGTGCGCAAGGAGCTGACGAAGTACCCCGTCAGCACGCGCGTGAACCTCCGAGGCACCATCATCGTGGCGCGCGACATAGCCCACGCCAAGCTCAAGGCGCGCCTCGACGCCGGCGAGGACATGCCGCAGTACTTCAAGGACTATCCCGTGCTCTACGCCGGACCCGCCAAGACACCCGAGGGCTACCCCTGCGGCTCCATGGGCCCCACCACGGCCAACCGCATGGACCCCTACGTGGATGAGTTCCAGGACCACGGCGCCAGCCTCGTGATGATTGCCAAGGGCAACCGCTCGCAGCTGGTCACCGACGCCTGCCAGAAGCATGGTGGCTTCTACCTCGGCACCATCGGCGGCGTGGCGGCTGTGCTCTCGCAGTCGAGCATCAAGAGCATCGAGTGCGTGGAGTATCCCGAGCTGGGCATGGAGGCCATCTGGAAGATTGAGGTGGAGGACTTCCCCGCCTTCATCCTCGTGGACGACAAGGGCAACGACTTCTTCAAGCAGCTGAAGCCCTGCACGGGATGCACCATCATGAAGTGACGGCGCCGGCGCCGCCGCTGTAGCGCATAGGAAAGAGCCGCGAGGCGTGATGACACTCACGCCCCGCGGCTCTTTCTTCCCGGCGGAAAGGCGCCGGGCACGGGGGGGGAGGACCCGGCGGACAAGCGCCGGGCACGACGGCGGTGAGTTCCTGGGTGACGTCGCCGTAGGCCACATGGGGTCCGGCCTTGCCGGCCGAGCTGGCGGATGAGGATGACCACCTTCTTCATGCCCTCAACGCGCAGCATGACGTTCTCGATCTCGCCCAGCTCGATGCGCAGGCCGCGCAGCTTGATCTGGTGGTCGGTGCGTCCCAGAATGAGCACATTGCCGTCGGGCAGCCACTTGGCGTAGTCGCCGGACTTGTAGATGCGTGTGCCGGAGTAGCCGATGAAGCGCTCGCGCGTCATCGCGTCGAGGTTGTTGTAGCCACGTGCCACGCCGCGCCCGCTGATGTACAGCTCGCCGACAACGCCGACGGGCAGCTCGTTGCCGTCGGCATCGACGATGAACTCCGTGACACCCAGCTGCGGGCGCCCCACGGTGACGATGTCGGCGTGGGTCAATTCGGCGTTGTTGGTTGCCACGGTAATCTCCGTGGGGCCGTGGCAGTTGAAGATGCGTGCGCCGGTGACGCTGCGCATCTTGGCCAGCAGGGTGTCGTTGAACTTCTCGCCTCCGGCGCGGCAGATGCCTACATGGGCTATGGCCTCGCAGAAGTCGTCGCTGGTGAACCACGTCTGCCAGCGCGAGGGTGTGCCGCTCACCATGTTGATGTGCTGCGCGTTGATGAGCGCGGCGAGTGCCAGCGGGTTATTGGCCTGCTCCTCGGTGGCGAGGACGAGGGTCTTGCCGTTGAAGTAGGCCATGCCGATGTCCTGCAGCGCGGCGTCGAAGGAGATGGTGGTCACGCTGAGTATGCGCTTGGCGTCGGTCAGCACGGCGTGGGCATGCTCTTATAGGGGCGGCTGCCGTTGGAGTAGAAGGAACCGGGTTCCTTGGTGGCACGCAGGTTCTGGTTGTAGGCCAGTATGGCGTGTGCCTTGTGGCCATGGCCCTCGTAGCCGAGGCGCAGCGCGTCGTGTGTCATGGCGGTCATGGACCAGTCGTCGGGACCCATGACGCGCTCGTCGTCATAGCGCAGCGCCATACGCCCCACCTGCGCGAAGAGGCCGAAGGGCGCTGTCACGCGCACCCAAGCCTCGTACAGGCTCAGGCCGGAAGCGCCCTCGTGGCCCCAGATGCCCACGTGCTGCGCCGATGCCTTCAGCTCTAACCAGTTGCGGCGGTAGCCAAGGATGAGGCGCTCGCGGTCGAGGATGAAGGCGGCGCGGTCCTCGGTGGGCGGTTCGCTGCCTTCGTAGGTCATGCCACCATTGCGCAGCTCGCCGCGTGTGAGCAGCTGCACATCGACGGTGAAGAGCGTGTCGCGCGGCTGTGCCACGGCCGCGAGCGGCAGCGCCAGCAGTATCGGCAATAGGTGTTTCGTGAGCATGTGTGTCTGTGGGTGTTGGAGTGATTACTCTGGTGGGAGCCGCACAGGGTGGGGGTGGCCCTTAGTCCTCGATTTGGAAGAGGGTGGTGAAGCCTGTCATGCGCAGCACGTCCAGGATTTCGTCGTCCACGTGGCGCAGCACCACCTTGCTGGCGCCGGCCTTGGCGCCCTTGACCACGCTGACGAGGATGCGCAGTCCGCTGGAGGCGATGTACTCGAGCTTGCTGCAGTCGATGACGACGTCCTTGGCGCTGGCGGCGTAGAGTGGTTGCAGCATCTCGTTTGCCTGGGCTGCGGCGGCCGTGTCGAGTTCGCCGTCAAATGTCACGAGGAACTTGTCCTCATGTTCTTCGATTGTTGTATTCATGTTTGTTTGGCGTTAGGTTTGTTATGACTGATTGTTGGAGATGCCGAGACGGATGGGCAGCAGCGTGAGGTCGTCGCTGCGCTCGGCGTCCTGGGAATAGGCGAGCACCTCGGCCACGACGGCATCCACCAGCTCCTCGGGAGGCATGGCGCTGCAGCGGGCCAAGAGCTGCCTGACGCGTTCGCGCCCAAACAGCTCGCGGCGGGCGTTGCGCGCCTCCGTCAGCCCGTCGGTGTAGAGGAAGAGCGTCTGGACGGGGGGGCAATTGCGCTTGCTGCGGCTCGTAGGCGATGTCCTCGAAGAGGCCGATGGGCATGTTGGGCGTGCAGCTGAGGTCTGCGGGGGGACCTGCGGGAGAGGCCGCAGGCACGGCGGCGGGAGAAGCGGCGGGGGGACCTGCGGGAGAAGCAGCGGGGGAACCTGCGGGAGAGGCCGCAGGCACGGCGGCGGTGAGGATGAGGGGGTGCTCGTGGCCGGCGTTTCAGTAGGTGAGGCGCCCTGTGTGCAGGTCGAGCACTCCGATGAAGAGGGTGACGAACATATTCGTGCTGTTGTTGTGGCAGGTGCTGGTGTTGAGGCGCTGCATGATGGTGGCGGGGTTGCTCTCCTGCGAGGCAATGTTGTGGAAGAGCGTCTGCGTCATGGCCATGATGATGGCCGCCGGCA
Source organism: Bacteroidaceae bacterium (assembly GCA_017445145.1). Taxonomy (GTDB): domain Bacteria; phylum Bacteroidota; class Bacteroidia; order Bacteroidales; family Bacteroidaceae; genus Physcousia. The sequence continues at coordinate 3,270 of JAFSVI010000028.1, read as the reverse complement.
CGCCCTTGCCGCTGGCGTCGCCGATGCAGAAGAAGAGCTTCCCGTCGCGCACAAAGACGTTGTACAGGTCGCCACCCACCTCGCGCGCCGGCAGCTGGCAGCCCTTGACGGCCACGGAGCCAACGCCGTGGAGCGTGGGTTCGTCCTGCGGCAACAGCGCCTGCTGTATGCCGGCGGCAATCTGCAGCTCGCGGTCGGCGCGCTGCTGCATGAGTGTGGCATGCAGCCTGCGGCCGTTGCGGGCAAAGAGCTGGATGATGAGCGTCAGCACCACGAGGGCGGCGAGCGAGAGCCACATGATGGTGCTCTGCATCTGCTCCAGCTCGCCAAAGGCCTCGTCGTCATAGACCACGCTCACCATGAGCCAATGGGGTGCAAACTTCTTGCGGGCGTAATAGACGTGAGCCGAGCGGCCGCGAGCCTCGTCGCGGAAGGGGAACGATGTCACGCGTCCGTTGGCCTTGTCCTGCTTCTCCACGGCCGGGTCGAAGATCATGGCGGCAATCTTGGTGGCCAGGGCGCGGGGGCAGAGGCTGTCGGCCGGGGTGGCTATCATGGTGCCGTCGGCTGCCAGCACCATCGTGAAGCTCGTGTTATGGTGGCGCAGGTCGGCCACCACCTCGCTGATCCGGGTGGTGGTGACGTCAACGGCGAGCACGGCCACGGGTTGGCCGCCAGCGTCGCACAGCGGTTGCGCGTAGGTCGTCACCTCGCTGTGCGCCCCTTGGTAGTCCATGTATGGTGTGCCCCATTTCAGCGTGTCGCCGCGCATGCAGGTCTGGAAGAACTCCGTCTGGAAATAGTCGTGAGCCGCCGAGCCTATCTGTTCCACGCTGATGCTGTCGCCATGCTGCCGCGCATAGGGTTCGTACCAGCGGCCTTTCTGGGGGTAGTAGTAGGGTCGGAAGGCACGGCCGCGCCGACGACGATGTTGCCCTTGTCCTTGACAAGGTTCGTCGCCAACGTCTCCATGTATTTTGGCTCGTCGAGGTGCTGGCGGGCGTGTCACACTTGGTTCATGACCTGCGCCACGGTGGAATTGAGGTTGCCGTCAAGGCGCATGGCCGAGGCGCGAAGCGTCATGAGCACCTGCGCCTCGAGGTTGCGCTCAAGCATGCCGCGCGTGTAATAGTACTGCACCGCCGCGATACCCTCGAGCACCACGGCCGCCAACACCACTATGGCTAACCCAGTGCGACGGCCCTTGCGGCCGAGTGCGCGCCTGATGTCTTGCTGCTCGTTGTTCGTGCTCATGCTTCTCTGTGTTGCTTCTCTATCCGCAGAATGTTGTGGCCCTCGCGCCGCTCGTAGCTGAGGGCGTTGGTGAGCTGGCGCATCAACACGATGCCCAGCCCGCCAGGCGGACGCTCGTCGGCAGCCACTGCCAGGTCGGTGGGCGTGGCGCCGGTGGGGTCGAAGGGGCAGCTGTCGTCGTCGATGGTCAGCGCCAGGCGGCCGTCGGCGGCATTGGCCATGAGTGTGATGGCCGTGGCGTGGGCATAACAGACGACATTGACCACGGCCTCCTCCACGGCCAGACGCAGCTGGCGTGCCTCCTTGGCGGTGAAGCCTGCCGCCGCTGCCGCCCGCTCAACGAAGGGCTTCAGGCAGCCGAGGTCGTCCAATGGATGGTTTCATGGTCAGTGATTCGGGCATATTGTCGGTGCATATATCGGTGGCAAAGGTACATATCTTTTGAGACACGCAAGGTAAAAGGGATACAAATGTGGATATTTTGCTGCATAATGTCAGCATGTCCACACTGGCAGCATGCATCGATGCTTGGATACGCCCCGCAGCCTCACCACTGGCTGACGGCATGTGTGGCCTCTATGCGCTGCTCAAGCGTGTCGGGCAGCGTGGGGAAGAGGTCGAGGTGGTGGCGGCGTTCAAGCTCATCGACGGACATCGTACACGAGCGCCAGGGGCGGTTGGAGTCATCGTTGGCAAGCACAAAGGCTATGGCTGCCGGCGAGGAGCCGCCGCGCACCACGGCCTTGAAGAATGCCGACGGCACCGCCACGCGGGCGCGGCCGATGCGTTGCGGCTCGTTGGCAAAGAGAGGTCCCGTGACGATGGCCACTGCGCCATAGCGCCGCGCCCATGTTCGGCAGAGCTTCTCTATCTCGTTCCACTCGCCGGCGTTGAAGCTCCGATGCTGCGGGCTGACGTTAGTCATCAGGAAGGTCTCGTACATGGCCTCGGCATCCCATTTGTTGTCGCCAGCCGGACATAGGTGGCCGCGGCTCATGGGGCTGTCGCGGTAGTCCTCGAAGTGGGCACGTGGGCGCGGCACCTCGGCATCCTCGTGGAAGGCGCCCTGCGGACGTGCCACGTCGCCGCGCGTGTGTTCGGCCGTGAGCCGCCATGCCACCCAGTTGGCCTGGCGGGTGTCGGCGTTGTAGCTCACGGTGTAGGACTTGCGGCGCAGCAGCTGTGTCGGCGGCTGGCCGAGCATGAGCGCGGCGCTGTCGAGGTTGAGGCACGTGATGTCGGCAGCGGCATCCGCCGCCGTGGCGGCCGGAGCCGTGGCCTCTGTGGGAGCGGATGGCGCCTCCACCTCGCTGTTGTGCGGTGTGCCTCCTGTGGTTCCCACCTGCGGCTCTGGTGGGCCGGTGCGTGTCACCTTGGCTCCGAAGGCGATGGCGATGATGATGGCGATGGTGATGAGCGTCTTTTTCTTCATGTGTAACTAATCGAATATAACCGGCATGGGCGTGTGGGATGCTGAGACGCCGCTCGACCTTGGCCGCTCCGACACCTCGAAGAGGATGCAAAGCAGCCGGGGATAAAGGCTTGGCACCTTGGCGTTAGGTATCTATATACTGATTCTGTCCACCTGATTACTTGTTGCTATACCCCCCTCTCGGCCCAGTCGCCGCGGTCGAGGGTGCGGTAGCCTATGGCCTCGGCGATGTGCATGGATTGCACCTTGTCGCTCCCTTCGAGGTCGGCGATGGTGCGGGCCACCTTGAGGATGCGGCTGTAGGCGCGGGCGGAGAGCTTCAGGCGCTCCATGGCCATGCGTAGCATGTCGAGGCTCTCGGCGTCTGGCTCGGCAAATTCGTGGAGCATGCGCTCGGTCATCTGTGCGTTGCAGTGTGGCCTGCCGCCTGCCTTTCCCGGGGAGGAGGGGAGTTGTGAGAAGCGCTGGGTTTGGATGTTGCGTGCACGGACGACGCGCTCGCGGATGGCTGCGGACGGCTCTCCGGGCTTCATCTGCGACAATTGGGCAAATGGCACGGCCTGTATCTCGCAGTGTATGTCGAT
>JAFSVI010000199.1 GCA_017445145.1 Bacteroidaceae bacterium | reverse complement strand
GTGAGATGGAAAGCCCCTACATCCTCATCTACGACCAGAAGATCTCCAACCTCAAGGAGTTCCTCCCCATACTCGAACCCGCTGTGCAGACCGGGCGTCCGCTCCTCGTTATTGCCGAGGATGTTGACAGCGAGGCGCTTACGACACTCGTTGTCAACCGTCTGCGCGGACAACTCAAGATCTGTGCCGTCAAGGCTCCGGGCTTCGGCGACCGCCGCAAGGCCATGCTCGAGGACATCGCCATACTCACCGGTGGCGTCGTCATCAGCGAGGAGAAGGGCCTGAAGCTCGAGCAGGCCACCATCGACATGCTCGGCACGGCCGACAAGGTCACCATCACGAAGGACAACACAACCATCGTCAGCGGACACGGCTCCAGCGACGCCATCAAGGACCGCATCGCACAGATCAAGAACGAGATACAGAACACCACCAGCAGCTACGACAAGGAGAAGCTGCAGGAGCGCCTCGCCAAGTTGAGCGGCGGCGTGGCAGTGCTCTACGTCGGTGCTCCCTCCGAGACCGAGATGAAGGAGAAGAAGGACCGCGTCGATGACGCCCTCTGCGCCACACGAGCAGCCATCGAGGAAGGCATCATCCCGGGCGGCGGCGTGGCATACATACGCGCTATCAAGGCTCTCGAGGGTCTCGAGGGCGACAATGCCGACGAGACAACGGGCATACGCATCGTGGAGCGCGCCATCGAGGAACCCCTGCGCCAGATTGTGGAGAACGCAGGCCTGGAGGGCAGCGTCGTGGTCAACAACGTCAAGGCCGCCGAGGGCGACTATGGCTACAACGCACGCGCCGACAAGTACGAGGCCCTGAAGGCCAGCGGCATCATCGACCCCGCCAAGGTGGCCCGCGTGGCTCTCGAAAACGCCGCCAGCATCGCCGGCATGTTCCTCACAACGGAGTGTGTCATCTGCGACGCCAAGGAGGAGAAGCCCGAGATGCCCATGGGCGGTGCGCCGGGCATGGGAGGCATGATGTAAGCCCCCTGGACTGCACGGAATCATAAAAAATGTAAAAAGAAAAGGCTAAACTTGCGGGTTTAGCCTTTTTTTCTATATCTTTGTAACCGAAAACGTGAGCCCTATGAACAAAAGCACCGACCTGACACAACAGCTCAAGCACTATTTCGGCTTCGACTCCTTCAAGGGAGACCAAGAAGCCATCATCCGCAACCTCCTCGACGGGCACGACACCTTCGTGCTCATGCCCACAGGAGGCGGCAAGAGCCTTTGCTATCAGCTGCCGGCCCTCATCATGGACGGCACGGCAATCGTCATCTCGCCGCTCATAGCCCTGATGAAGAACCAGGTGGATGCCATACGCCAGGTGAGCGCCGACGACGCCATTGCCAATTTCATGAACTCGTCGCTCAACCGCACAGCGTTGGACCAGGTGAAGAGCGACGTGCTCTCCGGCCGCACCAAGCTGCTGTATGTGGCGCCCGAGTCGCTCACCAAGGAGGAGAACGTCGATTTCCTGCGGCAGGTGAAGATCTCGTTCTACGCCGTCGATGAGGCCCACTGCATCAGCGAGTGGGGGCATGACTTCCGCCCGGAGTACCGACGCATACGCCCCATCATCAACGAGATAGGCAACGCCCCCGTCATTGCACTCACCGCCACCGCCACCGACAAGGTGCGCGGCGACATCAAGAAGAACCTCGGCATGCCCGACGCCACCGAGTTCCGCAGCTCCTTCAACCGCCCCAACCTCTACTATGAGGTGCGCCCAAAGACCAAGGACATCGACAAGGAAATCATAAAGTTCATACGCCAGAACCCCGGCAAGAGCGGCATCATCTACTGCCTCTCGCGCCGCAAGGTGGAGGAGCTGGCCGAGATACTGCGCGCCAACGACATCAACGCCCGCGCCTACCACGCCGGCATGGACACACCCACACGCACGCAGACGCAGGACGACTTCATCATGGAGGAGATAGACGTCATCGTGGCCACCATAGCCTTCGGCATGGGCATCGACAAGCCCGACGTGCGCTTCGTGATCCACTACGACATACCCAAAAGCCTCGAGGGCTACTACCAGGAGACAGGCCGCGCCGGGCGCGACGGCGGCGAGGGCAAGTGCATCACGTTCTACTCCTACCGCGACCTGGTGAAGCTCGAGAAGTTCATGGAGGGCAAGCCCGTGGCCGAGCAGGACATAGGGCGCCAGCTGCTGCAGGAAACGGCGGCCTACGCCGAGAGCTCCGTGTGCCGGCGCCGGCTGCTGCTCCACTATTTCGGCGAGACCTACACCCCCGACAACTGCGGCAACTGCGACAACTGTCTGCACCCCAAGCAGCGCATCGAGGCGCGCGAGGACCTGCAGATGGCGCTCACCGTCGTGCGCGACGTGAAGGAGAACTTCAAGGTGCCCCACGTCATCGACGTGCTCATGGGCCATCCCACCGAGGAGGTGCTGGCCCACCGCCACGACGAGCTCGAGTGCTTCGGATGCGGCGACAAGCACGAGGCGCGCCACTGGAACGCCGTGCTGCGCCAGGCCATGCTCTCCGGCTATATATATAAAGAGGTGGAGAACTACGGCCTGCTCAAGCTCACCAAGGAAGGTCTGCGCTACATCGCCCACCCAACGCCATTCTTCATCAGCGAGGACAACGAGTTCGACATGGGACCCGCCGACATGGAGTCCGGCACGGCAGCACTCGACGAGGAGCTGCTGGCCATGCTGCGCGACCTGCGCAAGCGCGTGGCCCGCGAGAAGAACATACCGCCATACGTCATCTTCCAGGACGCGTCGCTCGAGGCCATGGCGACGGTATATCCCATCACCCTCGAGGAGCTGAAGAACATACCCGGCGTGGGCGAGGGCAAGGCACGGCGCTACGGCACTGTCTTCTGCCAGCTCATAGCGCGCCACTGCGAGGAGAACGAGATTGACCGCCCCGAGGACATGCGCGTGCGCACCGTGGCCAACAAGAGCAAGGCCAAGGTGGGCATCATACAGGCCATAGACCGCAAGGTGAGCCTCGACGACATCGCCACCACGCGGGGGCTGGAGATGGAAGAGCTGCTCGACGAGCTGGACGCCATCGTGGATTCCGGTACCAAGCTCGACATCAACTACTACATCAACGAGCAGCTCGATGCCGACCAGGTCGATGACATCTTCGAGTACTTCCGCGAGAGCGAGACCGACGACATCGACGACGCACTCGACGAGCTCGGCGACGAATACACCGAGGAGCAGATACGCCTCGTCAGGATTAAGTTCATTTCCGAGATGGGCAACTGACAACCACCACGGCGCACAGGGCGGGGCTGCCACAGACAGTGGCGGCCACCATGGAGCGGCAGCCGCCGCCATGGGCAACCCTTTGGGGGCTGTGCAGGCACATCATGGGCGACCACACGTGGGCCGCCCTTTTTCGTGGCAGCACCTTCTCCATTCTTGTCCTATATTACCTTTTTTAAGTCCGTAGAGTAAAAAAATGGACGCTCGGCGTTGCTATGTCTGCAAAAATGCGTATCTTTGCGGCCAAAACGTAAGAAAGCCTATGATGCACAATAACGTTCAGGCTCCGAGCCTGACGTACAACACACCCGGAGCGAGGATATGAGCAATGTCAGCGTAAAAGCCATTGAGCCATCCTCGCGCAAGGCCATGCACGACTTCATCCATGTCGTGGATGGCATATACCGCGACTGCCAGCAGTATGTGCCCGACATGGAGAGCGACATCCGCGGACAGTTCAACCCCCGAAAAAACCCGGGGTTGGAATTCTCCGTCGTGCAACCCTTTGTGGCATATCGCAACGGGGTCCCTGTGGGGCGCATCGTAGGCGTCATCAACAACAAGGCCAATGCCCGGTGGCAGACGCGCAACGTGCGCTTCTCCATGATTGAGTTCATCGACGACGACGACGTATCCACAGCGCTCATCTGCGCCGTGGAGCACTGGGGCCGCGAGCGCGGCATGGAAACCATCCACGGCCCCTTGGGCATCACCGACTTCGACAAGGAGGGCATGCTCGTCGAGGACTTCCACCTCATGGGGTCCATGAACACCATCTACAACCCCGACTACTACCCGCGCCACATGGAGCGCCTGGGCTTCACGAAGGAAGTGGACTGGGTGCAGGTACACATCGAGGTGCCTGCCGAGACGCCGGCGCGCTACGTGCGTGTCAGCCAGTATGTGCAGGAGCAGATGGGGCTGCGCGTCATCAAGCTCACCAACCGCGACATCACCGCCGGGGGCTATGGCCAGCGCCTGTTCCAGCTCCTCAACGAGGCCTACGCCCCGCTATTCGGATTCTCCGAACTCTCGCCGCGGCAGATCGACTCCTTCGTGGACAAGTACCTTCGCCTCATCGACAAGCGCCTGCTGCCCGTAGTGGTCAACCGCGAGGGCGAGGTGGTGGGAGTGGCCATCACCATGGGCATCCTCAACCAGGCCATGCGCAAGACCCACGGCCGGCTGCTGCCCTTCGGCTGGTTCCATCTGCTCACCGCCATGAAGCTCCACCACGAGGAGGGGGTGGAGATGCTGCTCGTGGCCGTCAGGCCCGACCATCAGGGCATGGGCGTGAACGCCCTCTTCTTCACCGACCTCATCCCCATCTACAACCGTCTTGGCTACAAGTGGGCGGAGACGGGGCCGCAGCTCGAGGACAACATGCGCGAGCTCACCCAATGGAAGGTGCTCCATCCACAGTACATCAAGCGCCGCCGCTGCTACACCAAGCCGCTGGCACAGCAATAACACCGCAGCCCCCGATGGGGCAAAGACATAAATCAACATCAGACAACAGACATGCAACAAAGAGTAGTCATCACGGGCCTTGGCATCTGGTCATGCCTCGGCACCACACTCGACGAGGTGCGACAGTCGCTCTACGACGGACGTAGCGGCATCATCTTCAGCCAGGCACGCAAGGACGCCGGCTTCCGCTCGCCGCTGTGTGCCGACGTGCCCAAGCCCGACCTCAAACCATACCTCAGTCGCGACACACGCAAGCTCATGCCCGAGGAGGCGCAGTACGCCTACTCCGCCACGCGCCAGGCACTGGAGCATGCACGCCTCGACCAGGATTACATCGACACGCAGAAGGTGGGCATCATCTACGGCAACGACTCCGTGGCCGAAGCCACCATGGTAGCCCTCGACAAGTTTCGCGCTGCCAAATCGACGGCCGCATGCGGCAGCGGGGCCCTCTTCCAGAGCATGAACTCCACCGTCACCATGAACCTGGCCACCCTCTTCCACCTCAAAGGCATCAACCTCACCGCATCGGCAGCATGCGCCTCCGGCTCGCAAGCCATAGGCCTGGGCTACCTGCTCGTGAGCAACGGCCTGCAGGAATGCGTCGTCTGTGGCGGCGCCCAGGAGGCCAACATGTTCAGCGTGGCGGCGTTCGACGGGCTGCAGTCGTTCTCCGTGCGCGAGAACGAACCCACACGTGCCAGCCGACCCTTCGACCGCGACCGCGACGGCCTCGTGCCGGGAGGCGGAGCCGCCACCGTCGTCATCGAGAGCTACGACCACGCCGTGCGCCGCGGTGCGCCCATCATCGCCGAGATCCTCGGCTGGGGCTTCTCCGGCAACGGCGACCACATCTCCACGCCCAACGTGGAAGGCCCCACCGACTCGCTCTGCCTCGGGCTGCGCAACGCCGGCGTGCAGCCTTCCGACATAGGCTACGTCAACGCCCACGCCACGTCAACGCGCATCGGCGACGCCCGCGAGGCGTTGGCCATTGCCAATGTGTTTGGCGACCTGCGCCCGCCAGTGACATCCACCAAGGGCCAGACGGGCCACGAGATGTGGATGGCCGGAGCCAGCGAGGTCATCTACTCGCTGCTGATGATGAAGAACGACTTCATCGCCGGCTCGCTCAACTTCGAGAACCCCGACGACGACACCGCGCGCGTCAACGTCGTGCCCGAGACACGCCAGGCCCATTTCGACACCTTCCTGAGCAACAGCTTTGGCTTCGGAGGCACCAACTCCACCCTCATCATCCGCAACATATAGGAATCCATAACGAATACTTAACAGACAAGCATCATGACACGTAATGAAATCATTTCGCAGGTCAACGACCTGCTCGTTGAAGAGTTTGAGATAGAACAGAGCGAGATCACCCCCGAAGCTTCCATGAAGGAAGTGCTCCACCTCGACAGCATCAACCTCGTCGATCTCGTGGCACTCGTTCACGTCACCTACGGCATCACCATCCCCGCCGAGGACCTCCCCAAGCTCAAGAGCTTCAACGACCTCTACGACTACATCGAGAGCCACAAGGCCGCATAAACAGTTTAGAACATTCCCGCATCCATAAAGAAGGGACCATCCAGACCATGAGACGCAGAGATACAGGCCACGCCTGCGTCTCTGTGTCGCATGTGTAGCAACAACGTATGAAGTATGATGTTGCCATCATAGGCTCAGGCCTCGGCGGCCTCGTGTGCGCACAGCTTCTGGCACGCGCCGGCCGCAGTGTGCTTGTGCTCGAGCGGCAGGCACAGCCTGGCGGCTGTCTGCAGAGCTTCCGTCGCGGCGCCTTCGTCTTCGACACCGGCCTCCACACCGTAGGAGGCCTCGCCCCCGGGCAGTCGCTCCACCGTCGCTTCGAAGAGCTGGGGCTGATGCAGCTGCCGTGGCAACGCCTCGACGCGTCGGGCTACGACCTCGTCACCATCGGCGGCGAGACCTTTGCCCACGCCGAGGGCTTCGACACCTTTGCCGCTACGCTGGCACGGCGCTTCCCCGCCGAGCGCGAGGCGCTCCACGCCTTCACCCGTATGCTCGCCACCCTTCCCGCCATGGACGAGGCGGGCGAGGTGAGCGCCTACGACTATCTGTGCCGCACATTCGCCGACCCGCTGCTCGTCAACGTGCTCTCGGCATCGCTGCTGAAGATGGAGCTGCGGCGCGAGTCGCTGCCGCTGTTCACCTTCCTCCATGTCGTGGCAGGATACGTGCAGAGCAGCTGGCGTCTGGCCGCCGACGGCGGCCTGCTCGTGCATACGCTCATCGACAACATACGCCGTCTCGGCGGCGAGGTGCGCTGCGGGGCCGAGGTCGTGGAACTCGTGGAACGCGACGGCCGCCTCACCGCGGCCCTGGGCCGCGGCGGCGAAGCGTGGGAGGCCGACCGCTTTGTCAGCGACATACACCCACGCCTCACCTACGACCTCATACGCGAGTCCACACACATACGCCGCATACAGCGGTGGCGCTTGGCCTCGTTGCAGGACACCTTCGGCATGCTCACCGTGTCGCTCGTGCTCAAGCCCGGCGTGCTGCCATATTTCAACCACAACAAATACGTCTATCGGCGCGCCAACGTGTGGGATGAACCACTCGCCGGCGGCGAGGCGGAACCCATAGACCGCGTCATGGTAAGCTGCCGTGTGCCGGCCGAGGGCACCTTCACGCGCCAGATAGACCTGCTCACACCACTGCCATGGGCGCTTTGCATGCCGTGGCAGCACACACATGTCGGCCATCGCTGCGACGACTATCTCGCCATGAAGCGGCGCCGCGCCGACGAGTGCATAGACCTGGCCGAAACCGTAATCCCCGGTTTGCGCGCCATGATCCTCCACCAATATGTGAGCACACCGCTCACATGGCGTGACTACAACCTCACACCACAGGGGTCGGCCTACGGCATCCGCAAGGACTGCCGCAACATGCTGCTGACCACGTTCTCACCGCAAACATCCATTCCAAACCTTTTTCTCACGGGGCAGAGCCTCGTCATTCACGGCATTGAGGGCGTCACCGAGACCGCCTTTGCCACTGCCGAGGCCATTTTGAACGCAGGATAATGACATCGACGATTAAACACCTCACACTCTTCATTCTTCTTCTTCTCATCGAACCTGCGGGCGTCGTCGCACAGAAAATCACCGGACAAGTGCTCGACGCCACGACAGGAGAGTCCATACCCAACGCATACGTCGTCTATAAGGACCAAAACAAAGGCGTGCAGGCCGACATCGACGGCCGTTTCACCATCGACCGCTATACGGGATGGACGCTCACCGTGTCTTGCTTTGGCTACAAGAGCGAGGTCATACGCGTGAACAGGCAAACGCCCAACCGCCTCATCGTGAAGCTCAAGGAAGGCGCCTCGACGATGTCGGAGGTCGAGGTGGTGGCCAAGAAGAAGAGATACACACGCAAGAACAACCCCGCCGTGGAACTCATGCGCCGCGTCATCGATGCGCGCAAGCGCACACAGCTCGAGAACCACGACTTCTATCAGTACACTCGCTACCAGAAGCTCTCTGTGGCTGTCAACGACTTCAATCCCGCTGAGCTCGACAGCACCTCGCGACGCAAGTTCGACATGCGCGCCCACACCGAGATCAGCCCCTACAACCACAAACGCATCATGCCGCTGCTCGTCGATGAGACGGTGAGCCAGCATGTCTATCGCAAGGAGCCACGCGCAGAGAAGGACATCATACACGGCGAGCACAGCTCCGGCATCAACCAGCTCATGCTCACCGGCGAGCTTGTCAACACCGCCCTCAAGGACGTGTTCCAGGATGTCGATATCTACGAGGACAACATACGTTTGCTGCGACTGCAGTTCATAAGCCCCATCGGCAGCGGCGCCATCAACTTCTACCGCTATTTCCTGCAGGACACCGTCGTCGTCGATGGCCAGAAGTGCTACCACCTGGAGTTCACGCCCAACAACCCGCAGGACATAGGCTTCAATGGCAGCCTCTACATCCTGGCCGACAGCACACTCCACGTCAAGCGGTGCTCTCTCGGACTGCCGCCGCAGAGCGGCGTGAACTTCGTCGATAACATGCACATAGACCAGATCTTCACGCAGCTCGACAACGGCGAGTGGGTGCTCACCACCGACGAGATGTGGGCCGAGATGAGACTGACAAAGATAAAGGCGCTGGCGGTGCGCAGCACAACGCTCTCCGACTACGCCTTCGACGAGCTGCCCAAGAACCTCTTCCGCGGCAATGCCGAAGTAAAGCGCGTGGGCAACGCCCGCAACCGCGACGAGGAGTTCTGGTCGCAGTACCGCGCCGTGGAACTCACCGAGAAGGAGGCCGGCGTGTCGGGCTTCATGGCGCAGCTGCAGCAGCACAAGGCTGCCAAGATCCCTCTCTTCCTGGTGAAGACCGTGGCCGAGAACTACATCGAGACAAGCCCCATCGGCAAGCCCAGCAAGTTCGACATAGGACCCGTGATGAGCACCGTGTCCACCAACTTCGTCGATGGGGTGCGACTGCGCCTCTCTGGCCGCACCAATGCTGCCCTCAACCCCCACTGGTTCTGGGTGGGGCATGCGGCCTACGGCTTCAAGTCCAAGCAGCCATACTACGGCACCACGTTCACCTACTCCTTCAACCGCAAGCAGCACTCGCCCTTCGAGTTCCCGCAACGCGAGATATCCTTTGAGAGTGCCTACGACCTCATGTCGCCATCCGACCTCTTCCTCATCAACGACAAGGACAACATCCTCATGGGCATACGCACGCAGAAGGTGCAGCAGATGTACACCTACAACCGTCAGCGCCTCTCCTTCACTTGGGAGACCGACTATGGCCTCAACCTCAAGGCGGCGCTCTCGACGCAGAAGTACCACGTGGCCGGCGACCTGCATTTCCACCCGCTCGACTGCGGACCCGAGGTGACATCGTTCCGCACCACCGAGTTCGGCGTGGACGTACACTTCACCCCCGGACAGACATACATCAACACCAAACAGCGGCGCTACCCCCTCAACCACGACTTGCCCGAGTACTACGTCCGCCACACCGTGGGCTTCAACGGCTTCATCGGGGGGCAGTTCCTCTCCAACCAGACCGACTTCGGCATATATAAGCGCCAGTGGCTGGGCAGCTTCGGACACCTCGACATGCGCCTCGATGGCTCGGTGCAGTGGAACAAACTGCCCTTCCCGCTGCTCATCACACCGCCCATAGGCCTGACATACATCGAGCAGCCGGGCACCTTCTGCCTCCTCAGCAACATGGAGATGTTCATGGACCGCAAGCTCTACTGGTCGCTGTCGTGGGACGGCGGCGGAAAGTTCTTCAACCGCATACCGCTCATCAAGAAGCTCAAGCTGCGCGAATACGTCTCCTTCAAGGGCGTGTGGGGCTATCTCACCGACAAGAACAACCCCACACTGCCGCAAAACGGTGGCGATGCCGACCTCTACGTGCTGCCCCAGGGCTCATACCCCATCGACTGGCACAGACCGTACATGGAGCTTGCGGTGGGCATACGCAACATCCTCCACTTCTTCTCCGTGGAGTGGGTCCACCGCTTCAACTACTATGACCACGACAACGTGAAGAAAAACGGTGTGCGCTTTGGTCTGCAAGTGTCCTTCTAATATCCTCATCCCTACGGCTATGCGACGTCTCATCCTGTCCATCATCGTCTCTCTGGCTGCCTTCGTGCCGGCCCTGTGTGCCACTCCCGAGGGCCGCCTCTTCTGCTTCGAGCGCAGCACCAACCGCAACTACATCTGCTACGACGTCAACCTGCGCGACGACGGCCACCTCGACACCGACAACCCCATCCACGTCTATTGGATTCGCGTGGAGGAGGGCGGCGGCCGCAAGGAGCTGACTTTCATACAGCGCAAGCTCGCCTTTGGCTACAAGGTCGTGACCCGCAAGACGGACGAGGTCACCATACACCTCACGGCCTACAACAAGCTCCTCATACGCATCTGCCGACACCAGGGCCGCTGGCTGGCACGTGCCACCATCGGTGGCCACGAGGCGCAGCTCGACAAGCTCTTTGCGCAGATGCGCTCGCCCAACTCCCTCCACTGTGAGTACGTGGACCTCTTCGGCCGCGACCTCACCACGCAGGAGGCCGTCACCGAGCGCATACGCAAGTGACGGTGCAGGCTCTCACCAGCATTCCAGCTCGGCTTCTATCTCCGGCAGCTGATGGCGGTGGAACACGGGTTCCTTCACGCCGCGTCGCTTCTGGCTTCGGTAGTCGTCGAGCAGGCGGAAGGCGTAGCGCCCCAGCAGGACAATGGCCACCAGGTTGCACGCCGTGAGGAATGCCATGAAGAAATCGACGATGTTCCACACGAGCTCGAAGCTGGCCAAGGCGCCGAAGACCACCATCACGCCGGCCGAGAGCACGCGGTAGGCCGTCATCACATTCTTGTTGGGGGTGATGAAGCGGATGTTGGCCTCGCCGTAGTAGTAGTTGCCGATGATGCTGGAGAAAGCAAAGAGGAAGATGGCAACGGCCACAAACACCGGACCCGCGCTGCCCACCTGGCTCGCCAGGGCCGTCTGCGTCAGCGCGATGCCCGTCTGGCCCGCCAGCGCATTCTCCGGCAGCGACAGCATGGGGATGAGGATGATGAATGCCGTGCATGAGCACACCAGCAGCGTGTCGGTGAACACGCCGAGAGCCTGGATGAGACCCTGCTTCACGGGGTGTGTCACCGAGGCCGTGGCGGCCACATTGGGCGCGCTGCCCTCGCCGGCCTCGTTGGAGAAGAGCCCGCGCTTGATGCCGCTCATCATGGCTGCGCCGACGCCGCCGCCCGCCACCTGCGTGATGCCGAAGGCGTCGCTGACGATGACCTTCACCACGTGGGGTATGTGCTCTATGTTCATGGCGATGACCACGAGGGCGAGCACCAGGTACCCCACGGCCATGACGGGCACGATGATGCTGCTGACGTGGGCTATGCGCTGTATGCCGCCGAAGACGATGAACAGCGCCATGACTGCCAGCGCGGCACCCACCCATGCCGGGTCCCACCCGAAGGCTTCGTGCATGGCGTGGCAGATGGTGTTGGCCTGGATGGAGTTGTTCGACAGGCCAAACTGGCACGTGATGAGCACGGCGAAGAGCACAGCCATCCAGTGCTGGTGCAGGCCCCGCTGGATGTAGTAGGCCGGGCCGCCGATGAACGAGTCGCTGGCTTTCTGCTTGAACAGCTGGGCCAGTGTGGATTCCACAAAGGCCGTGGCGGAACCTATGAGGGCGATGAGCCACATCCAGAACACGGCACCCGGGCCGCCGATGGCGATGGCCGATGCCACGCCGGCCAGGTTGCCGGTGCCCACGCGTGTGGCCACCGACACGGCAAAAGCCTGGAACGATGAGATATGCTTGGGCTGTTGCGCGGCAGCAGGCTCGCCGCTCGCCGCGACGGCGTTGGAGCCCTTGGCCGTTGTCTCCACGGTGTCGATGGCCGAGTCGGTGAGCAGGCGCAGCATCTCGCCCACCATGCGGAACTGCACGAAACGCGTGCGCACCGTGAACCACACGCCGCAACCCACCAGCGCCCCTATGAGCACGTAGGTCCACACGGCGTCGTTGACGGTGGTTATGAGGCTGTTGAAGTCCATCGAACAGGCGTTGGCGGCGTTGGGCGGGTGTGGGGGTATGGGTGGGAGGGGTTATTCCTCCAGCAAATGGCGGAGGAAGGTGTTGAGTTCCTCGTCGAGACCCTTGAGCAGCTCGGTGTCGAGCATCACGGTGTCGTTGTCAACGAGATAGATGTCGCAGATTGTTTCCCTGTCCTCGTCGATGAGCACGAAGGTGAAGGGTTGCAGCACGCTCATCTTGTCGATGTCGGGGCGCAGGTGCGCCAGTGCCTGCTTGAGCAGGGGCGTGGCAGCCTCGTAGAGGTTCTCGCCGGTGGGTTCGAGCCATTGGTCCACGACGACGCGCGTCAGCTCCTCCATGTCGTCGTTGAAGGCCACCAGCTCCCCGCTTTCGGGCTTCACCTGCAGGAGAATGTCCGTCATGACGGGTTCTGCCTGCGGTGGGAATTTGTCGGCCACCTTGCGGATGGCGCGCTCGATTTGTGTTTTGGTCTGTTGAGTTGCCTTCATAGATAATCTGGGGGAACAGGGGTTTGTAGGAAAAAAGGGCCGGATGGCTCCGACCCCTTAGCTTGCTCGATGTGTGCCAGTAGCGTGCGGCGTGGTGCGCGCTGGCGTTTAGCGTATGGCCACCTTGCGTGCCACCTTGCCCACCTTGAGGATGTAGCATCCGCGGCTGAGGTTGAGGTGGAAGGTGATGTCGTCGCTGTCGATGCGCAGCGTGGCCACGCACACACCGGCCACGTCATACACCTCAAGCTTCTGGCCAGCAGCGTTGGTCACACGCACCGTGGAGCCGCTGACGGCGATGGTGGTCTGCGCGACCTCCTCCTCGGTGATGTCGCCTCCGCCGATGCCGGCAGCCCACGTGTGGGCCATGCACATCGATGCCAAGAGGGCTATGGTGAGTATCGTTTTCTTCATGTTAGCTTGCTTTGCGGCAGCAAAAGTAGGCTTTTTTCTGCTTCCAGCCAAATTTTTTCGGGTGAAATGCACAATAAATGGGAAAAAAGGGCGCGATGGCGTCATTTTACGTGTACGCACAGCCCCTCGTCGGCCAGGATAGTGTTGGCAAAGACGCTCCGTGCCTCGGCCAGCAACACGCCCTCGTCGTCGTAGCGTGCAGAGTAGTGGCCCAGCAGCAGCTGCCCCACACCGGCGGCAGCAGCCACCTCGGCGGCCTGGCGCGCCGTGCTGTGGCAGTACTTGCTGGCCAGGGCCAACTCGTCGTCGCCGTAGGTGGCCTCGTGGTAGAGCAGGGTGGTGGATGCCACCCATGCGGCCATGGCTGCCACGGGTTTGGTGTCGGAGACGTAGGCATAGCTGCGCACGGGGTCGGCGGGTGTGGTGAGGCGTGCGTGTGGCACCACCTCGCCCTCGGCGGTGGTCCAGTCGCCGCCGGCCTTGATGTTGTTGATGGCCCAGGTGGGGATGCCGTAGAAGTCCAGCATGTCGCGCCGTATGTGCGGCGCGCCCGCCTTCTCGCGGATGAGATAGCCGCAGCATGCCACGCGGTGGTCCAGCGGCAGCGACCACACCTCCATGGAGCGGTCCTCGAAGACGATGGCGTGGCGCGTGGTGTCGATGGCCAGGAACTCGACGGCGTAGTCCATGTCGCTGCAGAAGTTGGCCAGCACGCATTGCAGGAACGGCCGCAGCTGTGCCGGCCCATGCACGAAGAGCGGCGCCGTGCGACCCATGAGGCCCATGGTGGAGATGAGGCCGGGCAGGCCAAACACGTGGTCGCCGTGGGCGTGGGTGATGAAGATGTGGCCGAGCTTCATCCAGCTCAACCCCGTGTGGCGCCACTGCAGCTGTGCCCCCTCGCCGCAGTCGAGCATGAGGAGCTTGTCGCGCAGGTTCACCACCTGCGAGCTGGGCATGTGGCGGCGTGTGGGCAGGGCCGAGCCGCAACCTAGTATGTGTAGGTCGAAGGTTTGCATGGTAGGTAGGTATTGTGTTCGCGGCGACAACGTGTTGTGCTCGCGGCGAATTATGCGAATTTATCGTATTGTGCCTCTGTGTGGTCTGCCTTCAGCTAAGTAAACGAAGCGGCTTCGCCCCCTCACTCCTCACTCACTTCTCACTTCTCACTTCTCACTCCTCACTTCTCACTTCTCACTCCTCACTCCACTCACTCCTCACTCCTCACTCTCAGGTACTGCTGCAGCCCGGCGCGGCGAAGCTTGCACGATGGGCATTGGCCGCAGCCGTCGCCAGGGATGCCGTTGTAGCAAGTGAGGGTGCGCGTGCGCACGAGGTCCAGCACGCCCAGCTCGTCGGCCATCTGCCATGTCTGTGCCTTGTCGATCCACATGAGCGGTGTGTGGATGACAAACTGCTCCTCCATGCCCAGGTTGAGGCTCACGTTCAGGGCCTTGATGAAGGCGTCGCGGCAGTCGGGGTAGCCGCTGTAGTCCGTCTGCGACACGCCCGTCACTATGTGGTTGATGCCGCGCTCGCGGGCAAACACGGCGGCGATGCTCAGGAAGAAGAGGTTGCGCCCCGGCACGAAGGTGTTGGGCGGCCCCTCGGCGGGCTTCTCCTCGTCCATGGGTATGGAGCTGTCGGTGAGGGCGTTGCGGCCGAGGCTCCCGATGAACGACACGTCCATCAGGTGCCACTCCACGCCCGCCTCCTCGGCGATGGCGCGCGCGCAGTCGATCTCGGCCACGTGTTTCTGGCCGTAGGCGAAGGTCAGCGCCACGACGCTGCGGAAGTGGCGCCGTGCCCAGAAGAGGCATGTGGTGCTGTCCTGACCGCCGCTGAACACCACCAAGGCGGTCTCTTTGTTCATGGGGTTCATAGCAGTGAGTAGGTTATGCCCTCGTCATACACGTCCAAGCCCTCGGTGCGCTTGAGCCAGCGCACGGCGCCTATGGTCACGGGCAGGACCATGATCTCGTAGAGCGTTTTCACCACCACCTGGCTCGCCATCATCAGCAGCAGGTTGTCGGTGGGCACGATGCCGCCCAGGGCGATGGGGAAGAAGATGAGCGAGTCGGCAACCTCGCCGGCCACCGTGGAGGCGATGGCGCGCAGCGAGAAGTGCTCGCCCTTGTGGCACAGCTTCATGCGGCTCATGACGTAGGCGTTGAGCAGCGAACCCACGAGGAAGGCGGCGAAGGAGGCCAGCGCCACGCGTGGTGCCAGGCCGAAGAGGGCGTGGAAGCCGGCCTCGTTGTCCCAGTAGGGTGCGCCGGGGATTAGGTCGGCCAGATATGCCAGGGTCACGAAGGCGAAGTTCATGGCGAAGCCTGTCCAGATGACGAGTTTGGCGCGGTGGTAGCCCCACACCTCGGTGATGCAGTCGTTGACGACGTAGGAGATGGGAAACACGAGCACCCCGGTGGTGAGGTTCAACGGCCCCAGCAGGAATTGTTTTGTTGCTAAGAGGTTTGCCAGGATGAGGCAAACGCAGAAGGTGACGCCGAGCAACATGAACGTCACACTCACGCTTTCTTTCTGTCTGTTCATTGGTCTTGTTTTGTTAAAGGGGGTTGAGCAAGTACCCCTGCATGGTCATTGTGCGGCTGCAAAGGTAGTGAAAATATTGCTCACAGGGAACATCATGCCCCCTCTTTTCACACCTTTTTGCCAAAAAAAGCTAAAAACGACTGCCA
Source organism: Bacteroidaceae bacterium (assembly GCA_017445145.1). Taxonomy (GTDB): domain Bacteria; phylum Bacteroidota; class Bacteroidia; order Bacteroidales; family Bacteroidaceae; genus Physcousia. Next base: position 13,497 of record JAFSVI010000199.1, on the reverse strand, counting down.
AGAGGCAAAAACATGTGGCCAAAACGCCGCGCTGTTAACTCTTTTTTGTAACTTCGCGGCAGATTTGGAATGCAATAACCCGAAACAAAGTATCTACTATATATTAACTGACATGGTATGTCCTGAATGCCGCTCGCCCAATGGTCGCTCCGACACTTCGGACAAAAAGTCTTGCTAACCCTAAACCCATCACTCAAATATTATGGAAAAGATCACTGGTCTTATCGATGCGCCATTCACCCCCATGCACGCGAATGGCGACGTGAATTACGACATCATCCCAGCCTATGCCGCCATGCTGCAGCGCAATGGCCTCAAGGGAGTGTTCATCAACGGCTCCTCCGGCGAGGGCTACATGCTCACCACCGACGAGCGCTGCCGCCTGGCAGAGGCGTGGATGGCGGCCACGCGCGGCTTTGCCGACTTCAAGGTCATCGTGCATGTGGGCAGCTGCTGCGTGCGCGAGAGCCGCGAGCTTGCCGCCCACGCGCAGAAGATAGGCGCCTGGGGCATCGGCGCCATGGCGTCGCCATTCCCCAAGGTGGCCCGCATCGAGGAACTCGTGAAATACATCGAGGAGATTGCCTGCGGCGCGCCCGAGCTGCCATTCTACTACTATCACATCCCGGCCTTCAACGGCGCCTTCCTCTCCATGTACGACCTGCTGCAGGCTGTCGATGGCCGCGTGCCTAACTTCGCCGGCATCAAATACACGTTCGAGAGCCTCTACGAGTACAACCGCTGCCGCCGCTACAAGGACGGACGCTTCGACATGCTCCACGGCCAGGACGAGACCATACTGCCCTGTCTGGCCATGGGCGGCGCCCAAGGCGGCATCGGCGGCACCACCAACTACAACGGCCGCTGCCTCACGGGCATCATCGAGGCATGGAAGGCCGGCGACCTGGAGCGCGCCCGCCAGCTGCAGAACTATGCGCAGGACGTCATCGACGTCATCTGCCACTTCCGCGGCAACATCGTCGGCGGCAAGCGCATCATGAAGCTCATAGGCCTCGACATGGGCCCCAACCGCACGCCCTTCCAGACCATGACCGACGAGGAGGAGGCACGCCTGCGCACCGAGCTCGAGGCCATCGACTTCTTCAACCACTGCAACAAGTAATCCTCCCACACACAATGAGAAAGCTCTTCACACTTCTCGCCGCCATAGCTGTGGCGACATGCATCGTGCGTGCCGACGTGGCACCTATTGATAAGGAGAGACCGACAACAAAGCCCGAGGCTCCCGCAGCCGACAGCGACGTTGCCACCGTCCAGCAGCCCTCACATCGCTTCAACAATGTCGCCTTCACCGAACTCGTGCCCTTTGCCGAGACGGGCGGCCAGGGCGTGAGCGGAGCTTTCGCGGGCATGACCTCCGGCGGTCTGCTCATCGCCGGAGGTTGCAACTTCCCCTATTCGCCCGCTGCCGACAACGGCAAGAAGGAGTTCTACACCGGCATCTACCTCAATGCCGCACCCGAGGCCGGGGGCAAGTGGCAGCAGGTGGGCGCCCTGCCACTGCCGCTGGCCTACGGGCAGAGCATCACCGTGCCCGAGGGCGTGGTGTGTCTCGGCGGCACGGCCGACGGCGCCAAGAGCGAGGACTTCGCCGTGCTCCTCACCGCCGCTGCCGACGGCACCCTGAGCCAGCGCCAGCTGCCGGTGCTGCCCGTAGCGCTCGACAATTTCGGCGCCGCCTATGGCGATGGCTACATCTATGTGGGCGGTGGCCAGCACAACGGCGAGGTCAACCTCAAGGCATTCCGCATGAAATGGCCCGCCGCCGAGGCGTGGGAGACGCTGCCCGACATGCCCGCACCGGGGCGCGTGCAGCCGGCCGCCGTCGTCCAGCGCGCCAGCATAGGCCCCAACTTCTACCTCCTCGGAGGCTACAACTCGCGCTACGCCAAGACGCTGGCCAACAGCGTCTATTACGACCCGCGGCAGCAGCAGTGGAAGGCCACATCGCTCATGGCGCCCGGCAGCCCCGACGATGCCGTGGCCTTCTCCGGCGGCACGGCCGTGGCCAGCGGAGCGGCCCACATACTCTGCTTCGGAGGCGTCAACCGCGACATCTTCGACCGTGCGCTGCAGCGCAACATGGCCATCGCCGACCCCGCCACCGACGACGACACGCGCGCCATGCTCGCCGACCAGCAGCGCCAGTACATGCTGCAGCCCACAGAGTGGTACGCCTTTGCCGACGAGGTTCTCGTCTATCACACCGTCACCGACACCTGGATACGTGTGTTCCAGTCGCCGCTGCTCGCACGCGCCGGGGCAACCATGGTGCCGGTGCCCACAGCCGCCGGCACCACCAAGTGCTACATCGTCGGCGGCGAGCTGAAGCCCGGCATACGCTCGCGCGCCATCACGGGCGTGGAGGTGTCATACACGGCCCACTTCGGCTGGCTCAACTGGCTGGTGCTCATAGCCTACCTCCTCGGCATGGTGTATCTCGGCTACTACTTCATGCGCCGCGCCGGCAACAGCACCGACGACTTCTTCAAGGGCGGCGGACGCATTCCCTGGTGGGCAGCAGGCATCAGCATCTTCGCCACCATGCTCTCTGCCATCACCTACATGAGCATACCCGCCAAGGCTTACGCCACCGACTGGACCTACTATCCCATGCAGATCTGCATCCTCGTCGTCTCGTTCCCCGTCATCAAGTACTACCTCCCCTTCTTCCGACGCCTCAACGTCACCACCGCCTACGAGTACCTCGAGCGACGCTTCAACAGCGCCACGCGCCTCATGGCAAGCATACTCTTCATCGTGTTCATGGTGGCACGCACGGCACTCGTTCTCTTCCTCCCGTCGCTGGCCATGACGGCCGTCACAGGCATCAATATATATATATGTATAGCCCTCATGGCCCTCATCACCATCCTCTACTGCACCATGGGAGGCGTCGAGGCCGTCGTCTGGGGCGACGTCATCCAGGGCATCATCCTCGTGGGCGGCGCCGTGCTGGCCGCCGTGTATCTCATCGTGAACACGGGCGAGAGCGGCGCCTCGGACTTCTGGCGCATAGCCACCGACAACGACAAGCTGCGCCTCTTCCTCTTCGACCCCGACCATCCCTTCGACTTCGTCAACGCCACGTGGTGGGTCGTCATCCTCGGCGGACTGGCCAACAACCTCATCTCCTACACCTCCGACCAGACCGTCATCCAGCGCTACCTCACCACCTCCGACGAGCGCAGCGCCGCACGGGGCATCCTCACCAATGGCATCATGTCCGTCGTCGTCACCATTGCATTCTTCACCATAGGCACCGGCCTCTACACCTTCTTCAAGACACATCCCGCAGAACTCGACCTCACCATGGCCAAGGGCGATGCCATCTTCCCCTTCTTCATGATGAGCCAGCTGCCGGCAGGACTCGCCGGACTGCTCATAGCGGCCGTGTTCGCCGCCACCATGTCCACCATAGCCTCCAACATCAACAGCATCTCCACGGCCTTCACCGTCGATCTCTATGGCAAGTGGACAGCCCGCACCGCCGCTGCCGCCGTGCCTCCGGCATCTCCCGGAGGTTCCACCTCCGTTCGTGTGGCTCGCATCGCCGGCATCTGCGCCGGCCTCGTCGGCATGGCCATAGCCTGGCTCATGGCCACCGTCGATATCCAGTCGCTGCTCGACTACTTCAACACCATCCTCGGCCTCCTCAGCGGAGCCATCGGCGGTCTCTTCCTCATGGGCATCTTCTTCCCGCGCATCGGCTCCCGCGCAGCCATCATCGGTTTCCTATGCGGCACAGCCACCGTGCTCTACATGAATTTCTGCACACAGGCCAACTTCCTCCTCTTTGGCTTCGTCTCCATGCTCGTCAGCGTCGTCGTGGCCCTCATCCTCAGCATCTTCATCCCGCAGCAGAAAGAGCAGCCGGGCCTCACCTGGAAGACACTGCCCAAGGACTAACAACAGCCACTGATGCATCATGGGGCAGAAGCCATGCCCGACGATGTTCATCGTGGGTGCCTGTCGCGTGATAAAGTTATTAAGAAACAACGTCATAACGCAAAAGAATCATGATTGACTTCAAGCAACTGTCGGAGCTGTACCGCTCCGAGCTTCTCGACCGCGTCGTCCCCTTCTGGCTCACCAAGAGCCAGGATGCCGACTTCGGCGGCTACTTCACCTGTCTCGACCGCGACGGCTCGGTCTATGACACCGACAAGTTCATCTGGCTACAGGGCCGCGAGGTGTGGATGTTCGCCAAGCTCTACAACACCGTGGAACCACGCCGCGAGTGGCTCGACGCCGCCATCCAGGGCGCCGAGTTCCTGCGCCGCCACGGCCACGACGGCAACCTCAACTGGTACTTCGCCCTCGACCGCGAGGGTCACCCCCTCGTCGAACCCTACAACATCTTCTCCTACACCTTCGCCACCATCGCCTTCGGCCAGCTATCCATAGCCCTCACCAAAGCCGCCGCCGCCTCCGGCGAGTGTCTCGTTGGCGGCGACTCTGTCGCCGCCGCCCAGCCCGCCGCCGCCCTCGCCGCCGACTACGCCTCCATCGCCCGCCGCACCTTCGACATTGTCCTCTCCAAGGTCGATAACCCCAAGGGCCGCTGGAGCAAGGCAGCCCCCGGCGCCCGCGAGATGAAGACCTTCGACCTGCCCATGATACTCTGCAACGTGGCCCTCGAGATAGAGTCCCTGCTCGAACCCGACTTCCTGCAGAAAGCCATCGACGACTGCCTCCACGAGGTCATGGACGTGTTCTACCGCCCCGAGCTCGGCCTCATCGTCGAGGCCCTGGGCAAGGACGGCCAGCTCGTAGATTGCTTCGACGGCCGCAAGCTCAACCCCGGCCACGCCATCGAGGCCATGTGGTTCGTCATGGACCTCGGCAAGCGCCTCGGCCGCCCCGAGCTCATCCAGCAGGCCGTGGACATCTGCATCCAGGAGGTGGAGTACGGCTGGGACAAGCAGTTCGGCGGCATCTTCTATTTCATGGACCGCCTGGGCCGCCCGCGCCATGAGCTGGAGTGGGACCAGAAGCTGTGGTGGGTGCACCTCGAGACCCTCATCTCCCTCATCAAGGGCTACCAGCTCACCGGCGACGAGCGCTGCCTCAGCTGGTTCGAGCGCGTCCACGACTACACCTGGAGCCACTTCCGCGATGCCGACTACCCCGAGTGGTACGGCTACCTCAACCGCCAGGGCGAGGTGCTCCTGCCGCTCAAGGGGGGCAAGTGGAAGGGATGCTTCCACGTGCCGCGCGGCCTCCTCAACGTCTGGAAGATTCTCGACGACATCGCCAACAGGCAATAGCGCACAGGCAACCACACCAGCACTCCGCGCCCACACCACCGCGCCCCCCGCGCCACCGCGTCTCGTCTCGCGCCCACACCATGGCGGCCCCACGCCCTCCCCCTCTTGGCGGGAGCGTGGGGCCGCCATGTTTCGTCTCCCCGCGCCCGCGCGCTCGCGTATATAAATAATGATATATGCCTAAAAAACCGTGCATAGGCCAAAAAACTGCGGGCCACAAACCTCGTCAATGAAACTTTTTCCGTAACTTTGCGCCCGCATTATGGCCAAGAAGAGAAACCACTGGATTGTGCCCCCGGGCACAGAACCCACGGAGATGGACCTCCGCATACTCGAGGAAGAGGCGCGTGGCAAGATAGTGCCCACGCGCGACCTCATCAAGACACCCGCTCAGATTGAGGGCATACGCCGTGCCGGAGTCATCAACACCGGCATCCTCGACATGCTCACCGACGTCATCCGGCCCGGCATGACAACGCTCGACATCGACACCCTCGTCTATGACTACACCCTGGCCCACGGCGCCACGCCCGCACCGCTGGGCTACGAGGGCTTCCCACGCTCGTGCTGCACGAGCATCAACGAGGTCGTGTGCCACGGCATCCCCAACGAGTTCGAGGTGCTCGAGGCCGGCGACATCATCAACGTGGATTGCACCACCATCCTCGACGGCTACTATGCCGACTCATCGCGTATGTACGTCGTCGGAGGCCACACCGACGCCCGCCGCCAAAAGCTCGTCGATGTGGCGTGGCAGTGCCTCAAGATCGGTGAGGAGGTGTGCTCCAAGCCATACGTCTTCGTGGGCGACATAGGCAACGCCATCGCCCGCCACGCCCACCAGAACGGCTTCTCCGTCGTGCGCGACCTCTCGGGCCACGGCGTGGGGCTTGCCTTCCACGAGGAACCCGACGTGGACCACTATGGCCACCGCCGCACGGGCATGCTGCTCGTGCCCGGCATGGTGTTCACCATCGAACCCATGATCAACATGGGCACCTGGCAAGTCTTTGTCGATGAAGACGATGACTGGACCGTGGTCACCGAGGACGAGCTGCCCTCCGCCCAGTGGGAGCACACCTTCGTCATGACCGACCACGGCGTAGAAGTGCTCGCACACTAAAACCAAGCTTCACACCCACTATGAACGATAACACCCAACCCGACAACACGCCATCGGCGCCCGCCGCCCAACAGCCGCCAACAGCGGCCACAAAGCCCGTCGTCATACTCGGCATAGAGTCGTCGTGCGACGACACCAGCGCTGCCGTCATTAGCGACGGCGTGCTGCTGAGCAACGTCACCGCCTCGCAGGCCGTGCATGAGGCCTACGGCGGCGTAGTCCCCGAGCTTGCCTCACGCGCCCACCAGCAGAACATCGTGCCCGTCGTCGATCAGGCGCTGTGCCGCGCCGGCGTCAGTCGCGCCGACCTCTCGGCCATAGCCTTCACCCGCGGACCCGGCCTGCTGGGGTCGCTGCTCGTCGGCGTGAGCTTCGCCAAGGGCATGGCCGCCGCGCTGGGCATTCCCATGGTCGATGTCAACCACCTCCAGGGCCACGTCCTCGCACACTTCATCCGCGAGCCGGGCGTTGAGGCCCACCACCCGCCGTTCCCCTTCCTGTGTCTGCTCGTCAGCGGCGGCAATTCGCAGATAGTGCTCGTGCGCGCCTACAACGACATGCAAATCATCGGCCAGACCATCGACGACGCCGCCGGCGAGGCCATCGACAAGTGCTCCAAGGTAATGGGCCTGGGCTACCCCGGGGGACCCATCATCGACCGCCTCGCCCGACAGGGCAACCCCGACGCCTTCCACTTCGCCCGACCTGCCATACCCGGCTTCGACTACAGCTTCAGCGGCCTCAAGACATCCTTCCTCTACTCGCTGCGCGAGTGGCTCCAGACCGACCCCGACTTCATCGCTCACCACAAGGCCGACCTCGCAGCATCACTCGAGGCCACCGTCGTCGATATCCTCATGAACAAGCTGCGCCGCGCCGCCAAGAGCCTGGACATCAAGCATGTGGCCGTGGCTGGAGGCGTCAGCGCCAACACCGGTCTGCGCCAAGCATTCCTCGACCACGCACGCCGCTTCGGCTGGACGGTGTATATCCCCAAGTTCGGCTTCACCACCGACAATGCCGCCATGATAGCCATCACAGGCCACTACAAATACCTCGACGGCGACTTCTGCCCCATGGACGCACCCGCCTTCAGCCGCGTGGCGCTGTGACCGCCAACAGGCACATCCTGCGTCCCGATTGTTACCGTTTTTGCTCATCTACTTCAATCATAAATAGTAAATCGTCAAATCCTAAAGGAAACAATGAACGTACAGACGAAAGTCCTCAGCAGGGACATCAGCGAATATCTTTGGCGCAACGGACAGACCATCGCCACGGCCGAGAGCTGCACCGCAGGACTCGTGGCAGCGGCACTCGCCGCGCTGCCCGGAGCAAGCACCTACTTCCGCGGAGGAGTGGTGACATACGTCAACGACCTGAAAACAAAGCTCCTCGGCGTTCAGTCCCACATCCTCGACGAGGTGGGGGCCGTCAGCGAGGAGGTGGCACGAGCCATGGCCGAAGGCGCCATCGACAACCTCGGCACCTCCTATGCCGTGGCCGTGACTGGCTATGCCGGACCGGGCGGCGGCGACGAGGCGCCCGTGGGCACCATCTGGGTGGCGGCGGGCCGCCGCGGCGACATCATCACGGCACAGCTCACCGGCGACGAGGGCCGCGAGGTCAACCTCCAGCACGCCACGCTGGCAGCACTGCAGCTCTTGCGCGACAAGCTGCGCGCCGACTTCCCCGTCGAGGCCGCAGCGACCGACAAGTAGCCACCGGCACCACCCCAAAACCGCGCTGCCGGCATGCCGAAATACTAAAAAGGCATAAAATAAACATTTTTCGGCCAAAAGCTTTGCGTATTCCGCCAGAAAGCACTACCTTTGCACGCTGTTTGGAAGAAATACCCACTTTGGAAGTTACAAAAAGGAAAGATTACAATGTCTAAGATTTGTCAAATCACCGGAAAAAGAGCACAGCACGGCAACAACGTGTCACACTCCAAGCGCCGCACTAAGCGCGTGTTCGATGTCAACCTCTTCACCAAGAAGTTCTACTGGGTCGAGGAGGATGAGTGGATCAGCCTCACCATCTCGGCTGCCGGACTGCGTCTCATCAACAAGATTGGCCTCGATGCCGCCATCAAGCGCGCTGCCGCTAACGGCTACCTGTAGGCAGACTAACGTACTTAATGGCTAACGACAAAAAACCACATCACTACAATGGCAAAGAAAGCTAAAGGCAACAGAGTCCAGGTGATTCTCGAATGTACCGAGATGAAGGCGAGCGGACTGCCCGGCACATCCCGCTATATCACCACCAAGAACAGGAAAAACACCCCTGAGCGCCTGGAGTTGAAGAAGTACAACCCCATCCTCAAGCGCATGACTGTCCACAAGGAAATCAAGTAATAACCCCTAAAGCAGAAGTACAATGGCAAAGAAAACAGTGGCTACCCTGCAGACGGGCAAGACCGATGGCCGCAGCTACACCAAGGTCATCAAGATGGTTAAGACCGACAAGGGCAGCTATACATTCAACGAACAGATGGTCCCCAACGAGGCCGTTCAGGATTTCTTCAAGAACTAATCACCGGCGTGGCGCACACATCCTGCGCCTAACCGTCAATCCATAAAGCCCTCCGCACCAGCTGGTGCGGAGGGCTTTACCGAATGCTATGGACAAGCCTTGAGGTGACGGCTGTGAGACGCGCGGCGTTGCCAGCTGAGGTGGTGCGCCTATTGGCGTCGTTCACAGAAATAGTTCATGACAAAGTCCTCTGACGACATGAATGGCAACTGGCAGAACTCAGCAAAGTCGGAGGCGTTGTTTGTGACAATGACATCACAATCGGCCTCAAGGGCGCTGAGATACTGTAGCAAGTCCTCAAAGTCCTTGACCTCGTGGCTTAGTGCATAATCCAGTTGTTCTACGGTTGGCATAGAGACAATTACCCCCCCCTTCGGGCTAAACGCAGCAACTTGTATTTCTCCTCTCTCGGACGATGCCGGAGGATGAAAGCCATGTTGGCGTATGTCAGATACGATGCCACAAGCTGGATGTTGCCCTTTACGCCCTCGTCGATGATGCGCTTGGCATGTTCGCGTTGCTCGCGGTTATCGACATAGTCAAGCAGGATATTTGTGTCAAGAAATACTTACATCATCTGTCAAGGCCCAATATGTATTTGGTGCGTTCATCTTCCATCTCCTCACCTGTCAGTGAAAGGCCGTCAATCAATTCGCTGACGTCAGATGATATGGGAATAGACTCCATCTTCATCTCAATCTGTCGGCGCTCAGCCTCCGTGAACTCATCAGCGTGTTTGAAGTTCTTGAAGGGATTGGGCTTTAGCATTTGTCTTTCCCGCAGGGGGGGCATCGGCCGCCTCTTTCATGGAATCTACCAAGAAAGCCACGACAACCAGCTTCTGCTTGCTGCTCATACCGCGCATCAAACCGACATACGGCGCCATGGGGGTCTCTCTGATTTGTTGTGCTAATGCTGTCATGATTCTGTCTCTTTATAGGTGGGGGCAACGATGTTGCGCTATGGTGTGGCCACCTACAGCGTTGCCAGGTAGCGCTCCGCCTCCATGGCGGCCTTGGCGCCCGAGGCGGCAGCCACCACGGCCTGACGGTAGTGCGGGTCGGCCACGTCGCCGGCGGCATACACGCCTGCCACGTCCGTGCGCGGCGAGTCGCCATCCGTCATGATGTAGCCCGTGGCATCCGTCGTCAGCCAGGGGCGGAACAGGTCGCTGTTGGGCTTGTGGCCTATGGCGAGGAAGAAACCGTCGATGGGCAGGTCGTAGCGACGCTCGTCGGCCTCGCCGCGGCGATACACCACGTGGGCGCCCTCAACGCCGTTCGTGCCATACAGGCCCTCGGTGTTCGTCTCGAAGAGCACCTCGATCTTCGGGTTCGTCAGCACGCGCTCCTGCATCACCTTCGTGGCGCGCAGGAAAGGCTTGCGCACGATGAGATACACCTTCGCCGCCAGGCCGGCCAGGTACGAGGCCTCCTCGCATGCCGTGTCGCCGCCGCCAACGACGGCCACCGTCTTCTTGCGGTAGAAGAAACCGTCGCACGTGGCACAGGCCGACACGCCCTGGCCGCGATACTTCTCCTCGTCGGCCAGACCCAGGTACTTGGCGCTCGCACCGGTGGCGATGATGAGCGCGTCACACGTCACCTCGCTGCCGTCGTCAAAGCCAAGGCGCAGAGGGCGCACACCGAGGTCGGCGCTCACGGCCATGGACGGACGCACCTCGCAGCCGAAGCGCTCCGCCTGGCGGCGCATCTGCTCCATGAGGTCGTTGGCGTCGATGCCGTCGGGGAAGCCTGGGAAATTCTCCACCTCCGTCGTCGTCGTCAGCTGCCCGCCAGGCTGCAGGCCCTCGTACACAACAGGGGTGAGGCCGGCGCGGCCGGCATAGATGGCAGCCGTGTAGCCCGCCGGGCCGCTGCCGAGGATGATGAGTTTCTGATGTTCCATTATGCTGTCGTTTGTGGTTATCTGAGGTCTATCACTTCGGCCTCGGGGAATAGCTTCTTGGGGAACGTGAAGTCCGCCGCCGTCACCTTCTGTCCCGTCTCAAACGTCATGATGGCCAGGCGAAGCCAGTTGCCGTGCTGCTTGGCGCGGATGCACAGGGGCGTGAAGCCCGCACGCTCCACGTCGAGGATGATCTTCTCGTAGGCCGAGGCGCTGCTCGTGGGCGTCAGCGTCACCACGTAGGTGGCCTTGCCGCGAAGAGTGCCCTCGGCCAGCGATGCCGCGTAGCCGCTCTTGTAGATGCCTATGAGCACAGCGGGGTTCGTCTCGGCCACCTCCGTCTCCGTGGGCTCCGTGAGGTTCACCTCCTGCGAGCCGCGCATCATGCTCCACTGCTGGCTGCCGTCGTACCACACCGTGAGGTCGTTGGTGCGCAGCTTGAACTGCCGCCCGTGCATGAACAGCGTGCCCTGAGTCTCGCCCTTGGGCGTAGTGCCCTGGAACTGGGTGGCGATGAACGTGGCGCGCACGCCCCCCTTGCCCGACGTCAGCGCGGCCGTGGCGTCGAGCACCTCGCGAGCCGTCTGTGAGCTGCCGTTCAGGCAGCACACGCCGAGGATGATGAGTGTAAACAATCGTTTTGTCGTCATGTCGTAGTGTGAATTATGCCGCTTGCAGTGTGCAACCGTGGTGCAAAGTTACGCCTTCCGCGCGACATGTCACAACGTCCTAACGTTTTTTAACTATATATTATTTGTCGTCATAGTGGCCATACGACGAGAGCACAAGCACGAGTACCTCGCTCTCGAAAATGCGATACACGATACGGTGTTTGCGGCTTAGCTCGCGGCTCCAGCGTCCCTCGGGCTTGCCGCGCAGAGCCTCGGGGTGGCCGAGGCCGCTCTTCGGGTGGGTGGCCAGTTCCTGGATGAGGCGTTTAGCCTTCTGATAGACCTTTGGTTCGTTCCTCTGTAGGCGCTTGAGGTCTTCGATGGCCTCTGTGGTGTACTCGATGGCATACATGCTCAACCCACTCTTTGAAGGAAGGTGTCCAAGTCCTCGCCGGGAAGCATGCGGCGGGTGCGCCCTTGTCTGTAGTCCTCCTCGCCGCGCTCCAGCTTGGCGAGGAATTCCTCTTCAGTCATCAGGGTGGGGTCTTTGCGTTCCCTGACAAGGCGAGCCACATAGGAGGATAGGCGCTTCATCAGTGGCTTGCTGTCAGCTATGGCTCCTATGTTCTGCCACAACTGTGTATTCATCGTGTCGAGCTGTAGTGCTGTCATATATCTGTTGCTTAAGTTAGTCTGCTGTGTGGGCGCTAAGCCGTGAGCCACGTGACGGCCCTTGCGTGGTGCAAAGGTACGCCTTCCACGCGACATGTCACAACGTCCTAACGTTTTTTAACTATATATTCCCGCACAAAGCGTACAGGTTATTGATTTTTTCCGTTACTTTGCACGCACTTACCACGTTCAACCTAACTTACCTCACGCCCTATGAAAATCGGAATACCAAAGGAAATCAAGAACAACGAGAACCGCGTTGGCATGACACCGGCCGGTGTGGCAGCTCTCGTGGCCCACGGCCACAGCGTCGTCGTTCAGCACACAGCGGGCGAGGGCAGCGCCTTCGCCGACGAGGCCTACGCCAAGGCAGGAGCCACCATCGTGCCGGCCATCGCCGACGTCTATGCCCAGGCCGACATGATTGTCAAGGTCAAGGAACCCATCGAGGAGGAATACCGCCTCGTGCGCCAGGGGCAGGTGCTCTTCACCTACTTCCACTTCGCTTGCGAACGACACCTCACCGAAGCCATGATCGCCGCAGGAGCCGTGTGCATAGCCTACGAGACGGTGCAGCTGCCCGACGGCTCGCTGCCCCTGCTGCAGCCCATGAGCGAGGTCGCAGGCCGCATGGCGGCACTCAACGGAGCCTATTACCTGCAGAAAACCAAGGGAGGCTCGGGAAAACTCATCAGCGGCGTGCCGGGCGTAGAGCCCGCACGCGTGCTCGTGCTCGGAGGAGGCATCGTGGGCGAGGCCGCCGCGCGCATGGCCGCCGGCCTGGGGGCCGACGTCACCATTGCCGACATCTCGCTGCCGCGTCTGCGCCAGCTCGACATCGCCACGCCGCCCAACGTGCACACCATCTACTCCTCGCCGGCCAACATCATGCAGCTGCTGCCGCAGACGGACATCGTCGTCGGTAGCGTGCTCGTGCCAGGCGACAAGACACCACACCTCATCACACGACCCATGCTCGCACTCATGCAGCCTGGCAGCGTACTCGTCGATGTGGCCATTGACCAGGGGGGATGCTTCGAGACATCGCGACCCACAACCCACAGCGAACCCGTCTATACGCTCGACGGCATACTCCACTACTGCGTGGCCAACATACCCGGCGCCGTGCCCAACACATCCACACACGCGCTCACCAACGCCACACTGCGCTATGCCATCAACCTCGCCGACAAGGGCTGGCGCCAGGCGTGTGCCGACGACCCGGCACTGGCGCGAGGCGTCAACATCGCCGGCGGACAAGTGACGTACAAGGCCGTGGCCGACGTGTTCCACCTGCCATACCAGCCGCTAAACCTCTGAACCACAGCCCGGCACAACGCCGCGCCAACCATCG
>JAFSVI010000198.1 GCA_017445145.1 Bacteroidaceae bacterium | reverse complement strand
CGGCTGGTGGAACAGCTCCACAAGGAGTACCCCACAGCGCTCATCGTGGGCCACAGGGACCTGAACCCGATGCGCTCGGCCCGTGGGACGCTTTGCTCTGCAAAGAAGAGCTGTACGTGCTTCGACGCTGCAAGGGAGTACGCTGACTTGCAGCCTCGATAGGGATCCTGATGTCGCGCTTCGCTTCATTTCACTAAATTTGTGCAATTCGGCTATAATTCATGTTAGCTCGTAGAACTTATAATTCGTGTAATTCTTCAAGTGTGAAGCGTCTCTTCGAGCCGAGCGCGCGAAATTCGTGGTCGTCAGTCAAGAAACTTGAATACCTTATTATATATAGGTTGCTTAGATATGCTCCTCGAAGCCGCGGAAGTGGACGTTGAGCTCGTGGAGGGGAGCCAGCAGGGTGCCGAGGGGTGTGCCCTCAGTCATCTTGGCGAAGGCGTTGACATCCTTGGGGAAGCACTTGCCGCCGTAGCCGAACTTGCCGTCGGGACCGGGGACGTAGGTGTGGGTGTCGTTGATGTAGCCGGAGAGGAGCATGCCGGTGTGTACCTTGCGCCAGTCGCCGCCCATCTGCTCACAGTACTCGCGGCAGGCATTGAAGTAGGTGACCTTGTAGGCACCGAAGACGTTGTGCATGTACTTCGTCAGCTCGGCCTCCAACGGGGTCATCACGGCGAACTTCTTGCCGACGAAGATGCGGGTGAGGAGGTCGTGAGCACCTGTGAACACCATGGTCTGCTTCTTGAAGTCCTCGATGTGGGTGCGCTCGGTGAGGAACTCAGGCATGTAGCATACCTGGTGGCCTGTCTCGCGGGAAAGCATGTCGCTGGTGCCGGGCAGGATGGTGGTGCGCACGAAGACGGGAACATCGGGGAGGTTCTTAATCAGCTCTTTCATCAGGCGCAGGTCCTGCGTGCCGTCGTCCTCAGTGGGAACGTGAATCTGAAGGAATGCGATGTCAATCTGGCTCAGATCATCATTGTAGCCCTTGGGAGGGTCGCTGATGAAGAGCTTGCACTCGGGGTTGTTGTGTTCCAACCAATCTTTGAGGGCTCCGCCAACGAAGCCACAACCGATAATTCCAACATTAATCATGATGATATTTAATGATTTTTAATGATGTAATGGGTTTCTGGCGCAATACCTTTGCAGACGGAATTCAGAACCAAGCGCTCCGTGAGGTAAGCCCCGGAAATCGGCGGCACCTCGGCATGGCTCAAGCGAGATTCCTACTTTGGCAAGCGAACAGGTTAGAGCGGGGAGAATGATGCTTTTGTGGCTGAAGCTTTTGCCTTGATGATCCGCTCGCGAGGGACCTCCATGTAGGCACAGCCAAGGCAGCTGACGCGGACGCCGACGTAGGTGGAGTTCTTGCCGGGAAGCCTGACAATCTGCGCTGTGTCGCCGAAGGCTTCAAAACCGAGGATGGAGACATGCTCGCCGAGGGTGAACTGGGTAGAGAACTCGACGTTGAACTCTTCTTGTCCCACCATGACCTTCAGGAGGTGCATCTCGGCCTCGGGGATAATGGCGAAAGGTTGCGCGCCCCGCTTGCTGGCTCGTCTGGCAGGATCCATCATGAAGGAATGGACATTAGGAACGGCACGCACTTCTGCCAGCCTCTTACGCGACACCTTCACGAATACGACGCCCGGGATAAGCACCTGCTCCACTTTGTTGCGGCGGCCATTGCGCCAGACGTGGATTTCCCAGCGCGTGGGTATATACGCCTCAAGGGGTTTATTGATGAGAGCCTCGCAGACTTTCTTCTCTGACCGCGGCATGACGTATGCCACATACCATTTGCACTCATTATCAACATGTTCCACCGACGCATCCGCCCGGGCTGACACGCCTCCGGCGCCGTCAACGACATCTGTTGGCGGTATCTTGGAATGTTCGTCGGGGTTAATAATCGGGTTGACAGTCTCGGTGGGGGTGGCCGTGGCAGCGGGTCGCTGCGGGCCGGGGTGTGATGGCAGCACGATGGTGATGTTACAAGCTATGTTGCGTGGGGGCTTTGTTGGGTTAGGTATGAGGGATAGCCGTAGCGCTGGTGGCATTCGCTCTCGCAAATAACCTCATGCCCCGCTTCGACGAGGGCGCGGTCCTCGATGGGGAGGGGTGCGTCGGCGATGGCGGCATGGAGTTCACGCAGCACGGCGTCGGGGGCATAGTGGTCGGTGGAGTGGCGGAAATGCCCGTCGGCGATGAAGTGGGCGGTCATGGCACGGAGCATCTGCAGGTAGGAGGTGACGGCCTGCAGGGTCTGACCCTTGGCAAGCGTTTCCCTGACCTTTCGGGCATCGGCGGAAAGACGGATGGCGATGGCGCGGCAGCCGTCGTCGATATGCGAGGGTCGGAAGATGAACTCGTAGTGGGTGTTGACGGGCATGGCGGCGACCTCGGTGCGCAGGTAGCCCACCAGTGCCTGATGGGCCTGATGGCAGCCGGGGAAGCGGCGCACGAGGTCCATGCCCTGCTCGAAGTCGCCCTCACGGCGTTTTCTCTTGCGTGCGGCAGCACGGCCGAAATAGTGCTCGGCCAACTGGCCGACGTAGGGGTAGCTGTCGGGGGCGGGAAGGGCCTCTATCTTACGGATGAGCACGGCGGCATAGCCCTTGGCCGTCATGGTGATGGCCTTGGCATCGTTGAGGAACTGCGTGATGGGGCAGAAACGGTCCTTGGACTGGATGGAGATGACATCCCGCGTGAAGGCCAGGGCCTGACTACGGCGCTCGTCGGCCGGCAGGCCGTAGGCATTGTCGAGGAGCACACGGCGCAGCAGGTCGAGGGCCTCGGTGGTGTGGAAGTTGAGGTTGATGTCGTCGGACTTGAGCGAGGGGTGGTCGTCGCGGTACTCCTGATAGGTGAGGACGATGACCTGGCGCGCTATCTCCACGGCACCGACGGCGTCGCCTTGGCGCTCCAGCTCCAGCGCCTCCTGCATGATGCGCCCAAGGTTGAGGTCCACCTGGCGCCAGTCGAGCCGCGAGCGGAAGTATTCGCGCTCGTCGGCGGGGGCGAGGAAACACTGCTGCACACGCGAGCGGGCATCCCCGACCTTGGCGGGCGAGTTGAACTGGTGGAGCAGGATGTAGCCGAGGTAGGGGCTTTTCAGCGCACGCACGGACAGGAACATACAGATGTCCTCGGGGCTGTTTTCCCTGAAGACCCGGTCGATGCGGGCGGTATATTCCTTGGCGTTCATGCGGGCTGTGCGCTCTATTAGCGGTGTTATATATAAATAGGTGCTAATAGGGCGGCCCTGCAGGTGCGGTGCGCTGGCTGTATGTGGCGACAGAGCGGGCAAAATCGCATGGGAAATTGCCATCGCAAAAGAGAGTTGCCTCTAAAAGCGCACAAAAGTACAGACAATTTTAACGATTACCTACCCCCCCCCGTTAATAAAAGTTAATTCTTAGAGGCTATAGCTTTTTTTAACCTTTGGCGGTGCCAAAGGTTAAAAAAAGATGTGCCATCGACAGCCGCACAAGCCATGGTTCCGCTGCCCCCGCAAGGGGGTGGAAGATGGGCGCTGCATTGCACAAAGCTGGGAGGCTGGGAGCGGATTGGCATGGGGGCGCTGCGCGGCCGAGAGGGGAGGGATGTGCGGCAGACAGCCGCACGCAACGGACGAAAAAACGGGGAGGGAGGGGAAGTGGGGGCGAAAGGGAGCTGCGAAGGGGGAGGGAGCGGCAGAGAGGGGAGGGATGTGCGGCAGACAGCCACACGCAATGGACGAAAAAACGGGGAGGGAGGAGGAGGGAGGGGGAAGGAGGGGCGGGGCCCATATCCATACAACGCACGAAGGTGCCGAGCGCCGACAGGGCAACACCCACGTTCATGATGACTATGGGTGATACATGGGGGGTGATTGAGAGCCTTTATTCGCTGGTGTGTGTGATTTTCTCAAGTAAAAGAAATGTCATCAGAGAAAAAATGAGTAATTTTGCAGCCGCAAACGCAATTCAACGAGTAAAGACATGAAAAGAATGAACCTATGGGTGCTCATCACCCTACTCACCATCAATGGCGCCACGGTGCTGACATCGTGCAGCAAGAACGACGACAGCCTGGTGGTGCAACCTACAGCCAAAGAGTATTTCACGCTGTGGAACCAATGTGAGGCGCTGACAGCGCTGCAAGACTATGTGGCAGACGTCACCAACCCCGATTCCCCCAACTTCATCAAGGAGGAGGACCGCATCGCCACCTTCGACATGGACGGGACCTTCGTGGGCGAGCTCTATCCAACGTATTTCGAGTACAACCTGCTGGAATATCGCGCCCTCGACGATGTCTCATACCAGGCACCTAAGGACGTGATGGAGACGGCTCAGGAGATCCGCGACTTCGTGCGCAGCGGCAAGAAGCTGCCCGACCATTTCGACATGAAGCACGCCTACGCCGCCGCCAAGGCCTACAGCGGCATGACGCTCGCAGAGTTTGACGCCTACGTCAAGGCCTACGCCCGGCAGACTGCCAACGGCTTCGCGGGCATGACCTATGGCGAGAGCTTCTACAAGCCCATGCTCGAGGTGTTCGACTACCTCAAGGCCAACGGCTTCACATACTACGTCGTCAGCGGCTCCGACCGCTTCATCTGCCGCGCGCTGGTGCAGGCCATAGGCATCGAGCCCAACCGTGTCATCGGCATGGACGTGAAGCTCGTCTCCTCCAGCCAGGGCACGGAGCAGGGCGTGAACTACACCATGGGCCGCGAGGAGGACCTCGTGCGCACCGACGAGCTTATCATCAAGAACCTCAAGACCAACAAGGTGCTCCAGATCTCGCAGGAGATAGGCAAGGTGCCGGTGCTCTCCTTCGGCAACAGCGGCGGCGACTGCGCCATGCACAACTACGCCCTGAGCAACACCGCCTACAAGACGGCCGCCTTCATGCTCATTGCCGACGACGACGCCCGCGACCATGCCAACCGCGAGAAAGCGCTCACCCTCGGCCAGCAGTGGCGCGACCAAGGCTACCACGTCATCTCCATGCGCGACGACTTCAAGACCATCTACGGCGACGGCGTGGTGAAGACCGACTTCACCTTCCCCACCGACACGCGCGCCCTCACAGAGTGGCAGGCCGGGCGCACGGTGAGCCAGGAGGCCGTGGATGCCTTTGGCGGCTTAGACAAATGCTTTGCCGCTGAACCCATCCCCGACGCGGTGTGGGCACGGATGCAGGGCAAGACCTACAAGGAGAACCCCTACATCGGGCGCGACGACCTGCGACACATCCGCGCACTGCACTGGGACCTCGACAACCAAATGCATGTGGGCGAGATGATTGTCAACGCCAAGAGTGCCGACCGCGTGGCCGGCATCCTGCGCCAGCTCTTCGATGCCAAGTACCCCATACAGCGCATGCTACTGCCCGACGTCTATGACGCCGACGACGAGACACAGATGCGCGACAACAACTCGTCGAGCTTCTGCTACCGCACCATCGCCGGCAGCACCACGCTCTCCAAACATGCCCGCGGACTGGCCATAGACATCAACACGCT
>JAFSVI010000027.1 GCA_017445145.1 Bacteroidaceae bacterium | reverse complement strand
CGAGAAGTCGGCATTGGTCAGGTACGTGCTTGTGACGTCCGTCTGTGCCGACGCCCCCACGCTTGCCATTAATAGCGCAGAGGCTAAGAAGAAGTGTTTATTCTTCATAGTGTGAAAAGATTGAATAAAGTAAATATTGAGTATATTGAGTTGTTGCGCCGAAGGCAATGAGAGGGCTGCGCGCGGGTGTTGCGCACACTCTCCGAGCCGCAAATATACGTTCTTTTTGCGGTTGTCTGATGCTCGTCGGTGTTAAAAATAACTTAACACGTGTATTTTTTTGACATATTCTGTGCTCTATGTGCTCTGATTAGCCGCTTTACCCTCGCAAATGAGAGCATGTGCGACGCGCCTTGCCGTGGCAATCGCCGCAACATGCCGCGGCAATCGCCGCAACATGCCGTGGCAAGCTTCTAAACATGCCGCGGCAAGCTACGCAACTCGCCACGGCATTGGCCGCAGGCATCTGGCAAGGGCGGAGGCGTGAGTGCCGCATGGCCTATGGGGGGTAAGCCGCATGGCAATAATGGTTGGCAACTATTCGAAACCAACGGGCATGATGAGTCTGGAACGCAACGGCGCAGGGACGCAGAGGATAATTTCTTTGCGTTGTCGTGTCTTTACGTTCTAATTGTAGGCTAATTTTGTTGACCGACTTCGATTGTGGACAATCATTTTCCAAAATGCTTTCGTATGTCGCCACGATTGCGTACCTTTGCGGCGCAATCAGACAATGTCAGACACTCAACACTTTGAATATGGCTTCATTAGATGACTTCTTCGCACGTCATCAGGGGGGTAATGGTGTCGCCGGTCTGCACCAGCGGCTGCACTCATGCCCCGAGCTGATGGACTTTGTGCGGCATGTTGGCTTTCTGCCGCTGCTCGACAGCGGCATACCGGGCTTTGATGCCGAGAGCCTGATGGCCGAGGAATGCCGCTACACGCGCTTCGCCGACGGCTCGTGGGAGTGGCCCCTGTGGCAGTGGAAAGGGTCGGTGGTGCGCGACGGCGTGAGCCTCTATGGCAAGTTCTTCGCCGGCAAGGCGGGCTTTGTCAGCCGTGAGTGGTGGCCCGACTTCTACAACTGGCGGCGCAGCCGCCATGCCATGCCCGAGGAGGGGAGCATAGAAAACACCATACTCTCCACGCTGCGTGAGCAGGGCAGCATGGTGGCGCGTGAGCTGCGTGCCGCCTGCGGCTTCACGGGCGGCGGCGCCAAGGGCAGCCTGCGCTCGCGCTTCGACGGCTATGTCGGTCGCTTGCAGATGGCGTGCTACATCGTCACCGAGGATTTTGTCTATCCCACGGACAAGCATGGCCGTGAGTATGGCTTCGGGTGGTCGTTGCTCACCACGCCCGAACGCTTGCTGGGCCGCGAGGCGTGTGTGTGCGAGCGAAGCCCCGAGGAGTCGTGGTGCCGCATGACGGACCACCTCGCGCGCCTTCTGCCCCATGCCACGGAGAACCAGATTGCCAAGATGCTGCAATAAAAACGCTGCCGACGCCGTCGCCACCCACCACGGCACACAAAAAAACAGGCCCCGGGGATGCCCCGGGGCCTGTGGCGTTAAGCGGCACGGCAACGTGGCCGGGTGCGGGCACCCGTCAGTTGCGGCGTGTGGCTGAGTAGTTGATCTTCAGTGCCCACGACTTGCGCAGCACTTCCTTGATGTCGGTGATGATACCCATCTGCGTGTTCTGGTCAATCTTCATGGACATGACCTGAGAGGCAGGGTCGGACATCGTGGTGCGCTCCTGGGCGACGAAGTCCATCACCTCGCGCGGCTCGGCGTAGCGGTCGTTGAGCTGGATGCGGGTGCCGGAACCCATCTGGGCGCGCAGCTGGTCGGTGGGCGGACCCACGTAGATGAACGACACGCACGACTTCTTCTCCAGCTTCTCGAGCTCGGTGCCCGAGGGCACGGTGAACTTCACCTTCAGCGTCACCTCGCGCATGGTGGTAACAATCATGAAGAAGAACAGGATCGTGAAGATCAGGTCGGGGAGAGATGAGGTGTTCATCTCAGGCATTTCGCGGTTTCCTTGTTTCTTTGCCATAATTAGTTCCCTCCATAGTTTTTAGGTTCGGCCTCAGAAATCTTCTGGGGATAGTATGTGCGGATGGCCACCTGGTCGTCCTCGGACAGACGCTCGTAGGGGCGTCCGAACTTGGCGATGGCCAGCTCGTCGCGAAGCTCGTTGTAGGCTGCCACAAGCTCGTTCTGCACCAGGAAATAGACGTTGTAGGGCGTGCCGCGGTCGGTCTGCACGGAGATGACGTGCTTGTCGGTGACGTAGCACTGGCCCAGGCCTTCGATGTTCTTGGCATGCTTCTCGGGGAGCGTCGAGAGGTTGTTGCGGTTCTCGATGAACTCCTTGGCGCGGGCGCGGAGCTGCATGACATCGATGAAGTCGTGATTGACCATGAGGTTTCCAGCTGCATTGAGGCGAACGTTGAGCACGTTGCGCTCCTTCACATCAATCTGTGCATCCTCCTGATTGGGCTCTGGCGGCTGCGGCAGGCGGCGGGCCAGACCCATGTCCGTGTCCATGGACGTTGTCACCAGGAAGAAGATGAGCAGGATGAAGGAGATGTCAGCTGTGGAGCTGGAGTTCAGCCCTGGCACCTTTTTCTTCTTTCTTGCCATAGTTGGGGTTTACGGTTTTGCGATTCTACAAATTAGAGAGGTGCTCTGTGAGTGCACTTGGCGGCGTTACTCCGCGGGGGTGGCACTCTTGGTGAGCCAGCCGCTCATGCTCACCACAACGGCGGCGATGGCGGCCACGGCGAGGGCATAGATGGCGATGAGCCACATGTCAACCACGGTCACCATGCTGCCCGACGTGGTCTTGCCGGAGACGGTGGTGAAGTCGGGTTCGCCCAGACCGAGCACAACGCCGATGATGAGCACGATGATGACGAAGCCCCATGTGCAGAGCGTGATCTTGCCGCTGGGGATGCCCGTGGGGTTGGGACCCATGTTGCCGGAGTTGACGACGGAACCGCGGATGAGGCTCCACAGTGTGGCACCTGCGGTGACAGCTACGAGCAAGTACATGAGGATGAGGACCAGGTCGGTCAGGGCCGGGGAGACGTGCACGCCGTCGAAATCCATGTTGTTGTAGTCCACCAGGAAGAACAGGAGGAAGCAGACAACACCGATGCCAATCGTGCAGTACAGCACCATATTTGAAAGCTTTTCGAGTTTCATAGTTTGCTTTGCTATAATGTCGTTTACAAATTGCGATTCATACACTATTTGACGGTTTACTGGCGCGGGGATGGCTCCTTGGCGCAGCAAAGGGTGAAGGGTCAAATGGTAGTGGAGCCGTGCTTACTTCTTGCACTTGGGGCTCTTGACGCACATCTCGAGAAGGCTCATGGCGGCCTCTTCCATGTTGGAGTTGAGGGCCTCGACGCGGCTCAGGATGTAGTTGTAGAACACCTGCAGCACGAGGGCGACGATGATACCGAAGATGGTGGTGATAAGGGCCACCTTCATACCTCCGGCCACGACGGTCGGGCTGATATCGCCGGCGCGCTCGATGTCGTCGAAGGCCTGCACCATACCAATCACAGTGCCAAGGAAGCCGAGTGACGGGGCCATGGCGATGAACAGTGTGATCCAGGAGCAGTTCTCCTCGAGGTAAGCGCCCTGCACTTCGGCCTCGATGTTGATGCTGCGCTCGATGGTGGCGATGTCGTTCTGGTCGTCGCTGTTGAGGTTCTGCATGGCCTTCTTCGAGATCTGTGCCACGGGGCCGCGAGTGCCGGCGCAGTAGGCTATGGCATCGTCAATCTTGTTGGCCTTGACCTTCTCGGCCAGGGTGGCAAGGAACTTGCGGGTGTTCACCTGGGCCAGCGTGAGGTAGATGACGCGCTCGATGCAGAATGCCAGACCGAGGACGAGGGCGATGGCCACGAGGCTCATGAAGCCTGCGTCACCTTCGATGAACTTTGTCTTGAGGGTCTTGTGCAGGCCTTCTTCCTCCTCCACGGGGGCTACGGTCTCCTCCACGGCGGGTTCGGCTGCTACAGGCTCCTCCACGGCAGCGCTGTCCTGGTTGAGGGTGTCGATCTGCTCGGTTGCTGTAGCCTCGTCAGCCACTTCGTCCTGAGCCATCACTGAGGGTGTCATGCCAAAGGTGCAGGCAGCCACCATTGCAACAATTGCAAAATACTTTTTCATTTTGTTTTGGTTTAATGATGAATGAATTTGTTATTTTAATTGTATCGTATCAGCATAATTGCGCTACAAAAATATCTTTTTTTTTGCTTACCTTCACTATTTTGGGGCAAAAACTTAACAATTTTAAGCATTTTTCGTGCTTTTAGGCTCGAAAAGTGGGGTTACAAAGGCTTTTTTGAATACTTTTTGTGCATTTTGCGTCGTAATACGTGCCACTTCGGGCGGTGTGCAGCCATACACGTTGGCCAGCGCCGCAGCGACGTGTGTGAGGTGGGCACTTTCGTTGCGCTTGCCGCGGTGTGGCACGGGTGCGAGATATGGCGAATCGGTCTCGAGGACGATGCGCGTGAGTGGCACAGCGGCGCGCAGCACGTCGGGCAGACGGCTCTTCTTGTAGGTCACCACGCCGCCTATGCCGAGCATGAACCCCTCGTGGGCGAGAAGCTCGGAAGCCTCCTCCTCCGTGCCGCCAAAGCAGTGGAACACGCCCCACAGCGCGGCGCCGCCCGTGGGGGTGGGGGCCGTGGGGCCGTCGTGGGTCGTGGCGCCGGGTGTGGCGGTGTTGTGCGCGGTGCTGTGGGGTGGGGTGTTGCTGTCTATGGTGTCCACCACTTCGCGGTGGGCGTTGCGCGTGTGGACCATCAGCGGCAGGCCGTAGGTCGTGGCCCACTGCACCTGGAGGGCGAAGGCCGCTATCTGCTCCTCGCGGTAGGTGACATCCCAGTAGAAGTCCAAGCCTACCTCGCCGATGGCGATGTAGGGGTGGCCGGGGTCCTGGAGGAGGCTTTCCATGTCGTCGAGAACCTGCTGCCAGTCGGGGCGCACATCCTCTGGGTGCAGCCCCAGCATGGGGTGGCAGAAGGCGGGATGTGCGTGGCAGAGGCTGAGCATGGGCGCTATGGTTGCGGCATTGATGTTCGGCAGGAACACCTTATATATACCCGCGTTGCGCGCGCGTGTGATGACGTCCTCGCGGTCGTTGTCGAAAGCCTCGTCGTAGAGATGGGAATGGGTGTCGATCAAAATGCTGAGTGGGAAGTGTGGAGTGTGAGGTGGAAAGTGGTGGGTATGAGCTGGGAAGTGGTGGGTGCGGGGTGGGAATTGGTGGGTGAGAATTGGAGCGTGGTGGGTGCGGGGTGCCTGTCAGCGGGGCGAAGCCAATTCGTTGAATTAGAAATATGCCAAGCCGAGCCGGAGGCAATTCGTGTAATTAGTATAATCCGTTGCGGATTGTCACCCCCGCAGTGGGAAGTCAGAACGTCGCACTACGTGCTCAGCTCTGCCGGCCCATCAGTGAGCGCGACAGCGCGAGCAGCGGCTGCTTACGCTCGGAGGGCAGGGCAACGGCTTCGA
Source organism: Bacteroidaceae bacterium (assembly GCA_017445145.1). Classification (GTDB taxonomy): domain Bacteria; phylum Bacteroidota; class Bacteroidia; order Bacteroidales; family Bacteroidaceae; genus Physcousia. The sequence continues at coordinate 6,375 of JAFSVI010000027.1, read as the reverse complement.
GGTCGTCCAAGGCGGCGTCGAAGTAGTGGGCAATCTTCGCCTCTGCCAGCTGGCGCACACCCACGGCGTCGTAGACGGCCGTCACGGCAGCTATCTTCTCCTCTGCCTGGCAGGCGAGGGGATTGCTGCCATCGGTGGGGCGCTGAAGCCAAGCCTCGAGGTCGGCGCGCTGGCTGTCGGTGGCCAGGCGCAGGGCGTTGATGAGCATGAATGTCTTTTTCCCCTCGAGGATGTCGCCGCCGATGCGCTTGCCGAAGGTGGCAAAGTCGCCATAGACATCGAGGAGGTCGTCCTGAAGCTGGAAGGCCAGGCCCAGGTGTTCGCCGAAGGCGTAGAGGTGGCGGCTGTCGGCATCGGGAGCCCCGGCCTGCATGGCGCCGAGCTTGAGGGCGCAGGCCAGCAGCACGGAGGTCTTCAGACGTATCATCTCGATGTATTCCTGCTCGCTCACGTCGAGGCGCTTCTCGAACTCCATGTCATACTGCTGACCCTCGCCAATCTCGAGAGCCGTGGTGGTGAACAGGTCGAGCACGTCTTTGAGCACCTGTGGCCGCGCCTGGCTCATGAGCTGGTAGGCCAGCACGAGCATGGCATCGCCGCTGAGGATGGCGCTGTTGTCGTCCCACACGCGGTGCACGGTGGGCTTGCCGCGGCGCACGTCGGCGCGGTCCATGACGTCGTCGTGGAGGAGTGTGTAGTTGTGGTAGGTCTCGATGCCCAGGGCTATGGGCATGATGCTCTCTATGTCGTCGCGGTAGAGCTCGTAGGCCATGAGCATCAGCACGGGGCGTATGCGCTTGCCGCCGAGCGAGAGCACGTAGCGCACGGGGTCGTAGAGGCCGCGCGGCTGCCGGTCGAGGGGCATGGCGGCCAGCGCTTGGTTGAAGATGTCGAGGAGTTGCTGGGGTGTGTGCATGGTGGGTGTGGCGGTTTTAACAGCGGAGGCTGCCGCAGGGTGTCTGGGCAGCCTCCAGGTGTGGTGTCGCGGTGTGTGGGCTTATTGCAGCCTGAACATGATGGGCAGGTTGAAACGCGAGCGAACGGGCTTGTTGCCCTGGCGGGCCGGCTTCCAGCGGGGCATCATGCCGATGACGCGCTCGGCCTCCTTGGACAGGGAGGGGTCGGGCGAGCGGGTGATCTTGATATCGACGATGGAGCCGTCCTTGTTCACCACAAACTGGGCGAACACGCGGCCCTGGATGCCCTGCTCCTGAGCTATGGAAGGGTATTTGATGTGGTCGTAGAGCCACTTGTAGCACGCATCGTCGCCGCCGGGGAACTGGGCGTTCTCCTCCACGACCTCGAAGATGCGGTCGTCGTCGGACTCCTCGCGCACCGGACCCACGGGGCCGGGGGCTGCCACAACGGCCGTCGGGGCGCCGTCGCCAGTGGCGGTGCTGATGGCCTGGTTCACTTCCTCGGAGGTCTGCACCTCCTCCTCGTTGAGCTCTGTCTCGTTGTCAACGATGTTGAGGATCTCGGCAACCTTAGGGGCGGCGGCGGGGGGCGGTGCCATCACTTCCTTCTGAGTCGTGATGGGAATCATGTCCTCCTCAAAGGCGCTCTCGTAGATGGGTTCGAACTCCTGAATCTTGATCTCTCGTGTCGTGTACTCGAAAGCCACGAACATCAGCGCGAGTACCAGCACATAGCCCAGGAGCAGGCTTGTGCCGCGTTGGCCGCGCAGCTCGTCAGTCATTGACTTAATTTCTTCCATAGTGGTATTTAGTGTTATTATATTGCTCGAAAAATGGCGTTTTTCACGCCTCAACGCCACAAAAGTAGCACAATTTTTTTACAACACGATTCCTTTGAGGCTTTTTTTTTGCAAAAGAAGCCTTTTTTTTCAAAAAAACGCCTTTAAGCACCCCAAAATGCGGTTTACAAACGTTATTATAGAGAATAAATACGTAACTTTGCACGCGTTTTCAACCATGCACTCCACACTTCGCTACATATTCGCCGCCATGATGCTCGTTTGTGCCGCCCCCGTGGCGGCACAGAGCGGGGCCACGTCGGTGTTCGACTTCCTGCGTCTGCCCACCTCGTCGCACGCCATGGCGCTCGGCGGCACCAACACCACGCTGCCCGACGACGACGCCGCGCTGCTCTTCCAGAACCCGGCCCTGATGTCCAACGTCTCGGACCGGACCATCAACCTCGGCTTCATGACCTACATGCGCGGCAGCAAGGCCGGCAATGCCTCGTGGGTCATGGCGCATGGCGAGCGCGGCTCCTGGGGCGTCGGGGCGCAGTTTGTGGGCTATGGCAGCATGGCCGAGACCACTGTCGATGGCGTCGTCATGGGCGACTTCTCGGCTCTCGACATGTGCCTCACCGGCGGCTATGCCTACATGCTGACGGAATACCTCTCCGGCGGCGCCACGGGCAAGTTCATCTATTCCAAGTATGGTGGTTTCTCGTCGGTGGGCCTGGGCATCGACATCGGGCTTAACTTCTACAACGAGGCCAAGGGCTTCAGCGCATCGCTCGTGCTGGCCAACGCGGGAGGTCAGGTGAAGCGCTTCGGCGACCACCACGAACCGCTGCCTATCGACCTGCGGCTGGGCATCACACAGCGCCTCTCGGGTGCTCCGCTGCAGTTCTCTGTCACGCTGACCGACCTCACGCGCTGGGCGTCGTCGGACTTCTACAACCCTTCCGGCGGCTCCGTGGGCTTCGGCCGCAAGCTGACGAGCCATTTCCTCGTGGGCGTTGACGTCATACCCATGAAGCAGCTCTACATCTCCGCGGCCTATAACTTCCGCCGTGCCTACGAGATGAAGGCCGCTGGCGGCAGCCATGGCGCTGGCCTGTGCTTTGGCGCTGGCCTGAACCTGAAGAAGGTCAAGATAGGGTTCTCCTACGCCAAATACCACATCTCCGTGCCAAGCTTCATGGTCAATGCTCAGTACACCCTGTGAGGCGCGCCGGCGACCAAGTATTGTCATTCACATCAACATAGCTCTTATGAAGAAGATAACCATAGCCATCGACGGCCACAGCTCGTGCGGCAAGAGCACCATGGCCAAGGACCTGGCCCGCGAGATAGGCTACATCTACATCGACAGCGGTGCCATGTACCGCGCGTGCACGCTGTTTTGCATGCGGCAGGGCCTGGTGCGTCCCGACGGCACCATCGACACTGCCCGCCTCGAACCTCTAATGCCCCAGCTGCATGTGGCCTTCGGTCTCGATGCTGCCACAGGACGCCCACAGACATTGCTCAACGGCGAGAACGTCGAAGCCGACATACGCACCATGGAGGTGAGCAGCCATGTCAGCCCCGTGGCGGCAATACCCTTCGTGCGCGCCGCCATGACGGCACAGCAGCAGCTGATGGGAGCCAAGGGCGGCATTGTCATGGACGGCCGCGACATAGGCACGGCGGTGTTCCCTCATGCCGAGATGAAGGTGTTTGTCACCGCGTCCGACGAGATACGCGCACGCCGGCGCTACGACGAGCTTTGTGTCAAGGGCGAGCAGCCCGACTTCGACGACGTGCTGCGCAACCTGCGCGAGCGCGACCGCATCGACAGCACACGCGCCGTGGCACCGCTGCGCCAGGCGCCCGACGCCCTTGTGCTCGACAACAGCAACCTCACCATAGCCCAGCAGAAACAGTGGTTGCTCGACCGCTTCCACGAACTCACGCGCTGACGCCGTCGCGCTGATGCCGCCATGGTTCACACACTCACACCGACATGACGAAGATTGAGATAGACACGGGGTCGGGCTTCTGCTTCGGCGTCACGCGTGCCATAGGCAAGGCCGAGGAGGAGCTGCAACGCGGCCACGACCTCTATTGTCTGGGCGACATCGTCCACAACGGCCGCGAGGTGGAGCGTCTCGGCGAACTCGGGCTGCGCACCATCGACCACGAACAGTTTGAGCAGCTCCACGATGCCAACGTGTTGCTGCGTGCCCACGGTGAGCCACCAGAGACCTACGCTCGTGCGCGCGCGAACCATATTAATATTATAGACGCCACATGCCCCGTCGTGCTGCATCTGCAGGAACGCATCAAGCGCGAGTATGACAGCGACACGTCACGCACGCGACAAATCGTGATCTTCGGCAAGCCCGGCCACGCCGAGGTGCTCGGCCTCGTGGGGCAGACCGAGGGCACGGCCATCGTCATCGAAAGCCCCGACGATGCCCGGCGCCTCGACTTCACGCGCGACATCGCGCTCTACAGTCAGACCACAAAGTCGCTCGAGGGCTTCCGCCAGGTGGTGGACTACATCCGCGACCACATAGCCCCCACGGCGCACTTCACCTTTGCCGACACCATCTGCCGACAAGTGGCCAACCGCATGCCCCACATCCGCGACTTCGCTGCGCGCCATGATGTGGTGCTCTTCGTCTGCGGGCATAAGAGCAGCAATGGGCGTGTGCTCTTTGGCGAGTGCCAGAGCGTCAATCCATGTTCATACATGGTGTCGTCGCCCGACGAGATATGCGCCGAGTACCTCGCACCACGCACTGCCGCCCCCACAGAGCTTACCATAGGCATCTGCGGTGCCACCTCTACGCCCAAATGGCTCATGGAGCAGTGCCGCGACAGGGTGGAACAGCTTCTCGCACCATAACCCCATATACCCATGAAAAGACTATTTCTCTTGCTGGCGTTACTGCCGCTCATGGCCACTGCCCAGCGCCCCATGCGGGTGCGCACTGGCGTTCCCACCGACTCCATCCGCCTCAGCGACCCAGCCGTGCTGGCCGACCCGACGACCAACATGTATTACATGACCGGCACCGGCGGCATGATGTGGCGCAGTGCCGACCTGCAGAGGTGGGAAGGGCCGTTCCGCGTCACCGAGTTCGAAGAAGGTTCCTGGATGGGTCCCCGCCCAATGATCTGGGCCGCCGAGCTCCACACCACGGGCGACGGCCTTTACTACTACTTCGCCACCTTCACCAATCAGGCGGTGACGATCGACACCGTGCGGGGCAACGTCATCGAGCGCCGCGCTTCGCAGGTGTTGCGCGCCGACAACCCCATGGGTCCGTACCGGGCCTTTGGCGATGCCGCCTACCTGCCGGCCGACCGTCCCACTCTTGATGGCACTTTCTGGCGCGAACCCGACGGCACGCCCTACATGGTGTTCTGCGGCGAATGGCTTCAGAACTGGAACGGCACCATCGAGAGCATCCAGCTCAAGCCGGACCTCAGCGGCACCGTGGGCGCGCCAAAGGTGCTCTTCCGAGCCAGCGACTCTCCGTGGAGCCGCGAGCGCGACGATCAGGGCCGCGTCACCTGGAACAAGGTCACCGACGGCCCCTGGCTGTTCCGCACCGCCACAGGCCGCCTCGGCATGCTGTGGACGTCGTGGGTCTATGACGTATATACGCAGGGCGTGGCCTACTCCGAGAGCGGCACCATCGACGGACCGTGGCTACAGGACGCCGAACCCATCACGCCTCCGGGCTACGGCCACTCCATGCTCTTCCGTCGCTTCGACGGACAGTGGATGATGTCCGTACACCACCACTCCAAGGACCAGCGCGGCCGCACAGTGCGCATCCCCCACTTCTTCCCCGTGGACCTCAGCGGCGACCGCCTTCGCGTACACACCGATGGTGACGCCCATCAGTAGCCGCTGCCTTGGCCGTTCAGCATTCGCTCGATGATTTCCATGCACATACGTCCGTTGTGGTACGGGCATTTCCAGAAGCCGGCATGGTCGTCGTCGATGTTGGGAGTGCCGTCGGCACGTATGCTCCACAGCCATTCGCCGCGCGTGTGGTCAACGAGGTGTGCCTTGATGTAGCTCCAAAGGCGGATGGCAGTGTCCAACGCCTCCACGTCGCCGTGGTGCTGCCATAGGTTCAGGAAACCCACTACAGCCTCTGCCTGCACCCACCAGTGGCGGTCGCTGTCTGTTGGGCCGCCGTCGGGCATACCCTCGTAGGCCATGGAGCCGTCGGGCATGATGCCCTCCCTGCTGGCGGCAGCCACGCGCCTCACCACGGGTTGTACGGACATTATCACATCCTCATCGCCCAGCGTGTGGGCAGCCTCGTCGAGCAGCCACGAGCATTCTATGTCGTGACCGTAGCTCACGCCCCGGCTCTTCCGGCTCCAGTCCATGCCGAAGAAGAGGTCGAGGTGGGCTGTGGCGGGATTCAGTATGTGGTGTATGAAGATGCCAATGACGTCCTTGAGCCGCCCCCTGACGTGCTGCATGGCTGAGGCATCGGCAGTGCCCGTTTCCTGCATGGCGCGCAGGAGGTTGGTATATGGCTCCATGATGTGGAGGTGTGTGTTCTGGCTCTTGGGGCAGTTCTCGTCGTGGGCCGAGAGACGCATGTCGGCCAATGGCTGCCAGTCGCGTGTCAGGGCTTCGACGTAGCCGCCGTCCTCGCTGT
>JAFSVI010000197.1 GCA_017445145.1 Bacteroidaceae bacterium | reverse complement strand
GCGTCGGCGAGCGTCTCCATGCCCACGAGGATCTGTGGCCGCTGGCGGCGCTGTCGGCTGTCGTCGATCCAGCGTATGACGGGCACCACGGCGTGCATGAACGACTGGTCGCTCATGCGGTGTCCGCCGTGGAAGGGGATGGCGTTGTGGTAGTGGCTGGCAAAGAGGTCGAAGGTATTGACCAGGTTGTCCTCGTCGCCGAAGAGACCATAGACACGCTTCTGCTCGCCGGGGGCGTCGGCGCTGGCGAAGTTGCCCTCCGTGGCCTGGCGGTAGGCCTTCACCAGCGGTTTATCGACGTAGAACTCCTGCACGCCGTCGCGTCGTGGCGAGAAGAACTGCTGCTTGCCGGTGAGGCCGTGGGCCGCCATGGTGTCGGCGATGCAGAAGGCAGGATTCACCAGGATGCGGTCGTAGCCCGCCAGCTGCTCGGCATACATGCCGCCCATGGAGGTGCCGATGATGAGGTCAGGCTGCTCGCTGCTGCACACCTCGTGAAGGAGCGTGAGCGCCTCCTGCGGGTTGACAGGCAGGTCGGGAGCCACCACCGTGGCCGACGGCAGCACCTGGCGTATGCGGCCTACGGTGCCGCTCTGGCCCGACGAGGCAAAACCGTGGACATAGAGAATCTTCTTGTCGCTACACAGCTCGGGGAACTGCTTTATGTATGGGTTGCTTGTCGTTGGCATAGCTTAGGGGGCAAGGCTACTTCAGCTCGCGCTGGAACCACGTGGTGATGCTGCGGAAGAGGTGCTGGCGTGTGTTGCCGCCGTAGATGCTGTGGTTGCGGTTGGTATATACGAGCTGGTGGAAAGGCTTGTCGGCCTGTACGAGCGCCTCGGTCAGCTCGGAGGTGTTGCGAAGGTGGACGTTGTCGTCGGCCGTGCCGTGGCACAGGAGCAGCGCGCCGTGGAGGTTGGCAGCGCGCGTGATGGGGTTGTCGTCGTAGCCGGCAGCGTTCTCACGCGGCGTGCGCATATAGCGCTCGGTATATACGCTGTCGTAGTAGCGATAGCTCGTCACCGGGGCCACGGCGACGCCGGCGGCAAACACCGGGCGCCCCTCGGTCATGGCCATGAGCGTCATGAAGCCGCCGTAGGACCATCCCCAGATGCCGATGCGATCCTTATCGACAAAGGGCAGCGTGGCGAGGTAAAGGGCTGTCTCCACCTGGTCGCGCGCCTCGAGCTGCCCAAGGTGCTGGTAGGTCTGCTTCTCGAACTGCGCACCGCGGCCTCCGGTGCCGCGGCCATCGACACACACGCAGACGAAGCCCAGCGAGGTGAGGTAGCGCTCATAGAGCGCACCACCCATGTTGCCCACCTGCCACGAGTCCAGCACCTGCTGCGACCCCGGGCCGCTGTACTGGAACATCACCACCGGGCATCGCTGCGATGCTGCCTGTGCGGGCTTGAGCATGTAGCCGTTGAGCTGCGTGCCCTCGGAAGTGGTGAAGGTGAAGAACTCGGGCGCCGGCAGCTGCAGCGCCTCCACCTTGGCGCGCAGGGCGGCGTTGTCCTCGAGCGTGGTGAGCACCTTGCCTGTGGCAGCGGCGTTGATGGTTGTCACGGGCGGTGTCTGCGTGTTGCTGAACACGTTGACGAAATACTTGTAGCCACGGGCGAACACGGCGCGGTTGGTGCCCGCCTGCTGCGAGAGGCGCGTCACGCGGCCCTTGGCGTCGGCGCGCAACACGGCGCGTCGCAGCGGGCTGCCGTCGGTGGCAGCATAGTAGCATGTGGCGGTGGCAGGGTCGTAGCCGTAGAAGTCGGTGACGATGTCGGTGCCCGCGGTGAGCTGTCGCCGCAGGGTGCCGTTGGTGTCGTAGAGGTAGAGCTGGTTGGTGCCGCTGCGCTCGCTCATGAGCACGAAGCCGTCGGCCGTGGTCTGGAAGTGCTTGTATGGTTCCTCGGTGATGTATGGTTCGACGTTGTCGCGCAGGATGAGTCGGCACTCTGTTGAGCGCGGGTTGGCGGCATAGATGTCGAGGCGGTCCTGGTGGCGGTTCTGCGTGAGGCAGAGTATTCGCTCGGGGTCGTTGGTGGGGAAGATGCGCGTGACGTAGCCATCGGCATCGAGCGGCAGCTTCATGGTGCGTATGACATGGCTCTTGATGTCGTAGCTCTGCACGCTGATGGTGGCGTTCTGCGCCCCGGCGATGGGGTACTTGTAGGTGTAAGCGCCGGGATAATCGGCACACTCGGCACGCTCGGGTGCCAGGCCCTTGTACCAGGGGAAGGAATACTCCGGCACCGCCGTCTCGTCGTAGCGTATCCATGCGAGCATGGTGCCGTCGGCGTTGAAGGTGAAGGCGCGCGCAAAGCTGAACTCCTCCTCGTTGACCCAGTCGGGCTTGCCGTTGATGATGCTGTTGCGCTGGCCGTCCTTGGTGACCTGCGTCTCGGCGTTGTTGAAGAGCATCTGCACGAGGAAGAGGTTGCCCTCGCGCACGAAAGCCACCATGGTGCCGTCGGCCGAGAAGGCCGGCACCTCCTGCGGCCCGCCCTTGGACAGGGGCACGAGGGTGCGGTTGCGCACATTATATATATAATATGTAGCGGTGAAGGAATGGCGGTAGATGTGCGTGGTGGCCGTCTGTATGAGGATTTTCTTCTCGTCGGGGCTGAGTATGTAGCCGTCGATGCCCTCCAAGCGCACGTCGCCCTTGGTGGCAGCGACGTCGAAGAGCACCTCCGTGGGCTGCCCCGTGCGGAAGGAATGAGCCACGATGGTGCGCCTGTCGGCCGCGAGCTGTGTGTAGCGCTCGCCGTCGGCCAGCGGCGTGATGCCCGCTATGCCCCGTGCGGCATAGTCGCCACGGGTTAGGGCTTCGAGCGTGAGGGCCTGTGCCTGTGCCTCCATGGCCGCCAAGCATGCCATGATGATGATGAGTAGGTGTTTCATGTTGGTGGTGTGGTGTGTATGTGGTTTGGTTATTGCCAGATGGCGTTAATGCTGGCGCAAAGATAGCGAAAAAGGGCGAACAAGCCACACGCGGCAGACAATTATTCGCCAAAAGAGTGTGTTTTTGCGGAAAACCCTTTGCCGTTTCACGAGAAAGGCTTACTTTTGCCGTCACAATATCGCGTCACCGACGCAACAACACCCCTTATAAACCTTAGCTAACAATGAAAATCGAAACCATCATGGCCAACCTGGAGGCCAAGCACCCCGGCGAGAAGGAATACCTGCAAGCCGTGCGTGAAGTGCTCATCTCCATCGAAGACACATATAACCGCCACCCCGAATGGGAGCGCGTCAAACTCATAGAGCGGCTCGTGGAACCCGAGCGCATCATCACCTTCCGCGTGCCGTGGGTCGATGACAAGGGCGAGGTGCAGGTGAACCTGGGCTACCGCGTGCAGTTCAACTCGGCCATAGGCCCCTACAAGGGCGGTCTGCGCTTCCACGCCTCGGTGAACCTGAGCATCCTGAAGTTCCTGGGCTTCGAGCAGACGTTCAAGAACGCCCTCACCACGCTGCCCATGGGCGGCGGCAAGGGCGGCTCGGACTTCTCGATCCGCGGCAAGAGCGACGGCGAGGTGATGCGCTTCTGCCAGTCGTTTATTAGCGAGCTCTTCCGCCACATATGGCCTGAGATTGACGTGCCGGCCGGCGACATCGGTGTCGGCGCCCGCGAGATTGGCTACCTCTTCGGGCAGTACAAGCGTCTCACCCGCGACTGGAGCGGCGTGCTCACGGGCAAGGGCCTGGAGTATGGCGGCTCGCTGGTGCGCCCCGAGGCCACGGGCTTCGGCGGTCTCTATTTCGTCAACCAGATGCTCGGGACCCGTGGCATCGACATCAAGGGCAAGACGGTGGCCATCAGCGGCTTCGGCAACGTGGCATGGGGCGCCGCCACCAAGGCCACGCAGCTCGGCGCCAAGGTCATCACCATCAGCGGCCCCGATGGCTACATCTACGACCCTGAGGGCATCAGCGGCGAGAAGATCGACTACCTCCTGGAGCTGCGCGCCAGCGGCAACGACGTCTGTGCGCCCTACGCCGAGGAGTTCCCCGAGGCCACCTTCTTCGAGGGGCGGCGCCCATGGGAGCAGAAATGCGACATCGCCCTGCCCTGTGCCACCCAAAACGAGCTCAACGGCGACGACGCCCGTCAGCTCATTGCCAACGGCGTGACGTGTGTGGCCGAGATTTCCAACATGGGCTGCACGCCCGAGGCCATCGATGCCTTCGTGGACGCACGCTTGCTCTTTGCCCCCGGCAAGGCCGTCAACGCCGGCGGCGTGGCCACCAGCTGCCTGGAGATGAGCCAGAACGCCATGCACATCAGCTGGAGCGCCGAGGAGGTCGATCAGCGCCTGCACGGCATCATGCACGCCATCCACGCCCAGTGTGTGAAGTACGGCACGCAGCCCGACGGCTACGTCAACTACGTGCGCGGCGCTAACATAGCCGGCTTCATGAAGGTGGCCAAGGCCATGATGGCTCAGGGCATAGTGTGAGCCAGGGGCTCGTGAAAGCCGGTCACCGGTATTCCGAAATATCGTAATAGCGGAATAACGATATAACGGAATAACGATATAACGGAATAACGACACAACGAAACAACGACACAACGGAATAACACACCACCGCAACATCAACAACAAACCATACATATTGCATCACAATTAACATCAACATCAACCTATGAAACCTACCCTTTTCCTACTCGCTGCAGGCATGGGCAGCCGCTATGGCGGCCTCAAGCAGCTCGACGCTCTCGGCCCCAACGGCGAGACAATCATGGACTACAGCATCTACGACGCCATCCAGGCCGGCTTCGGCAAGATCGTGTGGGTCATCCGCCGCGACTTCGAGGACCAGTTCCGCAACCAGATCCTCAAGAAGTACGAGGGCCAGGTGCCTTGCGAGCTGTGCTTCCAGGCCCTGGACGACCTGCCCGAGGGCTTCAAGGTGCCCGAGGGTCGCGTCAAGCCATGGGGCACCAACCACGCCGTGCTCATGGGCAAGGACATCATCAAGGAACCCTTCTGCGTCATCAACTGCGACGACTTCTACAACCGCGATGCCTTCATGACCATCGGCAAGTTCCTCTCTGAGCTGCCCGAGGGCAGCAAGGGCAAGTATGCCATGGTGGGCTTCCGCGTGGGCAACACGCTGTCGGAGAACGGTTCCGTGGCGCGCGGCGTGTGCGGCAAGGACGCCGAGGGCAACCTCACCGACGTGGTGGAGCGCACGGAGATAGAGCGCATCGACGGCGAGATTTGCTACAAGGACGGCGACAAGTGGGTGCCCGTGGGCGGCGAGAACGTGCCTGTGAGCATGAACATGTGGGGCTTCACGCCCGACTACTTCGACTACAGCGAGGAGTACTTCAAGGAGTTCCTCTCCGACCCGAAGAACATGCAGAACCTCAAGGCCGAGTTCTTCATCCCCCTCATGGTGGATAAGCTCATCAACGAAGGCACCGCCACCGTGAAGGTGCTCGACACCACATCGAAGTGGTTCGGCGTGACCTACGCCGCCGACCGCCCCGGCACCGTGGAGCGCATCAAGAGCCTCGTCGACGACGGCACATACCCCTCGCCTCTCTTCTAAGCACAGGCCACACCCACGGCTGTCGCCACAGCCGCCATAACCCACGGACACGGAGGCGCAGAGGTTGCTCATCATCCCTGCTCCTCCGTGTCATTGTGTCTAACAACATCGCACACCCCACATTGTACATCTAACCACCTCCCGTTCTATGTTTGAGAACCAACCCAAAGGTCTATGGGCCCTGGCCCTGGCCAACACCGGCGAGCGCTTCGGCTACTACACCATGCTCGCCGTGTTCGCCCTGTTCCTACAAGCCAACTTCGGCTTTGCCACCGGCACGGCGAGCACCATCTACTCCACCTTCCTCATGCTGGTCTATTTCCTGCCCGTCATAGGCGGCATCGCCGCCGACCGCTGGGGCTTCGGCCGCATGGTGACCACGGGCATCATCATCATGTTCGTGGGCTACGCCCTGCTCTCCGTGCCACTCGGCGGCGACTGGCTGGCCATCGCCGCCATGGGCATCGCCCTGCTGCTGGTGAGCCTTGGCACTGGCCTGTTCAAGGGCAACCTCCAGGTGATGGTGGGTCGCCTCTACGACGACCCTCTCTATGCCAACCGCCGCGACGCGGGCTTCTCGCTCTTCTACATGGCCATCAACATCGGCGCCATGTTCGCACCCACGGCTGCCATAGCCATCATGAACTGGGCACAGACAGACCTGGGCATCAGCGAGGCCGACAGCTACCACTTTGCCTTCGGCGTGGCGTGCGCCTCGCTCGTCGTGAGCATTGCCATCTACTACGCCTTCCGCAGCTGGTTTGCCCACGTGCTGGCCGGCGAGGGCAAGAAGACCGAGAAGGCACAGGTGGTGGATACGCTCACGCCCGCCGAGACACGCGAGCGCATCGTGTGCCTGTGCCTGGTCTTTGCCGTGGTCATCTTCTTCTGGATGGCATTCCACCAGAACGGCCTCACACTGACGTTCTTCGCCCGCGACTACACCCAGACCACGAGCACCGGCGTGCAGAGCATGATGTTCGACGTCACCAACCTCGTGGCATCCATCTTCATCGTCTATGGCCTCTTCGGCCTGTTCCAGAGCAAGACGGGTCGCGGGCGCGCCATCGCCGCCGCCATCTGCGCCGCTGCCGCAGGCTACCTGGCATGGCAATACACTCAGCTCAGCGGCTCCGTGGACGTCTATGCCCCCATCTTCCAGCAGTTCAACCCCTGCTTCGTGGTGATGCTCACGCCCGTCAGCGTGAGCCTCTTCAGCTGGCTGGCCAAGAAGGGCCTCGAGCCGTCGAGCCCCAAGAAGATTGGCATGGGCATGCTCGTGGCGGCATGCGGCTTCTTCATCATGATAGGCGCCAGCATCGGCCTTCTCCTGCCCGACGCACAGGCCGAAGCCATCGCCGACGGCGGCGAGGCCACACGCGTGTCGGCCAACTGGCTCGTGAGCACATACCTCGTGCTGACCTTTGCCGAGCTGCTGCTCTCGCCCATTGGCATCAGCTTCGTCTCCAAGGTGGCGCCGCCCAAGTATGCCGGCCTGATGATGGGCCTGTGGTTCGCCTCCACGGCCATCGGCAACTTCCTGGTGCAGATTCCCGGCCTCCTGTGGGGCGCCAACGTGCAGCTCACCTATATCTGGGCCGTGCTGGCCGGCATCTGCCTGCTCAGCGCACTCTTCATCTTCGCCATACTCAAGAAACTCGAGCGCGTGGCCTGACGCCACAAGGTGCCTCCCTGCCTACCCCGCAGGGAGGCTTTTTTTTTGCCCGGAAGGAAAAAGTGGGCGATTTCCTTGGCCATTACGGCAGAAGTCGCTACTTTTGCGCTGTGAACACCCTAAGAAAGTTGTATTCAGCCATGACACGAAAGAAACGCACCTTCATCAGCTTCGACTGGGCGCTGAAGCACCTCCTGCGCGAGAAAGCCAACCACGATGTCCTCGAGGGCTTCGTCAGCGTGATACTGGGTAGGACCATCACCATCAAGAACCTCCTCGAAAGCGAGAGCAACAAGGACGACGAGGAGTCCAAGAGCAACCGCGTGGATTTGCTGGCGCAGGACGAGAACGGCGACCTGCTGCTCATCGAGGTACAGGGCGAGCCCGAGCAGGCCTACTTCCAGCGCATGCTCTTCGGGGCCTCCAAGCTCGTGACGGAGTACATCGAGAGTGGGGAGAATTATGAGCAGGT
>JAFSVI010000196.1 GCA_017445145.1 Bacteroidaceae bacterium | reverse complement strand
GGGGTGTGGCACCATCGACGGTGCCACACCCCTCTTCGCCATGTCGGCCCCTTGCGCCAGCGTGCGGGCATCCCGCGCCCTGCGCGCCAGGCCTCATGGCAGGCCGAAAAAAAAGAGGTTGTGCCTCGTGGACACAACTTCTAATCGTGTGGGGTAAAAGATGTTCGGTTGCTTGTGGGGCGCGTGCCTGCTACGCTGCCGTGACGACACGGCTGCGCGCTGCCTGAGCGATGTTCTCCGCCTGCTCGGCGGTGAGCGCCTCGCCATCGAGGACGAAAGCCACGGCGGTAGCGATGTTGCCGTCGAAGAACACGTCCTTGAGCGGCTCGAGGTAGGTGCGTGCATAGCTCTTCTTGTCTACCTTTGCTGTGTAGTGGAGCTTGCTGGCTTGCTTCTTGCACGTGACAAAGCCCTTGGTCGTCAAGATTTTCAGGAAGGTGGCCAGGGTGGTGTAGGCAGGCTTGGGGGCGTCGTAGTGAGCGAGTATGTCGGTGGTAAACCCGCTTTGAGAGGGGAGATTCCAGAGGATGCTCATCACTTGGAACTCGGCTCTGGTGAGAAGATTCTTAGCTGCCATTATAAAAAGTATTTAGTTCAACATGGCGCAAAGGTAGGCTTTTTTCCTGAAACGAGCATCATGTTTGGGCATTTTATTCAAACGCTCAGAGGCGTTTTGCACCCTAATTAAACTTTTTTTAGAGTGCACTGGCGCAAAACGCACATGGAATTAACCCTTATTAACTATGTCTAAGAGCTCATTTCGTGCTGACGATGGATGTTTGCGGGTTCCGTAAGTTGCTGTGCTCCCGCAGGAAAGCCTTTGCCGTGCCGAAACGCAGGAAGAGGTCGAGGCGCACGGGGGCGTGGTTGAGGTCGTCGGTGATGTAGAACGTCACCACCTCGCGCTCCTTCTTCCCCTCGTATTCCACAAACGAGAACACCAGGCAGCGGTAGGTGACACCCGTGTTGCTCATGGTGAAGTTCTCCTTGCCGCGATAGACGAGGGTGGCCGTCTCCACCTCGTCGCCGTCGGCCATGGGGAACGTCATGTGCTGGCCGGGGGTGAAGGCGGCAGCGTCGAAGGAGCGGGCGCGCAGGAGCATGGACACCATGTCGTAGGCACACTCGCGGCTCGTGTAGGTGGTTGTGCTGACCTCGCCGCGGTGGTTGCGGTAGCGCTGGCGCAGGCTGATGGTGCCGTCGGCGCCGTAGGCATACCACACCTCATCGACGGTGTAGCGCTTGCCCTCTTGTGCGCCTTTGCGATAGTAGAGGGGTCGCAGGTCGCGTGCGACGTAGCACAGGAGCGTGTCGCGCATGAGGAAGAACTTGTCGGTGCGCTTGCTGCCGCGCGTGATGAGGTGGCAGCGGTAGGCGGGCTGCCCCTCGAAGGTGGTGGCCGTGATGTTGAAGTTGGCCGTGCCGGCCTTGATCCAGATGAACTTCCAGTTGAAGAAGAGCTGGTAGTTGAGGTCCTCGCCGGACTGGAAGGCTGTGTTCGAGGCGCTGCACTGTGCGCTGCACTGTGCGGCTATGGCGAGCATGACGATGATGGTGGCAAGTCGGTGCATGGTGGCAGGGGTGTGTTTGTGGGGCGGGGTGCGGGGTGGTGGTGGCTGATGGCGCGGCAGCCCATTTAGTTTACGAAGCCTCCCAGGCTGCCTATGCCAGGCATCGAGCCGGAGGTGGAGCTGCGCTTCTTGGTCTCGCGCTGCATCTCGGCCTTGCGCTCCTTGTTGCGGTTGCGGCGCTGCTTGGCCTTGTCGGGCTTCTGCTTGACGAGCTTCTCGGGTTTCTGCTTCATGACCTCGATGCCGCGGGCATCCCAGCCCTGCTCAATCTCCCATTGCGCCTTGACGGTCATGGGCTTGGGGAAGTAGAACACCTCCTCGGGCTGGCGCCCGAGGTCGAAGTCGCCCGTGGTCCACCGGCCGTCGGCGTTGGCGTCGATGAAGCAGCGCATGTAGTATTCGCCGGGCTTGAGGTAGAAGAAGTCGGCGCGCCCGTCGGCGCCGGCCGTCTGCGTGCGCACGGGTTTGTCGCTGGCGTTGAGCAGCTGCACGACGATGTTGGAGTCGGGCAGCTGCACCTTGATGAACAGCGCGCCGTATTCCTCGGCCTTCTTCGTCTTGAACTCCTGGCTGAAGGCGCGGTTGTGGTGGCCCATGACACTGTGCACCGACGCCGAGTCCATCTGCAGACGGTACTGGCTCTCAAGCTCCCATTCGGCAAAGAGCTGCCACTGGCGCAGCTGCCCCTCGACGGGGCGCAGCTCGTAGGGGGCGTCCACCCACGTGCTGTCCTGCATGGTCTGGAAGCGCAGCGAGGTGCTGTCGGGCAGCGCCGTGATGGGTTCGGCAAAGGTGATGACGGGGTTCTGGTTGGGGTCGATGGAGCCGGCGGGCTTGCAATCGATGGCGAGATAGGTGGTGAGGTGTGGGTTCTCTTCGGGTGGCAGGTTCTTGGTTTTCTTGCGTTTCTTCTCCTGCTCCTTCTCCCATTCCTCCACCTTCTTGGCCAGCTCGGCGAGCTGCTTGGAGCGCGTGGTCTTGGGCGTTAGCGCCAGGGCGCTGTCGGTCTTCCACGTGAGCTGGTGGAGCGAGTCGCTGTCGAGGTAGGTGAAGTCGAAGGCGAGCGTGTCGGCATAGGCCACCGTGGTGTCGGTGATCCAGTAGGTGATGGTGTCGCCGCCAACGTTGCTCTCTGCCACGAGCACGCTGTCGGCCACGAAGCCGTGGCCCTCGATGCGCGGCAGCTCGGGCGCCGGTGCGGTGAAGACGACGGTGAACGTCTCGGGCACGTCGCGCGTCATCTTCAGCAGGTGGCGGTCCTGACCGCCCTCGGTGAAGGCGCGCAGCACGATGTTGTCGGGCAGGAAGTGGGTGTAGCGTATGGGGCGTATGCTGTCGTAGTGCGTGGAGTCGGCCCACACGGTGTCGAGGCGTATGTCGGGTTTGCACGAGGTGGTGAACAGCGTGGTGTCCATGGCTATCTGCTCGCCCTTCTGCGTGAAGCGGAAGTCGCCGTCCATGTCCGTGAGGGCGAAGGCGCGGTAGCGGCGCCCCGGTGCCACGCCCTTGATGACGAAGTGGCCCGAGCCGTTGGTGCGGCTCACGCGCTGCAGCGCCTGTGTGCGGAAGAGGCTGTCGGGCACGCCGCTGTCGGCCTCGGGTTCGGCGTACAGCCCCACCATGATGCCCTTGATGGGTTCGAGGTCCTCGGCCGCGACGACATAGCCCGCCACCTCCATGGTGTCGATGTCGCTGCCGGTGGAGAAGGAAAAGGTGTAGTTGCCCATGGGGTTGCCCTCGTTGTTGTCAACGATGGCGTCGGCAAAGTCGATGGTGTAGGTGGTGTTGGGCTGCAGCGTGTCGTAGAGGTTGATGAGCACGCGCTTGCCCTCGGCGCGGATGTTGGCGGCCTCTGTCTGCGGCGGCGAGACGATGACCTTCTCCGAGGCGTTCTCTATCTTGACGTACTCGTTGAAGAGGATGCTGATGCGCTTGCGGTCGGAATTGATGGCCTGGTTCAGCGGCAGGCTCGTGACCACGCGCGGCGGCTCCTCGTCGTAGTCGCCGCCGTCGGGGGAGCCTATGTTGGCGCATGCTGCCGCAAAGAGCAGCATCACGGCCACAAGCGGGAGCATGCGCAGGGGGTGGGGGTGTCTCATGTGCGGGTGTGGGTTTGCAGTGCGAGCAGCTCGTCGATGTGGCGGCGGCTGTTGTTCAGGCGCGGCACCTTGTGCTGGCCGCCGAGCTTGCCCTGGCGCGCCAGCCACTCGGTGAAGAGGCCGCGGCGCGCCACGATGACCTCCGGGCGCTGCAGGGTGATGTCCTTGGCGCGCTTGGCCTCGTAGTCGGAGTTCTGGCGTTGCAGCTCCTGGTCCAGGGCGGTGGCAAAGGCGTCGATGTCGGCCGGTGGGCGTGTGAACTCGATGAGCCACTGGTGGCGGCAGTGGGCCTCGCCGTCCATGAACACGGGTGCGGCGGTGTATTCGTGGATCTCGGCGCCGGTGGCGGCGCAGGCGTGGGCCAGCGCGTGCTCGGCGTTGTCCACGATCAGCTCTTCGCCAAAGGCGTTGATGAACGACTTGGTGCGGCCGGTGATGACGAACTTGTAGGGGTTGCGCTGGGTGAAGCGCACGGTGTCGCCGATGAGGTAGCGCCACAGGCCGCTGGAGGTGGAGATGACCATGGCGTAGTTGCGGCCCGTCTCCACGCCCCACAGGGGCAACACGGTGGGATGCTCGCTCTCAAGCTCGTCGAGCGGTATGAACTCGAAGAACACGCCGAAATCGATGAGCAGGAGCATGGCGCGGTCCGACAGGTCGTTCTGTAGGCCGAAGAACCCCTCGCTGGCATTGTAGGTCTCCTGGTAGCACATGTCGGGGCGGCGGATGATGCGGCGGTACTGCTCGCGGTAGGGCGTGAAGGCCACGCCGCCGTGCCAGAACACCTCCAGGTTGGGCCACACCTCGTCGAGCGTGGCGCAGCCGGTGAGCTCCAGCACGCGGTGGAGCACGGCGAGCAGCCACGAGGGCACGCCGCTGATGCTCGCCACATTGCGGCCTATGGCTTCGCGCGCTATGCGTTCGCGCTTGACCTCGAAGTCGGGCAGCAGGGCGGTGCGCTTGCTCGGCACGCGCACGTAGTTGACGAGCGGGTTGAGGTTCTCGATGAGGATGGCGCTGAGGTCGCCCACGAGCGAGTGGCGCAGGTTGTAGTTGGGTGCATGGGAGCCGCCGAGGATGAGCCCCTTGCCGTCGAGCACGCGGCTGTGGGGGCGGTGGGCCAGGTAGGTGGCCACACTGTCGCGCCCCCCGGCATAGTGGGTGTCGCGCAGGGCGTCGGGCGAGACGGGGATGAATTTGCTCTTGTCGTTGGTCGTGCCGCTGCTCTTGGCATACCAGCGCACGCGGCCCGGCCAAAGCACGTCGCGCTCGCCGTGGCGCATGCGCTCGATGTGGGACTTGAGCGTGTCGTAGGTCTCCACGGGGCCGCTGCGCGCAAAGTCGTCGTAGGTGCGCACGCCGGCGTAGCCGTGGGCCGACCCCCACTCGGTGTGGGCGGCGCGTTGCGTCAGGCGTCCGAGCACTTTCATCTGCAGCTCTTCGGCGTGAGTGTCAAAGGCTTCCATGGCTCGCCTGCGGCGGCTGAGTATGGTGTTTGCGATGCTTGTTACGTTCATTTCGGGCGCAAAGGTACGCAAAAAAAGTGCGTCGCCCCACAGCATTAGCGTTAAATTATGCAATCACGCCGCATTTTGCCCGGCGCAACAAGTGGGCGCGGGCGGGGAAGTGGCGAGGGTGGCACGTCAGGAGCGCAGGCGGTAGCTGCTGCCGGGCTGCGGAGCCACCACGCCTTTCATCTCGAGGGTGAAGGCCGTGGCCATGACGCGCGACACGGGCCACTCCAGCGCCACGGCCAGCGGCTGGAGGGCGCATTCGCCGCTGTGGCGCCGGAGGGCGTCGGCCAGCGCGGCCTCGTCGGGCGTGAGGTTGGGGAACAGCTCCTGCTGGCGGGGCGCGGCGGCGGTCGTGGTGTCGGCATCCCACTGCATGGCGCTGATGATGTCGGCCGCCGAGGTGACGAGCGCTGCACGCTGTGAGCGTATGAGCTGGTTGCAGCCTGCCGAGGCGGCGTCGGTGGTGCGCCCGGGGAAGGTGAACACCTCGCGGCTGTAGCCAAAGGCCAGGCTGGCGGTGATGAGCGAGCCGCCGCGCGCCGCGCTCTCCACGACCACGGTGGCATCGGCCATGGCTGCCACGATGCGGTTGCGCTGCACGAAGTTGAGCTTGTCGGGGCGCGTCTGGCTCATGTACTCCGTCAGCAGCCCGCCCGTGCGCAGCATCTCGATGGCGATGGGGCGGTGCAGGCGCGGGTAGATCTGGTCCAGGCCGTGGGCCAGCACGGCCGCCGTGGGCAGGCCGCTGTCGAGGCAGGCGCGGTGGGCGGCGATGTCGATGCCGTAGGCCAGGCCGCTGACGACGAGCGTCGAGGGCAGTGCGCGCTGCAGGTCTGCGGCCAGGTGGCGGCATAGCTCGCGGCCGTAGTCGGTGCAGCGGCGTGTGCCGACGATGCTCACCACGTGGCGCACGTTGAAGTCGCAATGTCCAAGGGCGTAGAGCACCAGCGGGGCGTCGGGGGCCTCGGCCAGGCGTGCCGGGTAGGCGGCATCGCCCAGCGTGAGCACGCTGATGCCGTGGGCGCGGGCGTAGGTCAGCTCTGCCTCGCAGCGCGGCAACACGGTGTCGATGTCGCCCAGCGCGTCTGCCACGCGCCAGACCTGTGGCGCGAGGATGTCGCGCAGGTGGCGGCGGTGGTCGTGGACGGCGGCGGCGCTGCCGAGTTCGCTGATGAGGGCGCGCTGCTTGTCGGACGCCAGCGGCATCAGGCGCGTGAGGGCCATGCGGCACAGCAGCTCGTGGTCGGTGGATGGGTTCATGGCGGTGGGGTTGAGGGGGTGTGGGGTGAGGGCCGGGCGTGTCAGCTGCGTGTCTCGGGCGGCACGAGCGCGTCGAGCTCGGCCACGCCGCGCGTCAGGCGCCCATCGACCAAGCATACGATCTCGACCTTGGCGCGGTTGCACAGCGTGCGCTCGGGCAGACGGTAGATGTCCTGCAGGAACACATACTTGAAGCCCTCCTTGCGCACGTTCATGCACGAGGCGAACTCGTCCTTGCTGCGCAGAGGCTGCTTGAACTGCATGGTGATGCGCGCCACGACGGCGTCGATGCCGCGGGCATGGAGGTCGGCGAAGCTGATGCCCTGCTCCAGGAGAAACTCGTGGCGAGTGTGCTCGGTGTAGTGTTGGTAGTTGGCGTTGTTGACAATGCCCTGAAGGTCGCACTCGTAGTCGCGCACCTTCATCTTGAGTTCATAAAGGTATGTTGATGGCATGGTGGGGTGATGGTGGTTTGCTGATGGGGTGGGGACGGGGTTATGCTGGCGGCGCCGCCGGAGCGGGCGCGGCGCCTGGCGGGCAGCCACGCAGGTACTCGTAGCCGAAGCGGCAGCGGAGGCAGTCGTGGCGGTCGCAGTACTGGCGCTTGAGCTGCACGAGGGCCTGGCTGTCGGCGGCCGTGGCTACGTCGATGCCGCACTGGTGCCACTGGCGAGTGATGAAGTTGTGCTCGGCGGGCAGCTCCTCGAGCAGGGCTATGGCGCGCTCCATGGGGGCCTCGTCGCCGAAGGTGTTGCTGCGCGCGAACAGCAGCGGGCACACGGCGTTGATGATGAGCAGGTCGCGGCTCGCGGCCGAGAGGCTCTTGCGGCTCGGCCGCGAGGGCAGCCCGAAGAGGTAGTGGTCGCGCCAGTAGGGCGACGGCTCCGTGGCAAACGCCTCGTGGAGCGCCGCGCGCGAGCGGGCTTCCATGAGGGTGGCCAGCGAGGCCGTCTGGCGGTGGTAGAGCTGCGCGAGCTGGGCTATGCGCAGGTGGGGGAAGCTCTGCGGCCGCAGGCGAAGGTAGCGCCACAGCGTGGGGTCCATGGGCGCCGTGAGGCTGAACTTGTGGGAGAGGTACGCCCACTCGCGACGCAGGCGCGCAAGGTAGGTGTCGGCAGCCGCTGCCGACGAGGCCGATGGCGGCAGGGCCGACGCTTCCAGCAGACCCGCGCTGCCCAGGAACAGCGCCTCCACCTGGAAGGCATCGTCGCGGTGCTTGGCGGCAGCATGCAGCGGCAGCGAGCGGGCCCACGCCTCGAAGGCATCGCCGTTGAGGCCGAAACCGAAGGCGCGCGCCACGGTGATGAACGACGTGCGCTCCCAGTCGCCACCCGTCAGGCGCAGACGCTGCAGGCAGGCGTCGCTGCGCTCCGACAGGCGCTCGAAGAGCAGCGCCGAGAGCCACGCATGGACTTTCAGCCGAGGCAGCGAGCGGATGATGCGCCAGCAGCGAGGGTAGTCCTGTGTGGCCGACAGCTCGCCGTAGCGCTGGCGCACGGCCTCGGGCACAGACACCTGCAGCTGGGGCAAACGGCGCCCGCGGCTCGTCACGGCCTCGCCGTCGATGTGTCCGGCCACGTGGAGCACCACCGAGTCGTAGGCCGCGTCGAGGTGGTGGCCATGGCGCTGCCATTCCGACGAGCGCACGTGGATCTCTACGTTGCCCACCCACAGCAGGCCGCCGATGCGCACCTTGGCGTTGAAAAAGTCGGGGCCGGCATCGTGGTTGTGGAGCCCGGGGTCGAGCACCTCCACGGCGCGGCCGTCGGCCGCCGTCAGCGGCCCTGGAGGCAGGAGGCGGTACTGCCATACGTAGTGCAAAAGCTCTTCCATAGTGTGGGCGTGGGGGTGCTATTTGGGCGCGAAGTTATCAAAAAACCTTAAATTGGGCAACAAAAGGGGAAAAACTTTCCACTTTCAACCCCAAACAACCAACTTTTAGCTATCTTTGCGCCGTGTTTTATGCCAAGAAGAATGAAAATAGCACTTATCGGTTACGGCAAAATGGGCCGTATGATTGAGCAGACAGCTCGCCAGCGCGGACACGACATCGTCTGCCGCATCGACATTGACAACCAGCAGGACTTCGACAGCGAGGCGTTTCGCACGGCCGACGTGGCAATTGAATTCACGGCGCCGGCCGTGGCCTACGGCAACGTGTGCCGGTGCTTCGACGCGGGGGTGAAGGTAGTGTCGGGTTCCACGGGGTGGATGCAGCACCATGGCGACGACGTGCGCCGCGCTTGTCAGGAGCAGGGGCGCACGCTCTTCTGGAGTTCCAACTTCTCCGTGGGGGTGTATATCTTCAACACCATCAACCGTCAGCTCGCCCGCATCATGAATAGTTTCCCACAGTACGCACCGCGCATGGAGGAGACACACCACATACACAAGCTCGACCACCCCAGCGGAACGGCAATCACACTGGCAGAGACCATCGTGGACGAGGTGGAGCGAGTAGATGCTTGGCGCGTGGGCACGCTGACGCAGCCCGACGGCTCCACCGTGGCACCACAGCCCGGCGACGACGGCACCACGGCAGCTGCCATGCCCATCGACAGCATACGCCGTGGCGAGGTGCCGGGCATACACTCCATCACCTGGGACAGCGACGCCGACCAAATCACCATCACCCACGACGCACACTCGCGCCAGGGCTTCGCCCTTGGCGCCGTGCTCGCTGCCGAGTATGCCGCCACGCACAGCGGCCTGCTCACCATGGACGACATGTTCCACTTTGACATCTGACCTCAACTGACACAAACACCTTGCACATGAAGCAGAAAACCAAAAAGAAGAATACCACTTGGCGCGACTGGGCGAAGATGCTCGTCATCATGGCGCTGTATATATGGTTCCTGGCTTGGGTGGGAGCATGGTGGGGACTCATCATCGTGCCTTTCATCTTCGATGCCTACATCACAAAGAAAATACCCTGGTCGTGGTGGAAGGAGCTGGAGAATCCCGTCACACGAACCATCATGTCGTGGGTCGATGCCATCGTGTTCGCCCTCGTGGCCGTATATTTCGTCAACATTTACTTCTTCCAGAACTACACCATACCGTCGTCGTCGCTCGAGAAGAGCCTCCTCGTGGGCGACTACCTCTTTGTGTCGAAGATGAGCTATGGACCGAGGGTGCCGCAGACACCACTGCACCTGCCACTCGTGCAGCACACGCTGCCCAACGGCATGAAGAGCTATCTCGACTGGATTCAGTGGGACTACAAGCGCGTGTCGCCAAAACCCGTGAAGCTCAACGACATCGTCGTGTTCAACTACCCATCGGGCGACACCGTCGTGGCAAACCCGCGCTACCAGGCGGCCGACTACTATGGCCTATGCTACGGCTACGGATACCAGATACTGGCATCGGGCAATGCGCAGATGCCCGACCCCGACAGCCTGGACGCTTACCAGCGACGCCAGTTCTACGATGCCGTCTTTGCCCTCGGGCGAAGCTACATCACGCAGAACAAACAGGAGTTTGGAGAGCTGCTGTGGAGGCCCGCCGACAGGCGTGAGAACTACGTCAAGCGCTGCGTGGGGCTGCCGGGGCAGACGCTCGAGATACGCGACCGCGTCATCTACCTCGACGGCAAGCCTAACAAGGAACCCGACAACGTGCAGTACAACTACCACGTGAAGCTCACCGGAGGACGAGACCTGCCGGAGAACCTCGCGCGGGAACTCGGGCTGGCCAACGACGACCTCTACGGCCCCGGGGGATTCCACCAGACAGGGGTGCTGCCGCTCACCGCCGAGGCCAAGGCACAGCTCTCGCAGCACAAGGACATCGTCGAGAGCATTGCCATCGTCAGCGACGCGAGCACTGCAGAACTATACCCCCTCAACGGCAACACAGGCTGGACGCGCGACAACTACGGCCCCATCTGGATACCGAAGAAGGGCGAGAGCATCGACCTCACGCTCGACAACCTGCCCATCTACGAGCGCCCCATACGCATCTACGAGGGCAACGACCTCGACGTGGACCCCGACGGCACCATACGCATCAACGGACAGCCCGCAACGAGCTATACCTTCCGCATGGACTACTACTGGATGATGGGCGACAACCGCCACAACTCGGCCGACTCACGCTACTGGGGATTCGTGCCTGAGGACCATGTCGTGGGGAAACCCATCATCGTGTGGCTGTCAACCGACAAAGACCGGGGGTGGGGCGACGGCCACATACGCTGGCAACGCCTCTTCCGCTGGGTGGAGAACATGAATTGAAAACTCTTAACACCATTGTGTCGTGGTTACTATAATCAAGGTTCAGACCAAGAAGCAACTCAAACAGTTCATACGCTTCAACTATTACCTCTACAAGGACAACGAGTATGCCGTGCCCGACTTCCTCGAGGACATGCTCGAGACCTTCGACCGACGCAAGAATGCCGCCTTCGAGTTCTGCGAGGCTGACCTCTTTCTGGCCATGCGCGAGAACAAGATCGTGGGGCGCGTGGCGGCCATCATCAACCACAAGGCCAACAAGACGTGGCAGGTGCGCAACGTGCGCTTCGGGTGGATCGACTTCATCGACGACATTGAGGTCTCCAGGGCGCTGCTCGACACCGTAGAGACGTGGGGGCGCGAGCGGGGAATGAACAAGGTCGTGGGGCCGCTGGGCTTCACCGACATGGACCCCGAGGGCATGCTCACCGACGGATTTGACCAGCTCTCCACGATGTCGTCGCTCTACAACTACCCCTACTATCCCCAGCACATGGAGCGCCTGGGCTTCGGCAAAGAGGTCGATTGGGTGGAGCGCAAGGTCATAGTGCCCACACCGGACCATGCCCACGACGGACATTATGACAAGTATATCCGCGTGGCCGAACTCAGCCGCAAGCGCTACAACCTGCACGTGCGCAAGTTCAAGAGCGCCAAGGAGGTCATAGCGGCCGACGGAGGCGAGTACGTGCACAAGGTGTTCGACGTCGTCAACAAGGCTTACGCGCCGCTCTACGGCTACTCGGAGATGAACAAACGCCAGATTGACCAGTACGCCAGGACGTACCTCCAGTTCCTCGACATGCGCTTGCTCACCATAGTGGAAAATGCCGACAACGAACCCATCGCCATGGGTGTGGGCATGGGAAGCCTGTCACGCGCCCTGCAGAAAGCCCATGGCAAGCTGTTCCCATTCGGCTGGTGGCATATCCTCAAGTCGATTTACTTCAAGCACGAACCCGTCATTGACCTTCTGCTCGTGGCTGTGCTGCCCGAGTACCAGAACAAGGGCGTCAACGCCCTGCTCTTTGCCGACATCATACCCATCTCTCAGCAGATGGGATTCGTCTGGGGAGAGACACACGTGCAGCTCGAGACAAACGAGAAGAGCCAGGGACAATGGGCGTACCTCGACTGCTCCATACACAAGCGCCGCAGGTGCTTCCAGAAGAGCATCACACAACCATCAACGCAGAAGGGCGCCGCAGAGACGCCGCAGCAACATGCTAACTGACAGGCTATGAACACCGAAGACACTTTGCAGCCGCTGGACAACGGCGTCGCGTCCGACAGCAGCGACGCCATGGCAGCGGCCGACTACACCGACGACAACATACGCCACCTCTCCGACATGGAGCACGTGCGCACGCGACCGGGCATGTACATCGGAAAGCTCGGCGACGGCTCCCACGCCGAGGATGGCATCTATGTGCTGCTCAAGGAAGTCATCGACAACAGCATCGACGAATTCAAGATGGGCGCCGGCAAGCGCATAGAGGTCGATATCGACGAGCAGGGATGCGTCACCGTGCGCGACTATGGCCGCGGCATACCGCTCGGGAAGCTCGTCGAGGCTGTCTCCATGCTCAACACCGGCGGCAAGTACGACAGCAAGGCATTCAAGAAAAGCGTAGGACTCAATGGCGTAGGCCTCAAGGCCGTCAATGCGCTCAGCGCACATTTCGTGGCGCAGAGCTTCCGCGACGGTGAGACACGGCGTGCCGTATTTGCCAAGGGCGAACTCACTGACGACACCACCACCAAGACCGAGGGCACCGAGGCTGCCGAGAACGGCACCTTCATCGCCTTCACTCCCGACGACACCCTCTTCCGCGGCTACCGCTTCCAGACGGAGTTTGTGGAGACCATGTTGCGCAACTACACATACCTCAACACGGGGTTGGCCATAGTGTTCAACGGCCGGCGCATAGCCTCGCGCAACGGACTTGTCGATCTGCTCACCGACAACATGACCACCCAGCCCCTATATCCCATCATTCATCTCATAGGCGACGACATCGAGGTGGCGTTCACACACACCAACGGACAGTATGGCGAGGAGTACCACAGCTTCGTCAATGGGCAACACACCACGCAGGGCGGCACTCACCAGAGCGCATTCAAGAAGTACATCGCCGAGACCATCAAGGACTTCTCGGGCAAGAACTACGACTATGCCGACATACGCAACGGCATCGTGGCCGCTATAAGCATCAACATACAGGAACCGCTCTTCGAGAGCCAGACCAAGATAAAGCTTGGCTCAACCAGCACCGAACCCAATGGCGCAGGCATCAGCATAGACAAGTTCATAGGCGACTTCGTCAAGGAGCAGGTCGATAACTACCTCCGACGCACACCCGACGTGGCTGAGGTCATACTGCAGAAAGTGGGCGAGAGCGAGCGCGAACGCAAAGCCATGGCCGGGGTGGCAAAGCTCGCACGCGAGCGCTCCAAGAAAGCCAACCTCCACAACCGCAAACTGCGCGACTGCCGCATACACTTCAACGACCCCAAGGGCGACCGACAGGAGGACAGCGCCATCTTCATCACCGAGGGCGACTCCGCCAGCGGCTCCATCACCAAGAGCCGCGACGTGCTCACGCAGGCCGTGTTCTCGCTGCGCGGCAAACCCCTCAACTGCTTCGGGCTGACGAAGAAGGTGGTGTATGAGAACGAGGAGTTCAATCTCCTGCAGGCAGCCCTCAACATCGAGGACGGCCTCGACGGGCTGCGCTACAACCGCGTCATCGTGGCCACGGATGCCGACGTCGATGGCATGCACATCAGGCTGCTCATGATAACCTTCTTCCTCCAGTTCTTCCCCGAACTCATCAAGAAAGGCCATGTGTATATCCTGCAGACACCGCTATTCCGCGTCAGGCAGCGCCGCAAGAAGCTCTCGCGAGCCAGGCTTGAGGCACTGGGCGAGGGCGACACACGTGGCGACTTCATCACACGATACTGCTACACCGACGACGAGCGTATGCAGAACATCGAGGCCCTCGGCCCGGAACCCGAAATAACGCGCTTCAAGGGACTCGGGGAGATAAGCCCCGACGAGTTCCGGGCGTTCATCGGCCCAGACATGCGCCTCGAGCAGGTCTCGCTCCACAAAAGCGACCAGGTGGCACAGCTGCTGGACTACTACATGGGCAAAAACACCATGGAACGCCAGAACTTCATCATCGACAACCTCGTCATCGAGGAGGACCGCCCCGACGACGAGGAGGAGGAACACGAATACAACGAAATAGGGCAGATGCAATGAACACTGTGCTCTTTCCCGGAAGCTTCGACCCCTTCACCGTGGGGCACGCATCGCTCGTGGCAAGGGCTTTGCTGCTCTTCGACGAGGTCATCGTGGCCGTAGGCCACAACGAGAGCAAGCCCGGATGGCTCAACGCCGACGCGCGTGTGCGCGCGCTACGCGCATTATATAAGGATTGTGCGCGCGTGAGGGTGGAGAGCTACAGCGGACTCACCACAGATTTCGCCATCGCCGCCGGGGCAAAGGCCATTCTGCGCGGCGTGCGCTCGCTGCAGGACTTCGAGTACGAACTCCACATGGCCGACATCAACCGGCAGCTCACGGGCATTGACACCGTGTGCCTCTTCACCGAACCACAGCATGCCGCCATATCAAGCTCCGTGGTGCGCGAGCTTGCACACCTGGGCCGCGACATATCACCCTTCATACCGGCGGGCTACAACATCCCCGCTGACGTGGCGGCGCTGCCTGCCCACCACCACACACCCACACCACCCTCATCAACCACCACATCATGCTATACCCCACACACCACAGGCTCCGAGGCTTGATGCTCGTCCTGGCTGCCATAGTGCCGGCAGCGCTCATGGCACAGAACCACGACCCGCGCGAAGCCGCCATACGCAAGCTGCTGCAAAGCACCATGATGATCAACCAGCTGTATGTCGATACCGTGAATCTCGACCGGCAGGTGGAGGATGCCATCAGGGGCATGCTCGCAAAGCTTGACCCGCACTCGGCCTACACCAACGCCGCCGAGACCAAGAAGCTCAATGAACCCCTGCAGGGCAACTTCGACGGCATAGGCGTCCAGTTCAACATGCTTGAGGACACGCTGCTCGTCATACAGACTGTTGCCAAAGGGCCGTCAGAGCGTGTCGGCATCGTGGCCGGCGACCGCATCGTCAGTGTCAACGACACGGCCATTGCTGGCGTGAAGATGAGTCGTGATGAGATCATGAAGCGCCTGAGGGGGCCGCGAGGCACCGTGGCTCACCTGGGAGTGGTCAGAAGGGGCATAGAGGGTGTGCTCACCTTCGATGTCACGCGCGACCGCATACCCATCCACAGCCTTGATGCGGCCTATATGATTCGCCCCGGAGTGGGGCTAATACGCTTCTCCAACTTTGCCGCCACGACCCACGACGAGGTCACGGCGGCCATACGCTCGCTTCTCGACAAGGGCATGCACTCGCTCATACTCGACCTTCAGGGCAACGGCGGTGGATATCTCGGCGCTGCCGCAGAGCTGGCAAGCGAGTTCCTGCAGAAGGGCGACCTCGTGGTATATACCCGTGGGCGCGACGGTGTGCAGACCAGCGAGTACCGCTCCGAGGGCAGCGGCCTCTTCCGTAAGGGGCGCCTCGTCGTGCTCGTTGATGAATACAGCGCATCGGCCAGCGAGATCCTCGCCGGAAGCATACAGGACCAGGACCGCGGCACCATAGTGGGACGCCGCACCTTCGGCAAGGGACTCGTGCAGCGACCCTTGGAGCTGGAGGACGGCTCCATGATACGTCTCACCATAGCCCGCTACTACACCCCCTCGGGCCGCTGCATACAGAAGCCTTATTCCAAGGGTGATGCCGTGAGCTACGCCCACGACGTCGTGGAGCGCTACAACCGCGGCGAACTCTCCTCGGCCGACAGCATCCACTTCCCCGACTCGCTGCGCTACACCACGCTGCGCCAACAGCGCACCGTCTATGGCGGCGGTGGCATCATGCCCGACCGCTTTGTGCCGCTCGACACCACACGCTTCACACG
>JAFSVI010000195.1 GCA_017445145.1 Bacteroidaceae bacterium | reverse complement strand
CAACCTGAAGAAGATCGAGCAGCAGTTCGGTCCCATCGTCGAGCCCCGCGCCGACGGCACTGTGCCCTACGACATCCTCGGCAAGGCATGATTTCCGGTACGGAATGGCGTATTGAATTAGGAGATTGGCGGTCGCATGCCGAACAGAGTGCGGCCGCCCGTCTTTTGTTGTGCCGCCTGATGGACGAGGAGGTCGTCGTGGAGCACAACAGCAAGGGCGCCCCTTTTATGCCGTCGCACCCGGGGCTGTGGCTGAGCATCAGCCATTGCCGGCAGGCTGTGGCTGTGGCGGTGTCGGACAGGGAGCGGGTGGGCATCGATGTGGAGAGCCGCCGACGGGTGGACGGGTCGCTCATGCGGCGTGTCTGTTCGGCTGCGGAATTGGCTGCGGTGCAGGCGTCGTTCGATGCGGTGATGGCTTTTTTGCAACTGTGGACGCGCAAGGAGGCTGCGCTGAAGCTGCGCGGCACGGGCATCCGCGGGTTCGGGAGCATGGTGCATGCCCTCGAGGGGAAGGATATGGCGGTGGAGGATTTGCCGTGCGGCGGGCCCGAGGTGGTGGCTTCGCTGGCACGGGCGAAGGCGTCTACGGACGAAGGACGGTTGTAGAGCCGTCGGCATTGATTTTCACAATGCGGCTGCCGCGGGTCTCCTCGCTCAGGAGTTCGGGAAGGGGAGGGACACAGAAGTCGACGCGGCGGCGCAGTTCATCTTCGATTTCGTTGTAGTTTCGTGGCGACGGCCTGCCGCTGAGGTTGGCCGAGGTGCTCACCAGCGGGGCGCCGAGCAGGCGTATCACCTCCTGGCAGAAGGCGTGGCGCGGCATGCGGACGCCCAGGGTGCCGTCGGCGGCGGGGATGTTGTCGGCTACGGCGAGGTGCATCGTGTCGTGCCACTGGGAGTGGGGGAGGATGTAGGTCGTGGGCCGTTCTCCGTTCTCCGCTCTCCGTTCTCCACTCTCCACTAATACAATCATGCTCTTCGAGTGGTCGCGTTCCTTGAGGCGGTAGAGCCGTTCGACGGCGTCGCGGTTGCGGGCGTCGCAGCCGAGGCCCCAGATGGTGTCGGTGGGGTAGAGGATGGTCTTGCCTTGGCGCAGGGCGTCGACCGTCAGCCGTATTGCTTCGTTTATGTTCATGCTGCAAAAGTACGAAAAAAAAGCGTCATGGTTTGCATGGTTTGAAATTTTTTTGTACTTTTGCATATTGTTAAATTATGATAATGGATTGAAATATTAGTTCAATAAATTATAAACCAAAAATTTACAATTATGAGTTTCATCACTAACCTATGGGAAACAAATAGGAATCTCTTCTTCCTAATTGCGGTACTGATTATTGTGACACCATTCATTATCTTCTACCTGCGCAAGGCGAAGAAGGAACACCCGAAGGGCCTCGTGGCCGCTGCCTTGAGCAACATGGGCGAGCGTTTCGGATACTACATTATGAATGCTGTGTTGGTGTTGTTCATCTGCTCCAAGTTCGGTATTGCCGACGATACCGCCGGAACGATGTTCGCTGTTTTCTATTTCCTGATTTATGTGTTGAGTCTGCCGGGTGGTATCATCGCAGACAGAACGCAGAAATACAAAACCACCATCATCTGGGGTCTCATTGTGATGGCTCTCGGCTACGCGATGCTTGCCATTCCGGTCTTCTCTGACGGTGGCGGATTCTCCTGGGTGCTTGTGTTCACCATGCTGGCCCTTGTGCTTATCGCATGCGGTAACGGTCTTTTCAAAGGCAACCTGCAGGCCATCGTGGGCCAGTTGTACGACGACTTTGAGGCCGAGGCTGCCAAGAAAGGCCCGGAGGCCCTGGCCGAGGCAAAGAGCAAGCGCGACAGCGGTTTCCAGATTTTCTATGTGTTCATCAATATCGGAGGTGTTATTGCCCCCTTCGTGGCTCCTCTTATCCGTTCGTGGTACCTCAAGACGCAGTCCCTCTTCTACAATGCCGACCTGCCCCGCCTCTGCCACAAGTATGTGCAGAACACCATGGAAGGTAACGATATGAGCAACCTCCAGGCCCTGGCCGAGAACGTTCCCGCCGAGCAGATGGGCGATTTCTGCGCCAACTACCTGCAGGTCTACAATACCGGCGTCCACATTTCGTTCATCGCTTCGGTGGCCGCTATGATTATCTCCCTGCTTATTTTCCTTGCTGTGAAGAACCATCTGCCCAATCCTGTCCGCAAAGAGAAAGCCAGCGTGCAGGAGTACACCGCCGAGGAGCGCCAGTCGATGGCCAAAGAAATCAAGCAGCGTATGTATGCCCTCTATGCAGTGCTTGGCGTCGCCGTCTTCTTCTGGTTCTCGTTCCACCAGAATGCCCAGTCGCTGTCCATTTTCGCCCGCGACTTCGTCGACACTAGCGCCATTGCTCCCGAGATTCTCCAGTGCATCAACCCGTTCTTTGTCATTGTGCTTACGCCTATCGTGATGTGGATCTTTGCAGCCCTGATTCGCAAAGGTCGCGAGATGTCCACTCCGCGCAAGATTGCCTTGGGTATGTTCATCGCCGCGTGCGCGTACATCTTCCTTATTGTTGTGGCTGTGGTCAACAACTATCCTTCCGGCGAAGAGTTCAAGGGTCTGGAGGAGAGTGTGAAGATGGCAATGAAGTCGAGCCCCATGGTGCTTATCATTACCTACTTCTTCCTGACTGTTGCCGAGCTGCTGATTTCCCCGCTTGGCCTCTCCTTCGTGTCCAAGATTGCCCCGCGCCACATGGTGGGTATCTGTCAGGGCCTCTGGCTCTCTGCCACCGCCATTGGCAACCTGTTCATCTCCCTGGGTGTGACCATGCTTAACAAGTTCCCGCACCAGTGGATGACTTGGGCTGTCTTTGCCGCCTTCTGCCTTGCCTCGATGGCTGTCATGCTTGGCATGCTGAAGTGGCTCGAGCGCATCACCGCCCAGCAGCAGTAATCTGCCGGATTGTGATTAAATAGCAAAAGCCGTGGGCATCCATGCGGATGCCCACGGCTTTTTTCAGGGAACAAGGCGTAAAAGAAAACCTCCGGAGGGTTCCGGAGGTTTTGCTTTCCAATGCGTCGATTCCAACGCGGTTGCGGTAGAGGGCTCTCTCTTATTTGTCGAGCTCCTGCTGGCGCAGGTGCTGGACGTAGATGGCCTTCAGGTGCTTCTCGCGATTGATGACACTGGGCTTGGTGAACTGCTGACGACGGCGCATCTCTTTCACCACGCCGGTTTT
>JAFSVI010000194.1 GCA_017445145.1 Bacteroidaceae bacterium | reverse complement strand
GCTGCCGAGCTGGGCGCCTGGGAGGACTGGGGCTTCATCGCTTTCAACGAAGTACACGCCTCGATGTATGACATGCGAGCCGGCATGAAGGATTACTCGCTCTATGATCTCGCCACAAATAAGCACTACACTTCCAATGGCAACCTCAAAGGAGGCGACCGCGACGTGACAGAGCTGGAGTTCATCCATGAGGACTGGATTTTCGTGCGCGACATCGACGGATTCATCCCCAGCACCTACCGCGTGCTCGTCAAGACCGAGGACGGCACCTACGAGATGACCGCTAAGGCCGCAAACGTATCCCCCTGGGGCGTCACTTTCAAGGTGCCTGACAACCCCGTGGCGACCCTCACCTACCGCGACGTCGAGGGACGCTTCGCCGGCAAGGACGGCAGCGTGCGCGAGCTCACCGGCGGTCATGGCTGCATGAGCATCCGCCAGTGGCACCAGTACCCGAACATCCTGCCTCGCGAACTCTACACCGACGAGCAGCAGCAAAGCGGTGTGAAGTTCGATACGCTGTAATTATGAAGAAGTTGTTATTGATAACTACGCTGAGCGTCGCGATGACGCTCAGCGTTGTTGCACAAGAGAAGCCGGACGACATCTGCTTCCAGATATATGGAGGCGCTGCCGTCAACTTGGTGGAGTCGGACATCATGGAAAGCAGCATCTACCCCAACAATGGGCTGCGGCTGGGCGTCAACACTCGTCCAGAAACATCCAGTCCCTACGCCGCCCTCTATGGTTACCCCACCATTGGCATCGATGTAGGTTGGCACGGGTTAGAGTTCCTTCGTTACCACGACGGCTCGCATCTGGAGAACATAGCCACCGTCAGCGGATTCATTGAACGACCGTTACTGCGATGGAAGAAAGGCTGTTTGGTCTATGGCGTCAACCTCGGTGCGGGCTTCAACTCGGCCGTCTATGATGCCGAGCGCAATCCGCTGAACCTGCATTTCAGTTCGCCGTTGCTGATATATGTCGGCGGTGGCGTGGTGGGCAAATGGTTCGTCACCGACCATCTGGAGCTGGGTGCTGCCCTGCGCCTGTCGCATTTCTCCACTGGCCGCCTGGCCTATCCCAACAACGGCCTCAACTTGGCAAACGTGGAGGTATCGCTGCGCTACAACCGTG
The DNA here is from genome assembly GCA_017445145.1 of Bacteroidaceae bacterium. GTDB lineage: Bacteria > Bacteroidota > Bacteroidia > Bacteroidales > Bacteroidaceae > Physcousia. The sequence continues at coordinate 1,698 of JAFSVI010000194.1, read as the reverse complement.
TGCGTCCTTACGTCAAGCAGCCTGCCGACAGTGCCAACATTGCTGCGCGGCCTTTGAGCGCTGAAATATATGTCGGCGGCGGCCTGCATCGCTGTGCCGCCGAGTGGCGTGCCTTCGGCAGCACCTCGCCATGGCCAAACTACACGCAGGGCATCACCGCCTATTGGCGCTACCAGCCTCACCTTTCCTCTGGTTTGGGCGTCGATGCTGTATATATGACCCCTAATTTCATCAACATGGTGGAGGCTGCAGAACGCGTGATGTATGGTGATGCCGCGGTCGATGATTCCGACGGTTACGACCGAAACAGCGTCGGTGTGGCACTTACGCAGCAGTTTCACTACGGCAATTTTGCACTCTTCGGCAGTTTCGGCGTATATGCTCACCGCCATCTCGGTCTGCACGAACAGGAGGGGCGTTTCTATCAGAAGGCCGGTGTCAAATTCTACGTGCCGCGACTGAAAGGCCTCTTCCTCTCGGCCGACTGCCTAGCGCACAGTTTCTCCCACGCAGCCATGATTGAATTCAACATCGGATACAAGATATGAACGTGCAAATGAATAATTAACCGCGAAGTCGGGATGGGTATCCTTCCGCACACAGACACTATCCAGACGCGCCCAGACACTATCCAGACGCGCACGGATACTATCCGGACAAAAACGGACACCCGTCCCCGACCGAGCATAAAACCCAGCGATACGGCATATTACAAAGGTGTCCTCCGCCGGACGGACAAGACAAAGCCCGGCAAGTACTATCCCACCGCCGTCACCGTGGGCCGCGTGACGACCGACGAGTTGTGCGACGAGATAGCCGAAATCTCCACCGTGAGCCACGCCGACGTCGTGGCCGTACTCAAGGCCCTCAACCGCACCATCGGCAGCCACCTCTCGCGCGGCGAGAGCGTCCAGCTGCAGGGCCTCTGCAACATCCGCCTCACGGCCCTCAGCAAAGGCGCGGGCGTCGACTCCATCGACAAGGTCTCCGCCGAGCAGATAACCGGCTACCGTGTGGTCTTCAGCGCCGAGCAGAAGCGCGGTGCCGCCAACAAAGGCTACGCCCTCAACCTCAGCAACCTCCGCTGGCGTCCCCTCCCCGGCAACGAGACCGAGGCCGCCGGCGGCAGCGGCTCGAACTCCGGCACCGGCGGCACGACGCCCACGCCCGGCGGCGGAAGCGGCGAGGACGAGGGTTGATACCCTTGCATCCAAAAGAAATGGCGGGGCCCGTGCCTTCGGCGCGGGCCCCGCTGTTGTTTAGTATGTTTCCGAAGGATTATTTGACTTCCTCGTAATCCACGTCGGTGACGTTGTCCTGAGGGTTGCCGCCCTGGTTTGCGCCGGGGTTGGGGTTACCGCCCATGTTGTTGGGGTCGAAGCCGGCGCCGGGGTTGGCGCCGCCGGCCTGCTGCTGGGCTTTGTACATGTCCTCGCTGGCGGCCTGCCAGGCGGCGTTGATCTTGGCCATGGCGGCGTCGATCTGCTGGACGTTGCGGGCGCTGTGGGCGGCCTTCAGCTCGGTGAGGGCGGCCTCGATGGCGCTCTTCTTCTCGGCGGGAATCTTGTCGCCGTAGTCCTTCAGGTTCTTCTCGCTCTGGAAGATCATGCCGTCGGCGTTGTTGATTTTCTCCACCTCTTCCTTGGCCTTCTTGTCCTGGTCGGCGTGGGCCTCGGCTTCTGCCTTCATGCGCTTGAT
>JAFSVI010000193.1 GCA_017445145.1 Bacteroidaceae bacterium | reverse complement strand
CGGCCAGCTCCGTGGCAACGAGTTCCTCGTGAAGACCATCGTCACCACCGAGCTCATCAAGCGCATCGCCGACAAGAACGGCGTGGAGATGATGGACTGCTACACGGGCTTCAAGTGGATTGCAGCCCTCATCCGCGAAAACGAGGGCGTGAAGAAATACATCGGCGGCGGCGAGGAGAGCTTCGGCTTCCTGCCCTTCGACAAGGTGCGCGACAAGGACTCACCCGCCAGCATCTGCCTCATCTGCGAGATTGCCGCCTGGGCCAAGGACAACGGCAAGACGCTCTACGACCTGCTCATGGACATCTACGTGGAGTATGGCTTCACGCTCAACCAGACCGTCAACGTGGTGCGTCCCGGCAAGACGGGCGCCGACGAGATCAAGCAGATGATGATCGACTTCCGCGGCGCCAAGGCCCCTAAAGCGCTCGGCGGCTCGCCCGTGGTATGCACCAAGGACTACCAGGCCCTCACCGCCACCGATGCCGAGGGCAAGGCCGTGAAGCTCGACATGCCCGCCACGTCGAACGTCCTACAGTGGTTCACCGCCGACGGCACCAAGATCAGCGTGCGCCCCAGCGGCACCGAACCCAAGATCAAGTTCTACGTGGAGGTGCCGGCCGAGATGGCATGCCCCAAGTGCTACGCCGCCGCCACCGAGGAGGCCAAGGCCAAGGTGGAGGCCATCCGCAAGGACCTCGGCATCTGACCCCACGCAGGCAGATAAGACGCCACCTGCCACAACGCTACGACCCAAAGGCGCAAAGGGACAAACAGCCGCCAGCTCCGGCGAGGAGCAGGAACCTGGCTATTTGTGTCTTTGCGTCTTTGCCCCACCTGACGAAGACAAGCAGAACAACACAACTACTATGACAACAACTGCAATGAACAACCTGTGGAGCTACATACAGGGCCTCTCGCTCTCGCAGAGAAACCGTAAGTGGCTCGCCGAAAGACTCATCAACCCCACCGCCGACGACCCCAAGACAGCACGCCAGAAGGCCTACGTCCGCGACACGCTCACCCGCGCCCTGAACGAAGCCTACGCGGCGCAGCGTGGCGAGATTCAGCTACAGACATTAGACGAATTCTTGGCAGAACTGGATGAGGAGGAAAAAGCATGACCATCACGATATCGCTACATGACGAGTTCAAGCGGCAGTTCAAGCGATTGAACAAAAGGTACAAGTCGCTGAAAAGCGACCTCGTTACCCTACAAACCAAGCTGCTTGAAAATCCCTTCCAGGGCGACGACCTGGGCGGCGGCGTGCGCAAAATCCGCATGGCCATCAGCTCAAAGGGCAAGGGCAAGAGCGGCGGTGCGCGCGTGCTGACCCTCACCGTCCTGGTGAGCGGCGATGCCGACGTGACGCTCCTCACCATCTACGACAAGGATGAGATTGACAACGTCAGCAACAGCTACATAGAGTGGCTCGTCAGCGAGACACGGACACGCAACGAATCAGCCGGGAAATGAACATCGTATCCCTTTTCAGCGGAGCCGGAGGGCTGGACCTCGGAATGGTTCAGGCGGGTAACACCATCGTCTGGGCTAATGATATTGAAGATACCCCAACCACAACGCTACAGATTGCATAACAATGGCAGCAAATACACTGACAGAGGATAAGGTACGTGACATGGCACGCGACATTCTCGGCTTCGAGGATTCTGACTATGCCATCTCTGGCACGGGACAGCTGACGACGTTCAACAAGCTGGGGTTCAAGGGCGTGGCCGACAAGCCCGACGGGTGGTATCTGCCTAAGGAGACGTCGTTCCCGGCTATAATCCTTGAGGTGAAAGCCTCCAACGTGCGCCTGCGCCAGCCCCAGGTGGAAGAGCTTCAGAAGAACTGCCTCATCGCCAATGGCAAGTACAAATACGTCATCGGCATCTTGTGGAACGGCGAGGACATCGTGGTGCTGAAGGACGGCGTCAGATTGGACGGCGAGACACGTTTGAAGAACAAAGAGTACTACCTCGGGCTCTTCGCCGAAAACCGCATCGACACCCAGAAGATATTCACCCTGACCAAGCGCATCAACGATGTGCTGCACTTCAAGCTGGGCATCAACAACCTGTACCACAGGATGATTTTCACAGCCTGCGCCCTCGTGGCCAAGCGCGAGGGTGCACCGCTGATGCGCGGCATGACCTACAACACCTGCCGCACGGCAATACGTGAGAAGCTACTGTCGTCCAACGCAGAAGCCATCAAGAAGAACGCGAAGCTGAACATCCTGCTTGAGGTGTTCTCGGAAATCACCATGAACCAGACAGCCGACCAGGAGGCTGTCGATCGCTTCATAGAGAGCGTGGCTGAGATTTCCGACAATATAAACTCCGACTTCTGGAACGGCGAGGACGTCATGGCCATCTTCTTCCATGAGTTCACGCGCTACAAGGGCAAGTCCGAGCAGGGTCAAGTGTTCACTCCCGACAACATCACCTCGCTCATGTACAGGCTCATCGACGTGGGAATGGACGACGTAGTGTTCGACGGGACATGCGGCTCCGGTGCATTCCTTGTCAAAGCCATGTGCAACATGGTCAAGGAAGCCGGCGGCAACCGCACCGAGAAAGCGCGCCACATCAAGCAGCGTCAGCTCTACGGCATAGAGCTGCACAGGGAAATCTTCGCCCTTGCATGTGCCAACATGCTCATCCATAAAGACGGCAAGACCAACATAGAGAACATGGACTGCATGTCAGTCGAGGCGACACGTTGGATTCAGGAAAAAGGCATCACGCGCGTATTGATGAACCCTCCGTTCGAGAATAAATATGGCTGCATGAAGATTGTGCAGAATGTCCTGGACAGTGTGGACAAGGACGTGCCATGCGCATTCATCATGCCCGACAACAAGCTGGAGAAGAACATCGGCATGGCACGAAGGTTGTTGCTGCGCCACCGCCTGGAGAAGATCATCAAGCTGCCGGAAGACACCTTCACGGGCGTCACCACATCAATTTTCATCTTCCGTGCCAAAGTGCCGCAGGATAATGCCCACATCTTTGCGTGCGACATCCACGACGATGGCCTTGAGACCATCAAGAATCAGGGCCGACAGGACGTGCGTGGGCGCTGGAAACAGATAGAGGACTATTGGGTGGACGTCATCCACAGGCAAAGCGGCGACACTTCCATCCGCTGGCTCGACCCAAAGGAAGCCCTGAGCTACCAGATAGAGCCTGCCGACATAACGCCATTGCCATCGGACTTCAGGCGTAGTGTGCTGAACTACATACTCTTCGAAAACCATATCGACGAGAGCGCCTTTGGCGAAGCCGTGCTTTCCCATGTCCTTTACGGCACACCCTTGCCCGGACACTACGCACCGTTTGTGAAACAAAGCGAACAAGATTACGCCATTGATGCCAGCAGCTGGCAACCTTTCTCATACCAACAGCTATTCAGCATCGTCAAAGGCAAGCGGCTCACCAAGGCCGACATGACAGATGGCGACATCAACTACATTGGTGCCACGGCGTTCAACAACGGCATTCGCGAGAAGATAGGAAACAACGAGCACTTGCACAAGGCTGGCACAATCACCGTCTGCTACAATGGCTCCATAGGCGAGGCGTTCTATCAGACAGCCCCCTTTTGGGCCACCGATGACGTCAATGTGCTGTACCCCCGCTTCCCCATCAACAAATACATAGCATTATTTTTCACTACGCTCATACGCATCGAAGGCAAGCGCTTCGGCTACAACGACAAGTGGACGAAAGAGAAGATGGAGAAAACACGGGTACGGTTGCCGGTGACAGCCGATGGCAAACCCGACTTTGCCCAGATGGAAGCCTACATGCGCAAACGTTTCGCCCAATTTGTAACGGAATAAAGCACTTATGACACTCTGGGCATGCCTGTGTGCAGGCGACATATTACTTTCGAGGGGCCCCGACGGCTACGCCCTTCCCGCCGGCGATGAGGCGCCGGTGGCTTTGCAGCCCTGGAACAAGGTCACCACGCTGCGGCTGCCAGCGGCAGCGTGCGACGCGCTGCATGTGGTGCGTCTGGACCGTCCTGTGACGGGCTCGCCGGGGCTTGAGATGATGGCGCTGCGCGCCAGCTTCGACGTGCTCTCGGAGCGCGACTATGCTCTGGCCGGCAAGGCGGCGGAGCTTATCTACTGGGACCACAACAGCAAGTACTGTGGCTGTTGCGGCGCGCCGATGCGGTTTGAGACCGAGATTTCGAAGCGCTGCACGGAGTGCGGCAAGGAGCTGTGGCCTCAGCTCGCCACGGCCATCATCGTGAGGATAACGAGGAGCACCTCCTCATCTACCCATGACGCCGGGGATGAGGCCATCCTGCTCGTCCATGCCAACAACTTCCGGCGACCCTACTACGGCCTCGTGGCGGGCTTCGTGGAGACGGGCGAGAGCCTCGAGGAAGCCGTGCGGCGCGAGGTGCGCGAGGAGACGGGGTTGGAAATCACAGACATCCGCTACTTCGGCTCGCAGCCATGGCCCTATCCTTGCGGCCTGATGGTGGGCTTCACGGCGCGCTATGCCGCCGGCGAGATCCACCTGCAGCGCTCGGAACTCTCGTCTGGCGGCTGGTTCACGCGCGCGGACATGCCGCCCATCCCCGGCAAGTCGTCCATCGCGCGACGTCTCATCGACGACTGGCTCTGCGGCGGCGCCACCACCACCTGACGGCAGCCACGATGCGGTCAACGACAGTGAGCAGCAATGGCGGCAGGATATACGCCAGACACAAGGCCGTGATGCTCTGCGACTGCGCCTCGTCGTGGGGCACGATGTTGTCATAACGCTGGTGGAAGGGTGTGGCCTGCGGCTCGAGGAAGCCCTCGAGCATGGCGTCGCTGCGTTTATCCACGATGCGCGAGCCGCGTAGCACAAGCAGCCCGGGATTGCTGCGCACAATGGTTTTCAGCGTTAGCTCGTCGGCGAAGGCAAAGTCATACTCCGCCCCCGTGAGTTCGCGCCAGCGGCGCACGACGGTAGCCGGCGATGCGGTGAGGCATAGGAAACGGTGGTTGTTGGCACGCGCGAAGTCGGCAATGTCATTGATCTTGTCCATCTGCGCGTCGTTGGCACGGTTGAGATACGGCGCTATGAGCAGGAAGGTATATCCCGTGTCGGCAAGAATCTCGTCGATGGCGGGCGGCACGGCGTCGGTGGTGTCGAGGCCGGCCACTGGTTCGATGGTGAAGTCGAGGATCTCCGGCACCTGCTCGGGGTCGTCGGGCCACTGCATGGCCTGGGCAATGTCCTGGCCCACGTAGAACGGTCGGAAGTCGATGATGGGTTCAGCCCACAGCGAAAAGAGAGCCACACCGATGCTGTAGAGTATGCTGTAGAGCGAGATGAGCCATTGTGCCGCCTCGGAGATGAGGCGTGTCTGCCAGCGGCGTGTGTATAGCAGCACCACGGCCATGGCCATGAGGACGGCATTTTTGGCAAACGTTTGCCAGTTGGTGAGGTGCAGTGCGTCGCCAAAGCACCCGCAGTCGGCCACGGCATCGGTCATCGCCAGCCACAGCGTGAGCGGCGTGAACACGAGCATGAGAGCCATGATGAGGCGCGTGGTGAGGCGTCGGCGGATGCCAAAGATGAGGTATATGCCGAGGCAGAACTCCGTCACTGCCAGCACGATGGCCGCCACGATGGGCAGTGGGTGGGCCGTCAGCGCATCGAGTGAGAGAGCCACGGCGTAGTCGATGAGCCTATATTCGGTGCCGTGGGGGTCGATGAGCTTGACGATGCCTGAGAAAACAAAAGTGGCGCCCACGAGCAAACGGCACGTGTTCACCACTATCCATTTCACGGTTGCATTCATCGCGCTTCAGAGCGTGTCGCCGAAGTTGAGCTTGATGAGGGCAAATGCGGCGTAGTTCATCATGTCCATGTAGTTGGCATCGATGCCCTCGCTGGCCAGCAGCTCCTCGTCGCCCAGCACTTCGATTTGCTTTGTCCGGAATATCTTCTGAAGGATGAGGTCGGTGTAGCTGCTCACCCTCATGCCGCGCCATGCCTCGTCGTAGTCGTGGTTCTTGCGCAACATGAGTTGCAGCGACTGCTCGGCAAGGCGGTCGTACTCAGCCAGAGCCTCGTCGGCAGACATGTCGTCGGGCTTGTCGGCAACACCGTGGCAGAGCTGTATGAGGCCAATGACGGCATAGTTGACGATGGCCACGAACTCCGGCATGATGCCCTCGCCCACGAGCGACTTGCTCTTGACCTCGAGCGAGCGTATGCGATTGGCCTTGATGTAGAGCTGGTCCGTGAGCGATGGTATGCGCAGAATGCGCCATGCCGCGCCATAGTCGTGGAGCTTGGCCACGAACACCTCGCGGCACATCGCCATCACCTGCCGGAACTGCTCCTCGGTTGTCATGAGTACTTGATGACTTGTCCGGCGCGTAGCTTGCTGCGCTTGGACAGACCGTTGATGCGACACAGCTCAGCCACTGTGGTGCCGTGCTTGCGGGCTATGCTGGAGAGGGTGTCGCCGCGGCGCACCTTGTGGAAGCGTGTGCGCGAGGCTCCCTTGGCCGACGAAGCCTTGTCGGCGGGTGCCGACGAGTCGTAGGTCACCTCCTCCTCGGTGGTCTGTGCTGCCGCCAGATCGCCGCCAGCGCCCTTGCCGGCATGGTGGCCGATGAGGGTGCCGCGTCCGCGACCCTTGAACACGTAGAAGTCGCCCTTGATGTCCTGTGCGGCAAAGTCAAAGAGTTTGGCCGGGTCGATGTACTCGCCCAGCAGGCGTGTCTCGAAGTGGAGGTGTGTGCCCGTGCTGCGTCCGGTGCTGCCGGCCAGACCTATGGGTGTGCCGGCCTTGACGACCTTGCCCACCTCGGTGAGGTGGCGCGAGAGGTGTCCATAGACCGTCTCCAGGCCGTTGGCATGGCGTATGACCACCACCTTGCCGTAGCCGCTGGGCTGGTTATCGACGATGCGTACCTTGCCGTCCCATGCGGCACGTATGGTGTCGCCGAGGTATGCGTTGATGTCCAAGCCCTTGTGCTGCCGGCGGAAACGCCGACGGTACCCATAGTTGGAAGTGACGATGCGGTTTGTCGTGGGCATGCAGAAATGCCGCAAGTCTATCTTGAAGTCTTTCGGCAACTCCACATTGGAATAAAGGTTGATGCTACCGTCCTCCCAGTTGGGGTAAAGGTCGTCGGTGAAGTCGGGTTCGTCGAGTTCCTCCTGTTGAATGAGTTTCTGTATGGCAACGCTGTCGATGGCGCGCATTTTCTTATCGACGGGTGCCTGGCGCGCTATGAGGTCTTGCGCCATGGTGGGCATGGCCATTGCTGCCAGGGCCCATAGTGTTGTGGTACGTCTTAACAGTGTTCTTAGCATTGGTAATAGTTTGAGGGCCTATCGCTCGTCCGTGGCGTAGAGGAAAGAGAGCAAGGCATGGTTGTATTCGAATATCTCCTCCGGGCGGAAGAAACGCTCGAGTTCGATTTTTGCATTCTCGGGTGAGTCGGAAGCGTGGACGATGTTCTGCTGGTTGCTCATGGCATAGTCGCCACGGATGGTGCCGGGGTCGGCCTTGCGGCCGTTGGTGTAGCCCGTCATGCCGCGCACCACGGCCACGGCCTCGACGCCTCTGAGGGCCATCGCCACCACTGGCGATGCCTTCATGGACTGTGCCAGCGCGGGGAAGAAAGGCCTGTCCACGAGATGTGCGTAGTGCTCACGCAGGATGTTATCGTCGAGCTGCATCATCTTCATGCCTGCCACTTGCAGTCCACGACGCTCAAAGCGGTTGACGATTTCGCCGATAAGCTGTCGCTGCACGCAACTCGGTTTGAGCAATACGAGTGTTGTTTCCATATCTAATGTGAAGGTATTCGTAAGGGAAAAAGATTCACTATTCGGGCGCAAAGATACACAAAAAATCGACAATGTGGATGCAGATGGCGTAAGTTTTTCTTTGTTTTTTACTTTTTTTTCAATATTATACATATCTTTGCGCCGCAAAACAACAGAAGAGGTACTTTTTATGCCACGCCACACACCCGCCCTTGCGCTCGTCGTCAGCGCGTTATTGCTACTTCCCCTCCATTGCCACAGGGCATCGCCACCGCCGCCGCCCGGCGACGGCGACGCGCTGGACAGCATCTGGGGCCAGGTCCATGACGCCGGCCGCCTGCGTGCGGCCTCCGACAGCCTCGCTCTGCTCGGCAACAAGGACGTGGAGCGCTGCCACGTGCTGAAGCAGCTGGGACGCATGCTGCGCAACAGCAGCGACTTCAGCGCCGCCCTCGATGCCCACCGCGAGGGTCTGCGCCTAGCGCGCCTCCACGCCGACACGGTGGAGGTCGTGCGCGCGTATAATAATATAGGTACAGACTACCGCCGCATGGGGTCGCTCAACGAGGCCGCCACCCACCACTATGCAGCGCTCAGGCTCAACGACAGCTATTCGCGCCAGGAGTGCTACGCCACGCGCAAGAACCGCGTGACGGCCCTCAACGGCCTGGGCAATATATACCTCAGCATGGGCGACATGGCGCTGGCCGACAGCATCTTCCGCCAGGCGCTGGCCACGGAGCATGCCCTGGGCAGCCACGTGGGGCAGGCCATCAACCTCGCCAACATAGGCAGCATCTTCGAGAGCCTGGGGCAGACAGACTCGGCGCGGGCCTACTACGCCCTCTCGCTGGCCGAGAACGAGGAAGCCCACTCGCAGCTGGGCATAGCGCTCTGCCACATCAACTTCGGGAGCCTCCACGAGCGCGAGGGCAACAGCGCCGCCGCCACCGACGAATACCTCACGGCCTACGGCCTCCTGGCCGGGGGCCACGACCAGTGGCACTGGCTGCAAGCCGCCGTGAGGCTGGCACACCTGCACCTCTCGACGGGCGACGTGGTCGCCTCGCAGCACTTCGCCGACACCGCCTGGACGGTGGCCACCGCCATCGGTTCCGTGGAGCATCAGGCCGAGGTGGCGCGTCTGCGCTCGGCGCTGGCCGAGCGGCGTGGCGACATGCCTGCTGCGCTGGAGCTGTTCCGCCAGAGCATGGCGTTGAGCGACAGCGTTGCCAGCCTGCAGAAGATCAGCGACACCCACGCCTTGCGTCTGCGCTACAACGAGGGCGTCATCCGCAATGAGATGGACTCCATGCAGCGGCTCTTCGACGCCGAGCGGCGCCTCATGACGATGACCATCGTGGCCGTGGCGCTGGCACTGGCGCTGGCGCTGGCCATCGTGGCGGCCTTGGTGGCCTACATGCAGCGGCGCGCCAAGAAGCAACGCCAGCTCATCGCCGACTACGAGCGGCAGATTGAGGTGCTCACCCGCGAGCAGCAGTCGCCGACAGCCGACACAGCCGACAGCGGCACCACGGCAGCTGCACCCGCCGACGGCGGCGACACTGGCGGTGGCGGCGCTGCCAAGGCCCCCATTGCCGCCGATGCGGACAAGGCTTTTCTCATCGAGTTCCACCGTCTCATACATGCCAATCTCAACTCGCCACGGGTCAACAGCGCCATGCTCGCCGACGCCATGGGCATGACGCAGCGTCTGTTCAGCCGCCGTGTGCGCGAACTCACGCAGCTCGACACGCAGACCTGCATACGCGCGGCGCGCATCGCCGAGGCCAAGCGTCTGCTCAGGGAGACAGACATGCCCGTGCTCGACATCGCCAACCGCTGCGGCTTCGACACCGCATCCTACTTTTCGCGCGTGTTCCACCGCGAAGAGGGCATCTCGCCATCCGACTACCGCCGCACGGCCAGGGAGGGCTAAGGCATGAGCAGCGAGCTGTCGCCGTAGCTCAGGAAACGGAAGTCGTGACCGAGGGCGTAGGCATAGACCTGGCGCCAGCGGTCGGCGCCGAGGAAGGCCGACACGAGCAGCAGCAGCGTGCTCTGCGGCTGGTGGAAATTGGTCACCATGCGGCGCACGATATGGTAGCGGTAGCCCGGGGCGATGATGATGCGCGTGGCGGTGTGCAGCGCGGTGAGGCCGTTGCGCTCCATCCAGGCGTCGATGGCCCGCAGCGCCTCCACGGCCGTGGGTTCCGGCGCGGCGGCCGCCGCGGGTGGCACGTCGCCGCCGATGCCGCCGTAGGGTTCCCACTGCTCAATGCGCAAGTCGTCCTCGGTGGCCGTGGGGTGGGCTATGATGCGGCAGCCGATGTAGTAGAGCGATTCGAGCGTGCGCACGCTCGTGGTGCCCACGGCCGTACACTCGCCGCCGTGGCGCAACAAGGCTCCAACGACACTGCGCGGCACGTAAATCCACTCGGCATGCATCTCATGGCCACCGATGTCCTCGCTCTTCACAGGCTTGAAGGTGCCGGCACCGACGTGGAGCGTCAGCTCCGCGCGCTCAATGCCGCGGGCGTCCATGTCGGCAAGCACACGCGGCGTGAAGTGGAGACCCGCCGTGGGAGCCGCCACGCTGCCCTCGACCTTGGAATACACGGTCTGGTAGGTACGCTTGTCGCTCTCTTCCGTGGCGCGGTTGAGGTAGGGAGGGATGGGCAGCTCGCCACATGCCTCGAGCACCTCGCCCCACGTGACGTCGTCGGCATCCCACGAAAAAGCAACCACCGACTCGCCACCATGGCGCTCCTCGCGACAGGCCGTGAGCACCAGGCTCCGGCCCGCCACCTCGATGGTGCGCACGAGGGACCCGCCCTTCCACTTCTTGGAGTTGCCCACGAGGCAGTGCCAGCGACACGAGCGCCGCTGCTGGAACATAAGCACATAGTCGCGCGGCGACTCGGGTTCGAGGCAGAACACCTCGATGAGGGCACCCGGCGCCTGCGCCTCGCCCGCCACCGCCGCCTTGCGGAAATGGAGCCGCGCCTGGATGACGCGCGTGTTGTTCATCACCACGAGCGACCCTTCGGGCAATAGCGAAGGCAGGTGGCGGAAGGTGTGGTGCGTGATGGCGCCGTGGTCATAGACCAGGAGCTTCGACATGTCGCGCTCGGCGAGGGGGTACTTCGCTATGCGCTCCTCGGGCAGCTCGTAGGCGAAGTCGGCTATCTTGATGTTGCGTGGATGTGTCATAATCGTGGCGCAAAGGTACATATAATTTTCCATCCGCGCCACCTCAGCCGGGCTTTTTACGCCATTTTATGGTTTTTTACATGCACATAGCGTTGGCGGACGGGCTTTTTTCACTACCTTTGCGGCCAAAACCAAAAAAAACATACCTCACAAATGGAAATAGGACAGAAAGTGCGTTTCCTCAACGAAGTGGGTGGAGGGACCATCTCCGGCTTCCAGGGCAAGGACATTGTGCTCATCGAGGATGCCGACGGCTTCGACATCCCCATGCTGCGCTCGCAGGTCGTTGTCATCGAGACCAACGCCAACAACTTCGAGCGCCCCAACCCCAGCACTGCCGAGCGCGACAGGCAAGCCAAGCTCCAGCAGTCAGGGCCGGCGTCCGCCGCCACGCCCGCGAAAGCGGGTGCCTTGGCACCGAAGCCGGCACTGCGCATCCCGGCCGACGACGAGGACTATGACCCCGCCGACCGCCCCCTGACCTTCAAGGCCAAAGCCGTGGAGCGCAAGGGCGGCGAGCTGCTCAACGTGTGCCTGGCATTCATCCCCGTCAACGCGCGCGAGCTCACCACGACGCGCTTCGAGAGCTACCTCATCAACGACTCCAACTACTACCTGAGCATCATGCTGGCATCCGCCGAGGGTGCCGCGTGGCACCTGCGCTGGCAATCGACGCTGGAGCCCAACACTAAGACGCTGGTGGAGACCTTCGACCGCTCGCAGCTCAACGACATGGAGCGCCTCGCCGTGCAGGTCACGGCATGGAAGCAGGACAAGCCCTTCATGCTCAAGCCTGCCATCGGCGTGGAGCTGCGCCTGGACCTGTCGAAGTTCTACAAGCTACACGTGTTCCAGCCGTCGCCATTCTTCCGCGAGCCGGCGCTGCTCTACGACCTCATCCGCGACGACCGCCCCGTGCGCAAGGTGTTTGCCGAGGCCGGCGACCTCGTGGAGGAACTCGACAGCCAGCGGCAGGAAGAACCCATGACCGACACCACCACCGACACCCCTGAGGACACGGCCCCGCAGCGCACACGCCAGCAGGAGCGCGAAGCCGTCAAGGCCGCAAAGAGGGCGCTGAAGGCCGCCGAGGAGGCCGCGCGCCTGGCCACCGCCGCACACAAGGCCGCCCCACCCAAGGACACCGCACCCGCCAACGAGCGCGACCCGCACCGCTCCAAGCCCAACCGCGACCCCAAGGGCGATGTCGTGGAGGTGGACCTCCACATCTCAGCCCTGCTCGACAACACCGCCGGGCTGTCCAACTCCGTGCTCCTCAACACCCAGCTCACCGAGTTCCGCACCATCATGGAGCGCTACAAGACGAAGAAGGGTCAGCGCATCGTGTTCATCCACGGCAAAGGAGAGGGGGTGCTGCGCGACGCCCTGCTCGAGGAGCTGCGCCACCGCTACCGTTTCTGCACGGCGCAGGACGCCTCGTTCCGCGAATACGGCTTCGGTGCCACCATGGTCACCATACACTGACAAGCCAACAACCACACACACAACATACACACATGAACACCAACACCCCCAACGCCACCGCAACGGCCGGGCAGAAGGCACGCGTCGTGAGCGGCATACGACCCACCGGCAACCTACACCTGGGCAACTACTTCGGAGCCGTGAAGAGCTTCGTGCGCATGCAGGATGAATACGACTGCATGTTCTTCATCGCCGACTGGCACTCGCTCACCACACACCCCAAACCCGACGACATACGCCAGAGCGTGCGCACCATACTCGCCGAATACCTCGCCTGCGGCATAGACCCCGAGCGGGCACCCATCTACGTGCAGAGCGACGTGAGCGAGACGCTCGAGCTGTACCTCTACCTGAACATGAACATGTACCTCGGGGAACTCGAGCGCGTGACGACTTTCAAGGAGAAGGCACGCAAACAGCCCGACAACGTCAACGCCGGACTGCTCACCTACCCCACCCTCATGGCGGCCGACATCCTGCAACACCGCGCCGCCTTCGTGCCCGTGGGCAAGGACCAGGAGCAGAACATGGAGGTGGCCCGCAAGTGTGCCCGCCGCTTCAACCACATCTATGGCGTGGACTTCTTCCCCGAACCTCAGAACTTCTACTTCTCGGCCCAGGCTCTCAAGGTGCCCGGCCTCGACGGCAGCGGCAAGATGGGCAAGAGCGAGGGCAACTGCATATACCTGCGCGACGACGACAAGACCATCACCAAGAAGGTCATGCGTGCCGTCACCGACAGCGGCCCCACCGCCCCCAACAGCCCCAAGCCCGAGGTCATCGAGAACCTCTTCACCTTCATGCGCATAGCATCGACGGAGGACACCTACCGCTACTTCGACGAGAAATGGAACGACTGCTCCATCCGCTACGGCGACATGAAGAAGCAGATTGCCGCAGACCTGTGCGCCACAGTGGCACCCATACGTGAGCGCATACTCGACTTCAGCGCCGACGCCGCACGCCTCGACCGCATCGCCGCCCTGGGCGCCGAGGTGGCACGCCAAAGCGCCGCTGCCACGCTGCGCGAGGTGCGCCGCATCATTGGCTTCCGCGTGTGAACCACCATCACCTACCCCACGCCATGACACAGACCTACCCACTGCGCTTCGAAAACAACTTCCACCACACCATCTGGGGTGGCCACAGGCTGGAGTTGCTCAAAGGCATGCCACAAGGCACCACACCCGTGGGCGAGAGCTGGGAGGTGAGCGGGCTGGCAGCAAGCCCCTCCGTGGTGCGCAACGGACCCCTCGCGGGCCTCACCCTCGACGAGGTCATACGCCACTGGGGGCCGGCCTTGCTCGGGCAGCACATCTTCCGCCGCTACCGCGGCCAGTGTCCGCTGCTGGTGAAGTTCATCGACGCCGCCTCGGACCTCAGCGTGCAGGTGCACCCCGACGACGCCCTCGCCGCACGCCGCCATGGCGCCAGCGGCAAGACTGAGATGTGGTATGTCATCGACGCCGAACCCGGGGCATCGCTGCTGCTCGGGCTGCGCGACCCGCTGACCCAGGACGACTACACACGCCGCGTGGCCGACGGAACCATCATCGATGCCCTGGCGCGCCACGCCGTGCAGCGCGGCGACGTGTTCTACATCCCAGCCGGGCGCATACACTCCATCTGCGGCGGCATCATGGTGTGTGAGATACAGCAGAGTTCCGACATCACCTACCGCCTCTGGGACTATGGGCGCCTCGGCCTCGACGGACGCCCGCGCCAGCTCCACACCGAGCTGGCACGCGAGGCCATAGACTTCACCGTGCACAACGACTACCGAACGCCCTACGACCGCACCGCCGCCGTGGCCACGCTCATCGACAGCCCATACTTCGTCACCACACTGCTCAACGTGGACACGTCCGTGGAGAGACAGCTGGAAAGCGCCGACAGCTGCGTCACGCTCACCTGCCTCGAAGGTTCAGCACGCGCCACCACGGCAGCAGGCCACACCGTGGAGCTGCCCAAAGGCTCATCATGCCTCATCCCGGCCATCGACGCCAACTTCACCGTCGAGGGCCACGCCAAGCTCCTTGAGGCTTGGGCTAAATAGGCCAAATCAGAAGGAGTCCGCCATGAGGTCACGGCGGCCAATGAGGCTGAAGATGGTGATGCTATTGTCCTCGTTGAGGATGCGAAGGGTGCGCAGGATTTCGCCCAAGGTGCTGCCGCTGGTGGTGACGTCGTCGATGACGAGCACATTCTGCTGCCGGATAGCGGCACAGAGTTCTGCATCGGCCTTCGTGGCGAAGCGGAGGAATTGTGTCATGTAGGGGCGGAAACGGCTCTTCTTGACGTCGCGGGCTATGGTGAAGTAGTCTTTCTGGTGAATGAGGTCAAGCATCTCCTGGATGCTGGCGCACACCTCCTGCTTTTGTGCCTCGGTGTAGCGAGGTCTGCCGTTCTCCAGCACGTCGTCGAGGTACTGCTCCCGAAAGCCGTCCATGTCGAATGAGATGCTGGCCGGGAGATTCTTCACAAGCTCCATCTTGCGCAACATGGGTTGAGCGAAGCGGTAGATGTAGCGCAGCATATACTGGTTCACACGGCTCGACGACTCCGGCATGACAACCAAGTTATAGTCATAGAGGTTGATACGGCTGCTCAAGTCGTTGATGGCTTTTTGTATGAACTGCGTCAGGGCGGGGTCATCATGCAGACGTTCGGAGAACTTCACGCGGTGGATGAAGGCAGTGCGGACGCTTCCGCCTACATCATCACCAAACTCATAGCCATAGTATAAGCACTTGCCAAAAGCTTCCACCTGATAACCATCACCTGTGAGGCTGACAATGTCGTCCTTGTCGTCGTGCTCAAAATCGAGCACGAAACGCTGATGCTCCTTGTCGTATCTTACACCCATAGCACTTTGTCGTTAATCTGGATTTACGTGGACAAAGATACGACATTCCTCCGACATATACGGCAAGAAGAGCGTAAATTAATTAAAAAAACGAAAAAACGTTCTGCGTTGCGCCTAAAATCACTACCTTTGCAGCGCATTTTACACCTCTTGACAGTGATGACAACTTCCAAAACCGTTATTCTGACACTGGCCTTGCTGTTGCTGGCCAGTTGCGCTTCCAAGCGTATCAAGACCAATACCTACCCTGCGCCCAAACGCGAGTTCCGCGGCGCATGGATACAGGCCGTCAACGGACAGTGGACAGGCATCGGGCGCGATGCCATGCAACGAGAGCTCACCCGCGAGCTCAACGCCTTGCAGGCCGACGGCATCAACGCCATACTCTTCCAGGTGCGCGTCGAGGGCGATGCCCTCTATGCCAGCCAGCTCGAGCCTTGGAGCCGCTACCTCACCGGCCAGCAGGGCACGCCGCCCAACCCCTACTGGGACCCGCTGGAGTGGATGGTCAACGAGTGCCACCGCCGCGGCATGGAGCTGCACGCATGGATCAACCCCTACCGCGCCAAGACCAAAGGTACCAGCCAGCTCGCCACCACACACCAGTACATACTGCACCCCGAGCGCTGCTTTGCCTACGACGACCTGCTCATCTTCGACCCCGGGGTGCCAGAGAACCGCGACTTCATCTGCCGCGTGGCTACCGACATCGTGGCGCGCTACGACGTCGATGGCCTGCACATCGACGACTATTTCTACCCCTACCCCGTGGCCGGCGTGCCAATACCCGACGATGCCTCCTATGCCCGCTACGGCCAAGGGCGCAACCGCGGCGACTGGCGGCGCGACAACGTGAACCTCTTCATACGCCAGCTCCACGATGCCGTGCGCGCCACCAAGCCGTGGGTGAAGTTCGGCGTGTCGCCATTCGGCATCTACCGCAACCAGCGCTCGTGGGAGATGGGGTCGGCCACCAACGGCACCCAGAACTACGACGACCTCTATGCCGACGTGCTGGAATGGGTGCGCCAGGGGTGGGTCGATTACAACATCCCACAGCTCTACTGGGAGATAGGCCATCGCGCCGCCGACTATGCCACACTCATACAATGGTGGAACCACTATGCCGGCAAGCGGCCACTCTTCATCGGGCAGGATGCCGAGCGCATCGTCAAGCACAACCAGCTGCAGCAGAAATACGACCTGCAGCGCTCCATGCCTGCCGTGCAGGGCTCATGCCAGTGGTATGCCCGCTACGTGGCCGACAACACCGGCAACTACGGTGCCGCGCTGCGTGCCAACTACCACCGCACACCGGCGCTACAGCCCCTCATGCCGTGGATTGACAAGAAAAAGCCCGGCCACGTGCGCAAGCTCAAGGCTCTGTGGGCCGCCGACGGCTACATGCTCTTCTGGACAGCACCCAAGGCCAGGGGCGAGATGGACCGCGCACGCCAGTATGTGGTATATCGCTTCGCCAAGGGCGAGGAGACCGACATAGACAACCCCGCCGCCATCGTGGCCATCACCAGCGACACATGGCTACAGCTGCCCTACGCCACCGGCAAGCAGAAATACACCTACGTCGTCACCGCTCTCGACCGCCTCCACAACGAGAGCCGGCCAAGCAAAATAACCGTAAAACTCTAAGCACGCCCCCCCCACCGTGCCACGGCCACGCCGCCACCCACAGCCATGAACAGCAAAGCCAACGCCTGCATACACATCCACAACGCGAGGGTCAACAACCTCAAGGGCGTGACCGTGGACATCCCGCGCGACAAGCTCGTCGTCGTCACGGGCCTGTCGGGGTCCGGCAAGTCCAGCCTCGCTTTCGACACCCTCTACGCCGAAGGACAGCGGCGCTACGTGGAGAGCCTCAACAGCTACGCACGCCAGTTTCTGGGCCGCATGGGGAAGCCCGAATGCGACTACATCTCCGGCATACCACCTGCCATAGCCATCGAGCAGAAGGTCATTGCGCGCAACCCGCGCTCCACCGTGGGCACCAGCACCGAGATCTACGAGTACCTGCGACTCCTCTACGCCCGCGTGGGGCGCACCTACAGCCCCGTCAGCGGCGAGGAGGTGAAGAAACACACCACGGAGGACGTCGTCCAATGCATGATGAGCTACTCCGACGGCACACGCTTCATGGTGCTATGCCCCCTGCGCATAGCCCAGGGACGCACCCTCGAGCAGCAGCTCCAGGCCTACATGCAGGAAGGCTATGCACGCCTCGACGCCGACGGCGAGACGGTGCGCATCGAGGACTACCTCGGCAGCGCCGCCACACCGGCGGCCAAGCGCCTCTGCCTCATCATCGACCGCATGTCGGTGAGCCGCGAGAAGGAGACCATATCCCGCCTCACCGACTCGGCCGAGACGGCATTCTACGAGGGCGGCGGCGAGATGTTGCTGCGGTTTCTGCCAGCTGGCATAGAACACACCTTCTCCTCGCGCTTCGAGGCCGACGGTATCACCTTCGAGGAACCCTCCGACCAGCTCTTTGCCTTCAACTCCCCCATGGGCGCATGCCCCACCTGCGAGGGCTGGGGCAGCGTCACAGGCATTGACCCACACCTCGTCATCCCCGACTCGGGCAAGAGCGTGTATGACGGCTGCGTGCAGTGCTGGCGCGGCGAGAAGCTCGGGCAGTGGCGCACGGAGTTCATACGCCTGGCCGAGAGCATCGGCTTCCCCATCTTCAAGCCCTATTTCGACCTCACGCAGAAGGAGCGCGACCTGCTGTGGCACGGACGCTACCCCAATGCCACGCTCGAGGAGCGCTGGCACCTCAACGACGTGTGCATCGACACCTTCTTCGACTCGCTGCGCGAACAGCGCTACAAGATACAGAACCGCGTCATGCTCGCGCGCTACACCGGCAAGACGGAATGCCCCGACTGCCACGGCACACGCCTGCGCCGCGAGGCCACCTACGTCAAGGTGGGCGGACGCGCCATCACCGACCTCATCGACATGCCCATCACCGAGCTGCAGCAGTGGTTTGCCAACCTGCAGCTCACAGACCACGACGCGCAGGTGGCACAACGTCTGCTCGTGGAGATACGCTCGCGCCTGCAGTTCCTTGCCGACGTGGGGCTGGGCTACCTCACACTGGGGCGCCGCAGCAACACCCTCAGCGGCGGCGAGAGCCAGCGCATAAACCTCGCCACAAGCCTCGGCTCGTCGCTCATCGGCTCGCTGTATATCCTCGACGAACCCAGCATAGGGCTGCACCCGCGCGACACAGCACGCCTCATACACGTGCTGCGGCAGCTTGTGGGGCTGGGCAACACCGTGGTCGTCGTGGAGCACGACGAGGACATCATCCGCGCGGCCGACTACATCATCGACATCGGCCCCGAGGCCGGACGCCTCGGGGGAGAGGTGGTGTGGGCAGGAGCGCCGCCGGCACCCGGCACCACGCTGCCCGCCGACGCGCCACGCCCCAAGAGCCACACGCTGCTGTTCCTGCTCGGCGAGGAGCGCATGGCGCTGCCGGCCACGCGGCGCACGTGGACACACGCCATCACCGTGCGCGGCGCACGCGCCAACAACCTGCGCGGCATCGACGTGGCCTTCCCCCTCAACGTCATGACATGCGTCACGGGCGTCAGCGGCTCCGGCAAGAGCACCCTCGTGCGCGACATACTCTACTGCGCACTGTGCCGGCAGCTCGACATCAACGCCAGCCGACCGGGCGAACACACCGCCATCGAGGGCGACATCAAAGCCATCGCGGCAGTGGAGTTCGTCGATCAGAACCCCATCGGCAAGAGCTCACGCTCCAACCCGGCCATCTACGTCAAGGCATACGACGAGATACGCCGCCTCTTCGCCGAGCAGCCGCTCTCCAAGCAGATGGGATTCACCGCCAGCCACTTCTCGTTCAACACTGACGGCGGACGATGTGAGGAATGCAAGGGCGAAGGCACCACCACCGTGGAGATGCAGTTCATGGCCGACCTCGTACTGGAGTGTGAGTCGTGCCACGGACAGCGCTTCAAGCAGGACATACTCGACGTGCGCTACGACGGCCACAACATCAACGACGTGCTCTCCATGACCGTCAACCAGGCCATGGAGTTCTTCCACGACCACGGGGAGAACCGCATCGTCAAGCGCCTCAAGCCACTGCAGGACGTCGGCCTGGGCTACGTGAAGCTCGGCCAAAGCTCCACCACCCTCTCCGGCGGCGAGAACCAGCGCGTGAAGCTCGCATATTATATAGGTATGGAGAAGCAGTCGCCAACGCTGTTCATCTTCGACGAACCCACAACGGGCCTCCACGCCCACGACATCAGGCGCCTCATGCAGAGCTTCGACGCCCTCATCGACAGAGGCCACACCATCGTCGTCATCGAACACAACCTCGACGTCATCAGCCGCGCCGACCACGTCATAGACCTCGGGCCAGAGGGCGGCAACCAGGGCGGGAACCTCGTGTGCTGCGGCACACCCGAGCAGGTCGCCGCATGCCCACAGAGCTACACCGGACAGGCACTGACAAAGGTGCTGCAACAGCAACAGCCATGAAATACTCCGAATTGCCCAAAGAGAAGATAAGCCACCTCGTCAGACCCGCAGGATGGAGCCTCGAGGAGTGGCAGGTGGCACTGCGCATGCAGCAGGCCCAGCGCGAAGTGATGGACATCGAGTGCGTCAGCGAGCGCTATAACCCCGGCGAGTACCGTGTGGCCTCACGGCAGACGGGAAGCTCATACAAAGTGGTGTTCCGCGGACCCAAAAGCCCGTGGAACTACTGCGACTGCATGGACTTCAAGACCTCGCAGCTCGGCACGTGCAAGCACATCGAGGGCGTGAGGCTGTGGATTGCCGACCACCACAAACGCATACACTGGGACCTGCCGGCATACACCAGCGTATATCTCAGCTACCGCGGCGAGGAGCGACGCGTGCGTCTGCGCCTCGGCAGCGATGCCACGCCGGAGTTCAAGCAGATGGCATCGCGCTATTTCGACGAGCTGGGCATACTGCGCCCCGAGGCATACGATGCCTTTGGCGAGTTCATGCGCGATGCCAAACACCTCGACGACTCCTTCCGCTGCTACAAGGACGCCCTCGACTTCGTCATTCAGGGCCGCGAACGCCATGCGCGCGAGCACATCATTGGCCAACGCTACGACGATGCCGCCATCGACACCCTGCTGCGCACACCGCTATACCCCTATCAGCGCGAGGGGGTGCGCTTCGCCGCACGCGCCGGGCGCGCCATCCTGGCCGACGAGATGGGCTTGGGCAAGACCATACAGGCCATCGCCACCGCCGAGCTGCTGCGCCGCGAGCATTTCGTGGGCAACGTGCTCATACTGTGTCCCGCCACGCTGCTCTACCAGTGGCGTCGCGAGATCGAACGCTTCACCCGCGATGCCACCGTGGCCGTCGTGGAGGGCAATGCGCAGCAGCGGGCTGCCATCCTCGGGGGCGATGCCGCCTACAAGATAGCATCCTACAGCGCCATAGCACAGGACATACGCGGCGGCACCACCGCCGACACCGACATGCTCATCCTCGATGAGGTGCAACGCCTCAAGAACTGGAACACCCAGCAGGCACGTGCCGTGCGACGCATAGCATCGCGCTATGCGCTCATCCTCTCCGGCACGCCACTCGAGAACCGCCTCGAAGACCTCTACTCCATCGTTGAGCTTGTCGATCAGTTCCTGCTCTCGCCTTTCTACCTCTTCCGCGACCGTTACATCGTGCAGGATGCCACGGGGCGCACCGTGGGCTACCAGGGCCTCAACGACATCGCACGCCGCCTCGAGGGCGTCATGCTGCGCCGCCGCAAGGCCGACGTGGCGCTGCAGCTGCCACAGCGCATCGACAAGAATCTCTACGTACCCATGACGCCGCAGCAGGCCGACGCCCACCGCGACCTGAAGCTCGCCGCCGCACGCCTCGTGGCAAAATGGCAGCGCCAGCACTTCCTGTGCGAGATGGACCGCAAGCAGCTACTGCTCATACTCACACAGATGCGCATGGCGTGCGACAGCCTCTTCGTGCTCGACGAGCACAGCCGCCACGACACCAAGGTGGAGGAGACTATGAACATCCTCGACGAATGCGGCATTCTCTCGCGACGCGCCGACGCGCCCAAGGTGGTCATCTTCTCGCAATGGGAACGCATGACACGCCTCGTGGCACAGGAGCTGGACCAGAGCGGCATAGACTATGCCTACGTCCACGGCAACGTGCCGGTGCGCGAGCGCCAGCAACGTGTCGATGAGTTCCAGACCAACCCCGCCACACGCATCTTCCTCAGCACCGACGCCGGGGCCACAGGCATCAACCTGCAGGCCGCCAGCGTCATCATCAACCTCGACATGCCGTGGAACCCCGCCACACTCGAGCAGCGCATAGGGCGCATACACCGCATCGGGCAGCAGCGCGGCGTGGAGGTCATCAACCTCATCGCCGCCGGCACCATCGAGGAGGACATGCTCTCGCGCCTGCGCTTCAAGGCATCGCTCTTCGAGGGCGTCATGGACGGCGGCGAGGATGCCGTGTTCCTGGCGTCGGAGCAGTTCGACACGCTACTCACCTCGCTCCACAACATCATCGCCGAACCCACCGACAGCGTGGTGCCCACGGCACCCGATGCCATGCCCCACCTGCCGGCTACCAACGACGAGATGCCACACGTGCCACAACCACCACAGCCAGCCGCGGCCAACGACGAGGCCACGCCCTTCCTCAAGGCCCTCGCCACGCTGCTGCGCGCCGACGAGGCCACACGCCACAGCGTGGCAACGCTCATCGAAACCGCACTAACCCACAAAGCATAGCACCATGAACCTCAACATCGCACTACTGCCGGGCGACGGCATAGGCCCGGAAATAGCAGCACAGGGCGTGGCCGTGGCCGACGCCGTGGCACGGCGCTGCGGCCACAGCATACACTACCACACCGCCATCTGCGGAGCCGAGGCCATAGACATCACGGGCGACCCCTTCCCCGAGGAGACATTCCGCACGTGCATGGAAGCCGACGCCGTGCTCTTCGCAGCCGTCGGCGACCCGCGCTACGACAACGCCCCCACCGCCGCCGTCCGACCCGAACAAGGGCTGCTTGCCATGCGCAAGCGCTTAGGACTGTATGCCAACATACGCCCCATCACCACCTTCCCCGGCCTCACACACATGTCGCCGCTCAAGGACGACATCGTGAGCGGTGCCGACTTCGTGTGCATACGCGAACTCACCGGCGGCATGTACTTCGGACAGAAGCACCAGGACAGCGACAGCGCCTACGACACCAACATCTACACACGCCACGAGGTGGAACGCATTCTGCGCGTGGCCTACGGCTATGCCCGACGGCGTCGCCGCCACCTCACCGTCGTCGATAAGGCCAACGTGCTGGCGTCGTCGCGCCTGTGGCGACAGGTGGCCCGCGAGATGGAGCCTCAGTACCCCGACGTGGTCACCGACTACATGTTTGTCGATAACGCAGCCATGCGCATCGTCACCGAGCCATGCTTCTTCGACGTCATCGTAACCGAGAACACCTTCGGCGACATACTCACCGACGAGGCATCGTGCATCACGGGTTCCATGGGGCTGCTGCCGTCGGCATCCACGGGCGAACACACACCAGTCTTCGAACCCGTACACGGCTCATGGCCGCAGGCCAAGGGCCTCAACATCGCCAACCCGCTGGCACAAATACTCAGCGTGGCCATGCTCTTCGAGCACTTCGGCCTCAACGACGAGGGTGCCATCATCCGCCAGGCCGTCAGCGCCAGCCTCGATGCCAACGTGCGCACACCAGACATACAGGTAGCCGGAGCGCCGCACTATGGGACTACCGACGTGGGGGCCTGGATAGCAAACTACATCTGCCATGCTTAGACCACGCATCATAGCAGCCGCCATTGCCATAGCGGCAGCGGCCATCACCTGCCAGGCACAGGAGACAGCGGAAACGCCAGCCGCGGCATCGACGACCTACCAGCAACTTGTGCGGCGCGGATTCGACCTCATGGCGGCCGACAGCCTTGCCGAGGCCGAGCACACACTGCGCCAGGCTCTGAAGGCCGAACCCGCAGCGCCCGGCAATGTGCTCATCTGGGCACACCTGGCGCAGATTGCCGAGCGCATGGGGCGCGACGCCGAAGCCCTCGATGCCTACAACATTGCCATAGGCATGTCGCCACAAGGATGGGGGCTGCGCCTCAACCGCGCCTCCCTACACATCAAGATGGGCGACGACGACCGCGCACTCAACGACTACAACGAAATCCTCTACGCCGAGCCCGACCACCAGGAGACACTGCTCATGAGGGCATTCCTGCACCGCACACGACGGCGCCTCAAGGAGGCACGCATCGACTACGAGCACCTGCTCTCGCTAAACCCCACCCACGAGGAGGGGCTGCAGGGCCTGGCGCTGCTCAACAACGCCGACCGACGTCCGCAGGAAGCCATGCAGAACATCAACAGCGTCATTGCACTCTACCCCACTCACGCCGCGGGATATGCCCTGCGCGGGGGCTTCGAACTCGAGAGAAGCCAGTATGAGAAAGCCGAACAGGACTTCTCGCGAGCCATAGCCCTCGAACCCGAGAACCCAACACTGCGCCTCGCACGGGCACGCCTCTACCAGCAGACCAAGCGCCGCACTCTGGCACGCGAGGACGTGCGCGCAGCAGCCCGACTTGGTGCCTCGCGCGAGGACATTGCCGCCGTGGCGGGCGTCAAACGTTGATGCAAGACAACAAAATGACGTTTTTTGCGCAAAAAAAGCGTGAAAAAGTTGGCAGTTTCGCAAAAAACATGTTCCTTTGCAGCGCAAACAACAGCAAACAGCCCCAAATGCTACACATCAACGCTCCCTTCTACTCCTATTGGTACTTTTACTTTACCCCAACAAGGTGAAGCGGGAGAGCGCGTGTCAATAACTCATCATTGAATACCGACAGACAAGTATAAAGGAATCCCGCTTCCCAACAGGAGCGGGATTCGTCGTTTCAGACAACACACTCTGACAACCAACAACACACACACAGACATCATACATGCACACACAAGCCACAAACATGGAAACACAAACCACACACACCATCCAGCCCGCACAGAGGCTGCAGAGCGTGCAGGAGTACTACTTCAGCCGCAAGCTCAAGGAGGTGGCACGCCTCAACGCCGAAGGACGCGACATCATCAGCCTCGCCATTGGCAGCCCCGACATGCCGCCATCCGAGCGAACCATAGACGTCCTATGCCAAGAGGCACGCAAGGCCACGGCCCACGGCTACCAACCCACCGTGGGCACGCCGGAGCTGCGCCAGGCCATGGCCGCTTTCTACCGCCGCTGGTATGGCGTGGACCTCGACCCACAGTGCGAGCTGCAGCCGCTCATAGGCTCCAAGGAGGGAATACTCCACGTCACACTGGCGCTCGTCAACCCCGGCGACAAGGTGCTCGTGCCCAATCCCGGCTACCCCACCTACACTGCGCTATCGCGACTGCTCGGAGCCGACGTCGTCACCTACGACCTCACGGAGGCCACCGGCTGGCAACCCGACTTCGGCCAGCTGGAGTGCCTCGTCGCCGAAGGCGGCTACAAGCTCCTGTGGACCAACTACCCCCACATGCCGACAGGAGCACGCGCACAGCGACGCACCTACGAACGCCTCGTGGACTTCGCACGGCGCCACGGCATCGTCGTCGTCAACGACAACCCCTACAGCTTCATCCTCAACGATGGCGAACGCCTCAGCATACTACAGGTGCCGGGCGCCAAGGACTGCTGCATAGAGTTCAACTCCATGTCCAAAAGCCACAACATGCCGGGATGGCGCGTGGGCATGCTCGCCACCAACGCCACCTTCATCAGCTGGATCCTCAAGGTGAAGTCCAACATCGACAGCGGCACCTTCCGCGCCATGCAGCTCGCTGCCGCCGAGGCTCTCAACGGCAACAGCGACGAGTGGCACCGCCAGGCCAACGTGGCCACCTACGCCAGCCGACGCACCATCGCCGAGGACATCATGCGCACACTCCACTGCACCTTCGACCCCACGCAGACGGGCATGTTCCTCTGGGGGCGCATACCCGACGAGGTGGCCAACGTGGAGGACCTCACTGAGCGCGTGCTCCACGAGGCACGCGTGTTCATAGCCCCAGGCTTCATCTTCGGCTCCAACGGCAACCGCTACATACGCATCTCGCTCTGCGCCAAAGACGAACTCATGCGCCAGGCCCTCCAGCGCATACGAGAAATGAGCACTAAGAAGTGAGAAGCAAGAAGCGAGAAGCAAAATGTAATAAGCAAGAAGTATAATTTCGTCTATTGCGTGCGGCAATCTGCCGCACAATCCACCACAAAACAACCCTCATCACAACAAATGGATATAGAACTCAACATCAAGCCCCTCGCCCTGCAAGGCGTGGACCCAAAGCGCCCCATCGTCATCGCAGGACCCTGCTCGGCCGAGACCGAGGAACAAGTCATGGACACTGCCACACAGCTCGCCAACAACGGCATACGCATCTTCAGAGCCGGAGTGTGGAAACCACGCACCAAGCCCGGAGGATTCGAGGGCAAAGGCATCGAGGCACTGCCGTGGATGCAGCGCGTGAAAGCCGAGACAGGCATGCTCACCGCCACCGAGGTGGCCACGCCCGAACATGTGGAGGCTGCCCTGCGCGCCGGCATCGACGTGCTGTGGGTGGGTGCACGCACGAGCGTCAACCCCTTCAGCGTGCAGGCATTGGCCGACGCGCTGCGCGGTGTGGATGTGCCGGTGCTGGTGAAGAATCCCGTGAACCCCGACATCGAGCTGTGGACAGGTGCCCTGCTGCGCCTCAACGCCGCCGGCATCACACGCCTCGGGGCCATACACCGGGGCTTCTCCAGCGTCGATCAGAAACTCTACCGCAACACACCCATGTGGCACCTCGCCATAGAACTCAAACGACGCTTCCCCACACTGCCCATCTTCACCGACCCCAGCCACATGGGAGGACGACGCGACCTCGTGGCACCCATAGCGCAGCAGGCCATGGACCTGGGCTTCGACGGCCTCATGGTGGAGAGCCACTGCAACCCCGACTGCGCGTGGAGCGACGCCAAGCAGCAGGTGCTGCCCGAGGTGCTCGACTTCATACTCGACCGCCTCGTCGTGCGCGACAACGTGGAGGCCACAGAGAGCATCAACCAGCTGCGCAAGCAAATCGACGAGCTCGACAACGCACTGATGGAACTCCTCACAAAACGCATGCGCATCAGCCGCGAGATTGCAGCATACAAGAAGCTCCACAACATGACCGTGGTGCAGACCACACGCTACAGCGAGATACTCGACAAACGTGGCGCACAGGGCGTACTCTGCGGCATGAATGCCGACTTCGTCAAGACCGTGTATGAGGCCATACACGCCGAGAGCGTCCGCCAGCAAATAGAAATAATGAACAAATAAGCAAAGACTATGCGAATACTTATCCTCGGAGCAGGCAAGATGGGGTCGTTCTTCACCGACCTGCTCAGCTTCGACCACGAAGTGGCCGTCATCGACACCGACCCCCGGCGGCTGCGTTTCATGTACAACACTCAGCGCTTCGCCTCGCTCGACGAGGTCGATGCCTTCCGACCCGAACTCGTCATCAACGCCGTGTCGCTCAAATACACCACACAGGCGTTCGACGACCTCCTCCCACACATAGGTCCCGACTGCATACTCTCAGACATCAGCAGCGTGAAGACGGGCTTCCGCGACTACTACCAACGCACCGGCCACCGCTACGTCTCATCGCACCCCATGTTCGGACCCACCTTCGCCAACCTCGGAGACCTCAGCCACGAGAATGCCATACTCATCAACGAGGGCGACTACATGGGGCGCATCTTCTTCCGAGACCTATACACGCGCCTCGGCCTCAACCTCAAGGAGATGAACTTCGACGAGCACGACGAGACCATGGGCTACTCGCTCTCCGTGCCGTTCGTATCCACCTTCGTCTTCGCCGCCATCATGAAGCACCAGGACACACCGGGAACCACCTTCAAGCGCCACGAGAAGATTGCGCGCGGTGTGCTATCAGAGGACGACACACTGCTGCGCGAAATCCTCTTCAACCCCAACACCAAACCCAAGATTGACGCCATACGCGACGAGCTAAAGCGCCTCAACCAAATCATCGACGCGCGCGACGAGCAGGCCATGAACGACTACTTCGCTCACCTGCGCCGAAACATTGAACTACGGTAGCCTGTAACTGAAGAAATCTACAACGCACAAGCCCAACCGAATTTGTGGGCGAGTTCACGAAAAAGGGACTTATCGCGCGAGGGGATAGTTACAGATATCGTCTCGCGCGAATTGTCCCGCAAAGAGATATTGGCACTGTCAATGTCGTATTGCGTCTGAAGACTCATCCATATATCAGCGGGAATTTCGAGCACAGCAGCCAAAGCATGTGCCAAGGATATGGAGACTGGACGCTTGCCATTAATGATTTCACTGAGCACTGAAGCGGAAATGCCAACAGCTGCCGCTAATTGTTTTTGAGTGATATGTCGTTCTTTCAATTCATCCTTAATCATTTCACCTGGATGCGTTGCGACAAAAGGTGTTAAGTCGGTATTATTCATAATGCTTAGTGATTTCTATAAGTAAGACATTGACTACTATTCCTGCGTCATTTGGTGAACTATGAAAATGAAGACGGTATTGATTGTTAATCCATACTACCTCAACTCCCTTGAGGTCCCCCTTCTTCTTCTCATAATGTAAGGACTTGATAAGATATAAATCCTCTATGCGGCGGAGTGATCTCAAATAATTGACAACCTTTACATACCGTTTTATGATATCACGAGGAAGGCGACGGTATGATGCGTCCTTTGTTTCCCCATTTGTATAGAGTTCTTCCAGTGCCTTACTACCAAAGTCTATTGTCATGGAATAATCGCTTTTGAGCCGTAAAGATAAATTAGGTGCAGCCCCGTTGAGGGGCTGCACCATTGATGGAAAGTTATTCGTCGGCTACGTCGGCAACGTCCCAGATGTCGCCCCAGTCATTGTCTTTTACGAGGGCGTCGCTGCTGTCGGCCTTGCCGCTCTGCAGGGAGAGGGCTATGAGACCTTCTACATGTACGAGCTGCTCTGTGAGCTCAGGTGTGCTATATGTCTTTTTCATTGTCGTATCT
The DNA here is from genome assembly GCA_017445145.1 of Bacteroidaceae bacterium. Classification (GTDB taxonomy): domain Bacteria; phylum Bacteroidota; class Bacteroidia; order Bacteroidales; family Bacteroidaceae; genus Physcousia. The sequence continues at coordinate 960 of JAFSVI010000193.1, read as the reverse complement.
GTTTTACATTTAACATTACACATTCATCACTTCACGGCCACCTTCTTGCCACTCACGACATACACGCCGCGATGCATCGTAGCCACACGACGACCGCTGAGGTCGTAGATCTCACCATCGGCGACAGCTGTCTTAACACCGCTGATGCCTGTGGCTGTGTCGCCAAAGAGGAAGGCCTTAACCTCACCACCGCCCTGAGCGGGGATGTAGGCGCGGAAGCCGGGAACGTTAGGGGTTGTCATTTCATTCTCTTGGAGATAATTATAATCGACATTGTAGAAGCCCACCTTGTCGTCCTGGTTCTGCAGGATGTAGCTGTCGTCGGGTGCAGCAATGGCGGCTGTGACACCGGTGAGGACGTTGGCCTGATTGATATCGGGAACGTCGCTGGTCACGGCGAAGTTATAAGAACCCTCAGCACCTTCGAGGATGACGGGAGTGCCGGCGGGGATAGCATCGCCTACAGATGTCAGGTCAAGGTGTACGCCGTCAGCGTTGATAGTGACCGTGTTGGCAGTGACATCAGAGGAAACGGTCAGAGCAACGGGAGCGCACAGCGTGGCGTAGCGGGCAGCGGAGATGGTGACAGGAAGCTCGGTGACTTCTTCCAGAGCCCAGCTGGTGTAGCGGGCATTGGCACCGGCGATAGTCAGGTTGGCGCCACGGTCGGCACTGCCTGTGCCATCGCCGTTGTCATAGAAGTAAGCAGCACCAGACTCAATAGCGTAACCTCCGCCAGTCAGGCCGTCGTGGAATGCTACTGTGGAAGCGTTTTCGCCAAGCACCCAACCCCATGCTTCGGTTGTCATGCCGTTGGACATACCCGAACTGAGATTGACGAGATGAGAGCCGTCAAAATAGAACACAGTCGTTCCATCCGTGGCATCCGTCATAGCGAACTTATTGTTGGCAGCAAAGCCTGCTGCGAGGTACTTGCTGCTGGTCTTGCCCTTGATGCGG
>JAFSVI010000192.1 GCA_017445145.1 Bacteroidaceae bacterium | reverse complement strand
GCTTGGCTTGTCCAAGAGCCGCAGTGTCCGAAGGACCTGCGGACAGATAGCCATCGCAGACAGCACTCTGGAAGAGTGCCCCAACTGGGTGCAGATGGACGACTCTTTCTTCGAAGTATCGAAGCGACCAGAGGTCGAGCGCAGAGTCGGTTCTGTACATGTTTCTTCTTCTCCGGTGGGCTTCGCACCGCCCGGTTCTTCGAAGTATCGGAGCGCTCGACCTCTGGTCGCTTCGATACTTCGGAGAACCGAGGGTACGAGCATAGCGAACACCCCCAGCTGACATACAATCGTGGAACATGCACTCTTGAATAGTGTCCCCATCACTCTGAAAGGGCGTCCCCCTCTTTGAAGCATCGGGAAAAGGGCGAAAATGTGATTTTTTGCCTCAATTATTGGCCTAAAATGTGATTTCGCTTATGGAACTGCTTAGAAGAAAGATTGATAAGTACCTGCACGACTGGAAGATGGCCCCGACGAGAAAGCCTCTCATCGTGAAAGGTGCCCGCCAGATTGGCAAGACGGAGTCCATCCGTGCTTTCGGACGGGCACACTACGATTCTGTCATAGAAATAAACTTCGTGCTCCAGAAGAAGTTTGTAACCATCTTCAACGATGGCTACGATGTGGCCACAATCATCAAGAACATCTCGCTGCTGGAACCATCATGGCAACTAATCCCGCACAAGACACTCCTTTTTTTCGATGAGCTGCAGAAATGCCCCGACTGTGCCACAGCGCTCAAATCCTTCTGCCAGGACGGGCGTTACGACGTCATCTGTTCGGGTTCGCTCATGGGCATCTATTACGAGGAAATAGAGAGCAACGCCGTAGGCTACAAGGAAGACTTCAAGATGCACTCGATGGACTTCGAGGAGTTCCTCTGGGCAAAAGGCTATTCAGAGCAGCAGATGGAGAGCCTCTACCAGCACATGGTGACCCTGCAGCCTTTTTCTCAGTTGGAGATGGACACAATGACCAACGTCTTTCGCGACTTTATGAGTCTTGGCGGAATGCCCGAAGTGGTGAAGATGTATATCGACAACGGCCACTACGGGGGAACATTGAAGTTGCAGCGCCAGCTGCTGAACGACTACGAAGAGGACATCACAAAATACGCCAAGTCAACCGACAAGTCGAAGATACTGGCCGTCTATCGCCACATATCCACGTTCCTGGCCAAGGATAACAAGAAATACCAAATCACGAAGATTGCCCGGGGAGCCAGGAACAGGGAATATATAGGAGCCGTGGAATGGCTGGAGGAGGCCGGTGTCGTCAACGTGTGCCATTGTCTGGACAATGTGGAGTTGCCTCTGAAGGGCAATTATGTGGCCGAGAGCTATAAGGTCTATTACCACGACACGGGTCTGCTCATTGGCTCGCTCGACGAGGAGGCGCAGGATGACCTACGCGCCAACAAAAACTTCGGCACCTACAAAGGCGCCATCTATGAGAATATAGTGGGAGAGATGCTCCGCAAGTCAGGATATGAGCACCTGTATTTCTACCGGCGCGAAAGCCCGGCCTTGGAGATGGACTTCTTTGTCCGCGACGCCGACTCGCTGGTGCCTGTGGAGGTGAAGGCCAAAGATGGTGCCACGGCTTCGTTGAACAACCTCATCAAGTGGGACTCATATCCCGACGTGAGGTACGGTGTGAAACTGGGTTACAAGAACATCGGATGGAACGGGTATTTCTATACATTCCCTTATTTCCTGACATTCCTATTGCGCCGTTTCCTGAAAGAAAACCATGGTGGCAACAAGTGACAACAACCAATCAAGATAAATGACACAATCTTGTGGACACAGAGACATCCTCACAATCCGCAGGACCCGCTGCGACAAATGCCTTAGCCCCGCAGCGCGGAGCGTGAGTTGCTGCGCGCATAGTGGGCACACACGCTGGCGAGGCCGCACGCGGCACAATGTGGCTTCAGAGCGGTGCAGGTGTAGCGCCCGTGTAGGATGAGCCAGTGGTGGGCCTTGGGCACCAGGTTCTTGGGGATGTGGCGCATGAGGGTTTTCTCCACTGCCAGCGGCGTGGTGGCCTTGGCGCTGACGAGTCCGAGGCGGTGGCTGACGCGGAACACGTGCGTATCGACCGCCATGCGCGCCTCGCCGAAGGCCACGCTGAGCACCACGTTGGCCGTCTTGCGCCCCACGCCAGGCAGGCGTGTGAGTTCGTCGAGCGTCTGTGGCACCTCGCCGCCGAAGTCGTCGCAGAGCATGCGCGCCAGTGCCGCGAGATGGCGCGCCTTGCTGTTGGGGTAGCTCACGCTGGCTATGTGACTCAGGATGTCATCGTCGGTTGCTGCGGCCATGGCCTGTGGCGTGGGATAAGCTTCGAAGAGCTTGGGTGTGACCATGTTGACGCGGCGGTCGGTGCACTGGGCGCTGAGCACCACAGCCACGAGCAGCTGGAAGGTGGAAGCAAAATGCAACTCCGTCCTGGCCACGGGCATGGTCTGCTCGAAGTGGCTCAGGACGGAGTTGTAGCGTTGGCTGATGGTCATTGAGAGCTGTTGATTAGCCTTTGGTGGGGTCCTTGGTGGGTCCTGCAAATAACATCCTACTTCACCGCCACCTTCTTGCCGCCAACGACATAAATGCCAGGCTTGAGGCCGGCGGCGCGGGTGCCGAGGCACTGTCCGCCTATGGTGAACACCTTGGGCGTTGCCATGGGGGCGGGGGACACGGTGGCTATGGCTGTGGCCACGGTGGGCTGGAACATGCACTGCCCGTAGTAGGCCGGTGCGATGATGTTGGCAGAATCCCAGTAGCCGTCGGCATTGGGTGAGAGGGTGAGCTGCAACATGAGCAGCTCAGGCAGTTCGCTGTCGGGAACATCATACTTCCACTCGCCAAGCCACACGGTCTGCGTCTCGCCGGCACGCATGGCGACGTGGGTGTTGGGCAGGTTTTGGCGCTGCATGTTGGCCTGCCAGTTGGCGACGTAGCCCGTTGCGGGGTCTATCCCCGTGGCCTCGAAGAGCAGCGGCACGATGTATGCGTCGATGTCGGCATTGGCATGTAGGGTGGCCGTGAATGTGAGGTGGTCGATGGCCGAGCGCTCGTTGGTCACAGGTTCGGAGAGATACACGCTGGGCACGGTGCCGGTAAGTTCCAGCCGCTGGGCGGCAGGCTGCCCGAGGATGTGGCGGAAGGTCTTCCACTGGCCGTCGCCAACATACTGCATCTCGCCGCCAACGACACGGGCCTCGTAGTCGCGATACACGGCCTCGACATCGTAGGTGCCCGAGGGCAGGAACTGCAGCTCTAAGCGTGGCACGTCGATGCTCTGCAGCGCCATGAGCGACTGCATGAGCACGGGTTCAGCCAGCGGCATGCTCACGGTGATGCTCTCGCCCGTGGCGATGTTGGTCACGCGCATGCCGAAGTCGCAGTAGCGGTCGGTGCCGCGGTTGCTGTGGTTGAGGAACGTGCCGGTGAGCGACAGCCACACCTCCTCCGCTGTCTGTGGCGTGGCGATGGGTCGCGCAAGCTCTGTGAGCGACAGCGCCTCGCCCTCCATGCTCACGAAGTCGATGCGCGGCGTGCCGCCGGCATTGGGTTTGAGGCCGAAGATGGCTGCCTGGGCCATGTCGTAGCTCTCCTTCACGTCGGAGCCGCCGGTGCCGCCTGTCTCTGGTGCAAGGATGTTGGCACCGGTCAGGGCGAAGTAGCCGTTCTCAAAGCCGCCCCAGCCCCAGTTGATGTGGTACATGCCCCGGCCGTCGGTGCCGTCGATGACCCACGTGTGGGCCGACATGCTCTGCGTCTGTCCGGTGTAAATCACGGGGCGCCGCGCCTCGAGTTCGTCGCTGATGAGCGACTCCCACTCGGCATCGGTGTGGAAGCTGCGCTCCTCGAAGATGGCAGCGGCGTCGTAGCCGAAATAGGTGGCCATGGCAAATGGCACGAGCTGGGTGGACGATGCCGATGCCTTCTCCGCAAACTGCATCTCCACCGAGTAGGCACAGTCGGCCATGAGCAGGCTCACGGCGGCGCGCTGCGCGTCGGTGATGTCGCCGGCGGTGTAGTCGTCGAGCATGTTGTCCCAGTCGTAGGTGTGGCCCGTGAAGTTGCGGGTCATTGTCTCCTGGATGGGCTTATCCTCATGGCTCCACACATAGTGGAGGTCGCCACGCGGCGCAGCGGGGTGGCGATGGTAGCGCATGACCTGTGCCATGGCCGTGGCCACACAGCCCGTGACGGCGTTGGTCGTGCCGCCGCCGGAGAGCGCCACCTCGGGGCAGTCGTCGTTGAAAGGTGCCGTCTGGCCCCACTTGGTGGCGCCGAGCAGGGGCGACACAGCCTGGCGTGCCTCGTGGCGTGGCGCCGTGGCGGCAGCCATGGTCTTGACGATGGCGATCTGGCGGGCATACTCCGCGAGCCAAGCGCGCATGTTGTCCGGCAGGGCGTCCATGGACGTTATCTCATCGCTGTCGGAATAGGCCAGGATGGTCTCTGCCTTGTCGTCGGCAGCAACGATGACAAACCCACGACCAGGACGGTTGAACACGTAGAACAGGTTGCCAGCGGCACCTGTCTCGGTGTGTATGAGCTGCGGCGTGGCCGACGTGGCGGGTCTCACACGCATGGCAGCGGCTGTGCTGCTGCTGAAGGTTGCAGCTATGTTGGCAGCCTCGTCGGTGGTGATGGTGCGAGCTGTGGCGCTGGCACATAGGGCCAAAGCCCCGATGATGAGAGTAAGCTTTCTCATGTTTATAGTACGGATTAAATGTAAATAAAAGGCTTTCGCCACATATATTGGCTGCAAAGATACGCTTTTTGGTGGCTCGCACAAAGGATTTTGCCTAAAACTTGCCACGAAAACGCCTTTTTGCGCTTTTCGCCGCCCGCGGCATTGCCATTATGGCAAAAGTGAGTACTTTTGCCCACGCTATAACCAACAATTCACTTGCTGCAATGATGACACCGACACTCATGTGCATGGCCTTGGCCGTGGCCATGGCCACAGACACCGTACCCCCCCCGGCAGCCGACCCACTGCCCCACCCTGCCGACATGGCCACGCTCATGGCAGCCGAGACGGCCACCTTGGACACGGCGCACACGCGTGAGCTGGCCGTGGAGCTCGAGGGCACGGCCTTCTTCAAGGACAACGAATACAGCGGCGAGCACTCGAAGGGCTATTCGCTGCCAGGCTTCTGGCTGCGCCCCAGGCTGACCTACCAGCCCCTCGACGCCGTGCGCCTGGAGCTCGGCGCCCACGCCCTGGTGTTCGACGGTGCCAACAAATACCCGTGTTATGCCTACCACGACATAGGACGCTGGAAGGGCAGCCAGTACCAGAAAGGCTTCCACATACTGCCCTTCTTCCGCGCCACGGCGGTGTGGAAACTGACGACCTTCGTGCTGGGCGACATCTACGGCGGCGCGTCCCACGGCATGATGGAGCCGCTGTTCACACCTGAGGTGAACCTCACCCAGGACCCGGAGATGGGCTTCCAGCTCCTTCACCGCCGCCGCCGCTACACGCTCGACGCGTGGGTGAACTGGCAGAGCTATATCTTCGAGGCCGACACGCACCAGGAGGCGTTCACCGTGGGCGTGGTGCAGCGCATAGCCGTCAGCCCGGCCACGGCGCGCGTGCGTATTCACATCCCCATCGACATCGTCGTGCAGCACCGCGGCGGCGAGCAGGACCTGCCGGCCTTGGACCTCGGCGTGCAGACGCTGGCCAACGGCGGCGTGGGGCTTGGTCTGACATGGGACACGGGGTGCCGCGCCATGCCGCGCCTCGACGCCGACGTGGCGGCGCTGGGCTGCTGGCAGCAGAGCGGCAAGCTGTGGCCGTTTGACCTCGGCGTGGCCGCCACGGCGGGCGTGGCCGCCACCTTCCGCCACGAGCTGCGCGCCTATGCCCGCGTGGTTGCTGCCAGGGATTTCGTGCCGCTCTACGGGTCGTACTTCTTCTCCACGCTCTCGCGCAAGGTGGAGGGGGGGCGTTTTGCTCACGTGTGTACGCCGCAGGTGGGTCTGGAGTGGAGCCACACCTTCGGGCGCGACTACGTGCTTGGCGCAAAAGCCGAGGCTTATCTCACCTGGTCGGGACGCCTCAGCCGCCCCGACGGCACTTGGGAGGCCCCGGCTTTTGCCAACAATTTCTCTTTTGGAGTGTATTTCCGCTGCCGGCCGCGCATACGGCTGCTGCGGCATTGAGGAGCGGGAGGCGGGGCCGCCGT
>JAFSVI010000026.1 GCA_017445145.1 Bacteroidaceae bacterium | reverse complement strand
TGGGTTACCTGCTTCATGCTGCTTGGCCGCTGCGAGCGTCAGTGCCAGTGCTATGCATGTTCCTCCGGCTATGGCCCTGTTTAGCATCGTTGTGTGTAGGTTGGTTCCTGGCATAGACGTACAGGTTGGGCTATATGGTTTGTGGCGTCCCGTAGAGCGGCTCGATGATGTTGAGAAGCTTGATGGTGGCCTTGATGGCGGCTTCCGTCTGGTCGGCGTCGAGGGCGTGGGTGCGGTAGGCGCGCTCCTGGAAGGTCCATTCTATGGTGGTCTGCACGAGGGCGTCGGTGCGTCCTCCGGGCGGTATGGTGACGGCATAGTTGGAGAGCCACGGGAACTTGCGGTGGAGGCTGTCGCGGTAGATGTGGCGCACGGCGCGTACGAAGGCGTCGTACTGTCCGTCGCCCTGCGCGCTCTCCTCATACACCTGCCCGTCGATCTGCAGGCGCACCTGTGCCATGGGGCGCAGGCCGTAGGCCGTTGACACCATGTATGACAGCAGCTGCACACGCTGCTCGCTGTCGTCGTGGTGGAGCACGTCGCGGATGATGAAGGGCAGGTCCTCCTGTGTGACGAGTTCCTTCTTGTCGCCCAGCTCGATGACACGCTGCGTGACGCGCCGCATGTCGTCGTCGCTCAGGTCGAGGCCCAGCTGCTCCAGGTTGAGGCGCACGTTGGCCTTGCCGCTGCTCTTGCCCAGGGCATACTCGCGGCGGCGGCCGAAGCGCTCGGGCCTCAGGGCGTTCTGGTAGAGCTGTTGCTTCTTGTCGCCGTCGGCATGCACGCCGGCCACCTGCGTGAACACGGCCGAGCCGGTGATGGGCTTGTTGGGGGGTATGGCGATGCCGCTGTAGCTCTCCACCATGTGTGCCACGCGGTTGAGCTGCTCCTCGTGGATGTTGGTGGTGGCCTGGCAGTGGTCGCTGAGTATGGCCTGCACGCTGGCCAGCGGCGCGTTGCCGGCGCGCTCGCCCAGGCCGTTGATGGCGGTGTGCAGGCCTCGTGCGCCGTTGGCAGCCGCTGCGAGGCTGTTGGCTGGTGCGAGGTCGTAGTCGTTGTGGGCGTGGAAGTCGAAGTGTATGGCGGGGTAGCGGCCCACCATGCGCGCCATGAAGGCGGCCGTCTCCCCGGGGTTGAGGATGCCGAGCGTGTCGGGTAGCATGATGCGCCCGACGGGTCGCGGCGCGGCGTCTTGTGGCAGGGCGCCCTGGATGAGGTCGGCGATGGTGTCGATGAGCTGGAACACGTAAGCCTCGTCCTCCCGCATGCCGCCGCTCCAGTCCTCGAGGTACATGTTGACGGCGATGCCGCGGGCATGGGCCAGCATCACGTTGCGACGGATGTCGGCGGCATGCTGCTCGGGCGTCTTGCCCAGCTGCCCGGCGCAGTGGCGCCGCGACCCTTTGCACAGGAGGTTTATGGTGCGAGCGCCGCTGGCTTCTATCCAGTCCAGGCTCAGGCCGTCATCGACGAAGCCCAGCACCTCGATGCGTGGCAGCCAGCCCCGTGGCTCGGCCCAGCGTGTGATGCGCCGCACGGCATCGAGCTCGCCGTCGCTGACGCGTGCCGACGCCACCTCCACGCGGTCCACGCGCAGGTCGTGGAGCAGTGCTCGGCAGATGATGAGTTTCTCGTGGGGCATGAAGCTCACGCCGGAGGTCTGCTCGCCGTCGCGCAGCGTGGTGTCCATGATTTCTATGGTGGGTCTCATGTGTGGGGTGGGGGGGTTATCGTGACATGTAGAGGTCGAGCGTGCCGCCGGCGGCGATGTCGGCGTGGCGCACGATGAGAGCGCCGTCGGTGGGGACAAGCGGGCGGCCGTTGAGCGTGGCGCGGCGGACGTGTATGGCTTTGTCCGTGAGGCCGTGGGTGCGGATTGTGAAGGTGCGTCCGCCGCCCACGTGCAGCGTGGCTTGCTCCACGAGCGGCGAGCCGACGACGTAGCGTCCGCCGCAGGGTTCCACCTGGTAGAAGCCGAGGGCGGAGAGTATGTACCATGCCGACATCTGGCCCACGTCCTCGTTGCCACACAGGCCTGCGGGCTGGTCGGTGTATAGCTCGCGCTGTATGCGCTTGATGATGGCGGCTCCCTTGCGGGGCTGGCCCAGGAGGGCATAGAGGTATGCTATGTGGTGGGAGGGTTCGTTGCCGTGGGCATACTGGCCGATGAGGCCTGTGATGTCGGGGTTGGCATCGTCGTTGAGGCGGCTGTCGGCGGCGAAGAGGCTGTCCAGGCGCGCCAGGGCGCGCTCCCTGCCTCCGAGCATGTCGGCGAGGCCCTGCACGTCGTGTGGCACGAGCCACAGGTATTGCCAGGGGTTGCCTTCGGTGTAGCCGGCGGTTTGGTTGGCGGGGTTGAAGGCGTCGGTGGCGGGGAACTCGCCTTGGCTGTTGCGGGGTCGTAGGTAGCCCACACGTGGGTCGTAGAGGTGGCTGTAGAGGCGCGAGCGGCGGGCGAGGTATTCCACCTGGGGGCGCATCTCGGCGGCGGAACCGCCGAGCTCACTCACCGCAGGGGGTGTGGAGGGGTTGACGGGGGCAGCGGCGGACGGTGAGGAGGCAGCGATGATGGCTGTTCCGGCTTGTGCTGCTGCCCCGTCGGCCAGCATGTATTCGAGGCTCATGGAGAGCGCGCCTCCGTGGTGGTCGCTGGCGACATAGCCGAGGCGCTTCATGTCGTCGAGGCCTCGCTCGTCCATGGTCAGGCTGCTGTACATGGCCTTCCAGGCTGTCAGCGTGTCGCTGACGTAGCCCTTGAGGAGCAGGTCGGCGAGGATTGGCACGGCGGGGCATCCCACCATGCAGTTTGTCTCCTGCGACATGAGGTGCCACACGGGCAGCTTGCCCTGCTCGCGGTAGATGCGCAGGTATGTCTCGGCCACGGCTGGCATCATCTCCGGCAGGATGATGGTGGAGAGGGGTGCTGCGGCGCGGTAGGTGTCCCATAGGGAGAGGGTGGTGAGGTACTTGGAGGTCCCAACGGGTGATTCCGGAGTTGGCTTTTTGGTGGCTTCATCCCTCCCTTCGATGACGATGGAGCATAGCTCTGGCACCGTGGAAGCCATTGAGCGATAGACGCGGTTGTCGGCGCCGCGCCAGTCGCCGTTGACGTCGTCCCACGTCTGTGGAGCCACCATGAAGTGGTACATGGAGGTGTAGAAGATGCGGCGGTCGCGGTCGTTCTGGAAGGTGGCTGTGATGCGGCCCAGCTCGCGGTTCCATGCGGCATCGGCGGCAGCGCACACGGTGTCGAAGTCGATGAGCCGGCCACCCTTGTAGGCCTCTGCCTTGAGGTTGGCGATGGCGTTGGCCTCGGAGACGGGGCTGAGGGCGATGTTTACCAAGAGCGGCTCGCTGGATGTCGTGACCTGGAGGTGGTAGATGGGTGCCGGGCCGTCGGCGCGCTTGCTCTTCACCGTGGCTTGCTCATAGATGCGGCTCTTCTGGCTGAGGCGCATGGCGAAGTAGCAATGCTGCTGGTTCGCCCAGCCATGACTGATGCGGTAGCCCACGTATGTATATGGGTCGATCTGCTGCAGACGGCCAGAGAGCAGCGCATCGTCGATGCCGTTCTCGAGATCGACATACAGGTGTCGGTGAGCACCCTCGGGATAGGTGATCCGGTACATAGCGGTGCGACGTGTGGCGGTGATCTCCGTGCGGATGCCGCTCTCGGGTAGCACGATGCTGTAGTAGCCGGGGCGCACCTCCTCTTGTTCGTGGGCGAAGGTCGTGGCCAGCCCCTGGCGCGAGAGACCTAATTCCTTGACAGCCGGCATGATGGCCACGTCGCCCAGGTCGCTGCAGCCGGTGCCGCTGAGGTGCGTCTGTGCGAAGCCCACGACCTTGGTGCCGCTCTCGTGGTAGCCGGAACACCAGTCCCAGCCCGATTCAATCTGGGTGGGGCCGGCGTTGACCATGCCGAAGGGCACGTTGGCGCCGAGGAACACGTGGCCGTGGTCGCCGGTGCCGATGCGTGGGTCAACGTATGTGGTCAGACTTTGTGCCGCGGCGGCCGACACGGTCAGCAGCACGGCGAGAAGGGGTAGGTGGCGGTGGCTCATGGTGGTGGTGTCTGTGGTGGTGTCTATTGGCCTTGGTGCACAAGGTCGTGGATGGATGTGATGGTGGCGTGCTTGTAGTAGTGGCTTAGGATTTGCTCGAAGGTGTAGCCCCGTTCGCCCATGACGGCGGCCCCGATCTGGCAAAGCCCCACGCCGTGGCCCCAGCCGCGGCCGTGGAGCACGAAGCGCGCCGGCACGCCCTGTGCGTCGATGTCCTGGCGCTCGACGTCGAAGGCGGCGCTCTTGAGGTGTGTGGCCGATAGTGCACAGCGTATCTCCAGCTCCTTGCCAATGGTGAAGGTGCGCTCGGTGCCCACTATGCGGAGGCGTATGATGCGGTAGCCAGGCCCGCGCTCTATGGGCTGCAGGTCGATGATGTGGCCCAGGTCCATGTTCAGGTGCGCAGTGATGAGGCGGCGTGCCTCGTCCTGGGTGATGGTTTCCGTCCAGCGGTAGAAGTCGGTTGTCTCGCGGTCGTAGTCGTTGAGCACCTGCGCGAGGATGGCCGTGTCGGTGGTGTTGCAGAAGGGGTCATCGACGCTCTCGAGGTAGGTGTGGTGCTCGTTGTCCCAGCATGTCTCGAAGGTCTCCGTGCGGCCGCCGCAGCATTTGGAGAAGCGGGCGTCGCACACCTGGCCGTCGGCGGCGAGCACCATGCCCGTTGTGGCGCGCACGGCCGCCACCACCTCGGGCCGCGATGCGCGCGTGATACCCTGGTAGCGCTGGCAGTGGTCGTCGGCGCATACGTCGAAGTAGGTGTGGTCCTCGCGGTCGTGCCAGCGTATGCTCTCGCTGTCGGTGCGCGTGAATGCGAAGAAGTTGTGGGTGCCGGCGGCGAGTGAGCGTCGTCGCAGTATCTGTGCGTGGAGCCAGCTGCGGCTGATGACGGCGGCTGCCTTGAGGAACTCCGTGGAGCAGTTGGCGCTCATCTCGGAGCTGATGACGCTGACGAGGTAGTCCTCGACGGGCAGCTCGTTGATGCACACTATCTTCTCCTCGGCCACGATGAGGCGCAGCGTGCCGCTGAAGGTCTGTGACTCGCGGCGCTGCCAGTGGAAGTCCTTGCCGATGACCACGTCGTCGAGCGTGAAGCTGGCGCCGTCGGTCTCGGGACGGAAGGTGAGCGAGCGATAGACCTGGCCGTTCCACAGCAGGCCGCCGTCGTCGTAGGCCACCTCCTGCGGGCCGCTGATGGCGGCTCCCTTGGCGGTGTAGGTGCCGTTGATGGTGAAGCGCACGGCCTGTGCTGTGAGCAGCCCCACGGTGATGGTGTCGGCGGCTGCGGCGGCCGTGGTCGTGGTGGCTGTTGCCGGTGGGTTGTCGGTGGCGGGTGTGGTGCTGTTGGCTGCGGTGTCGGAGATGGCTGCGATGACGGGCCGGAGGTCGTCGTCGGTCATGGTGACTTCGCGCAGTATGGCGGCTGCGCGCTCTGGTGTGAGGCGGTCGAAGTCCTCCTGTCGCGGCGTGATGATGAGGCCGCCCATGTCGAGTGCTCCGGGCGAGACGAGTAGCTGGCCGGTGGCTGTGCCGTAGCAGTCGGGGCGGTGCTTCTTGCGCGGGAAGATGAGGGTGACGATTTCGTCGGAGCGGCTCTCGTCGCCGGCCTGGCGCCAGCAGATGACGTTCATGCGTGGCTCCGTCTCGCCGTCGGCCACGGGCAGCGCGCGGTACAGCCGCTGGCACAGGAGGCTGTCGGTCTCCTCGGGCAGTGAGCGTATGACGAACACGGGGCACACCCACGTGCGCAGCATGAACAGCCCGCAGCGGCGGCTGACGTTGCCGGCATCGACCATCTCCTGTGTCTCGTCGCCGGTGAGGGGGTAGAGCTTCTGCAGCTGTGTCTCGTAGAGCAGCCAGTCGCGCTCGATGGGCACTATGCCGCGCGAGCCGGCCTGCAGGTGCATGTGGTCGGGGCATGATGCGCCGCACAGTGGGCCGTTGTAGAACACAATGCTGTTGGTGAGCGTCCACGCCAGGTGGCGCATGGTGCCGAAGTGTTCCCAGATGGCTTGCGGCTTGTGGCGGCGTGTGGGTATGGTGAAGTGGCGCAGCAGGATGGGGAAGGGGTTGACGAGGACCTGGTAGTGGTGCTCAATCATGAGGGCGTGCTGCTCCATGGGGCGGTTCTCGTCGCAGAGGAAACAGGGCCGCGCGGCTATGGTCACGGGGTCGATGCTGGCAGCGGTCGATACCACGCGTGCGGGGTTCCACTGCGCCGTGAGCGACGTGTCGCCGATGGCGAGTGTGCGCGTCTGCACCGCCTGCATGAGGTCGTGGTAGCGCTGGCGCGCGGCGGGCCACTCGCGCAGCTCGCGGTCGAAGAATGCCTCCACCTCCTCCTCGGTGGCCTCGCGCCGCCACTTGCGGTTGAGGGCCTGGCGAGCCAGTATCTCGGTGGTGCGCAGCTGGTCTTTGTAGAGGTTGTTGCGGTTCACACGCTCGGTAGAGAGTGCGGCGTCGCTGTTGCCCTCCCAGCGGCGGCAGAGGTACAGCTCGTCGAAGATGCGCCCGATGCGGTAGCGGCGCCCTATCATGAGGCCGAGGGCATAGTCCTCGCCATAGCTGGTGTTGGGGATCTGTATGCGGCGCAGCACGGGTGTGAAGAAGGCCCGTGGGGCGCCGAGGCCGTTGATGCGCAAGGCGTTGTTGCGCCCGTTCTGCGGTGTCCACTCGCGGTGGTCGATGAGTCCCGGAGGCAGCGTGTTGAGGTTGAAGTCGGTCATGCGGTATGAGCCGATGACCATGGCGGCGCGCTGCTGGCGGAAGGCATCGACGATGCGCTGCAGCGTGTCGGGGCCGCAGTAGAGGTCGTCTGAGTCGAGCTGCACCACGAAGCGCCCGCACCGGGGGTGGTGCACGGCCATGTTCCAGCATCCACCGATGCCCAGGTCCGTGCGCTCGGGCTTGAGGTGGACCACCTCGCAGCGCTGCTTGCCGCCGTCATGTGCGGCGAGGCGCGTTATGGCCTCGGTGGTGCCGTCGGTGCTGTGGTTATCGACAACGATGAGGTTGAAGGGGAACGTGGTCTGCTGGGCGAGAACGCTGCGCATGGCATCCTCTATGGTGCGCACGCGGTTGCGTACGGGAATGACCACCGTGGCCTCGACGGGGAAGGCGTCGTCGTCGAAGCGCAGCTCGTCGAACTCGTCGGGGGCGAGCAGCGCGCCAATGGCCTTGAGATGGCGCGTGCATGCGCGTTCCATCTCCACCTGCCGGGCGCGGTTGCGCGGATCGACGTAGTCGAACTGCTTCTGCCCGGAGAGGCGCGTGTCTGTCTCCACCTCGGTGTAGAGCGGCTCGGTGATGTGGTAGGGCAGCATGCGGCGCGAGAGGAATAGGCGCAGGTCGTAGAGGCCGGCCCACTGGTATTCGCGCAGGTGCTCCTGTGCGAAGTATGCCTTGACGTGGTCGGTGCGCAGCAGCAGCAGCGAGCCAAAGGCGAAGTCGTCGCGCACGCTGCCAAGTTGGCAGTCGATGAGCGGCCGGGGTTCCACGGTGCCGTCGGGCAGCTGTATGCTGTGGTCGGCATATACCATTGACGCTCCGCTGTCGCGTGCCACGGCGAGCATGCGTGTGAGTGCGTGGTAGCCGATGTTGAGTTCATACTGCTTGGTGTAGAGCAGGATGTAGGGCGCCGTGGCTGTGTCGGCGATGTGGCGCAGTGTCTTTGTCTGGAAGGGGTTGCCGGTGAGGTTCACGCTGCTCACGTCGCTCTCGGCTCGCAGCGCCTCTATGGTGTTGTGCCCTTCGTGCTCGCTGGCAAAGGGCAGGAAACAGTCGATCATAAGCGTTATGTTGGTCCTTGATGTGGGTTTGCAGCGCAAAGGTAGGGAAAAAGGCGCATTGGGTGTGTGGGGTGGTGGTGAAAAAGTGTTAATTATCGCACAATGCTGTTCCCGTTTCGCTCAGAAAGCTTATCTTTGCACCAAAATCCAACCTTTAACAACCAAAACCAATAACTTTTATGAAGAAACTTTTGATGCTTGCCGCCGCAGCGTGCCTCTCGCTGGCTGCTGGCGCACAGTCGCTCTCCGTCACCGACGGCGACTGGCATTGGGACAAGGGAACCATAGTCATCAACACACCCGAGCGTGCCGCCGGACAGCAGAACGTGCTGGGCCTGACAGCTCCGAAGATGGAGACCGTGCGCGTGGCATTCGTGGGGCTTGGCATGCGCGGCCCTGGCGCCGTGGCTCGCTGGACGTACATCCCCGGCGTGCAGATTGTGGCGCTGTGCGACTACGAAGAAGCCCGCGCCGAGGCATGTCAGAAATACCTTCGCGATGCCGGCCTGCCCCCTGCCGCCATCTACAGCGGCGAGAAGGGCTACGAGGAGGTGTGCCAGCGCCCGGACGTTGACATCGTGTATGTTGCCACCGACTGGGACCACCACTTCCCCGTGGCGAAGTGCGCGCTGGAGAATGGCAAGCACACCGCCATCGAGGTGCCGTCGGCCATGAACCTGGCTCAGTGCTGGGAGCTGGTGGAACTCTCGGAGCGCACGCGCAAGCACTGCATGATTCTCGAGAACTGCTGCTACGACTGGTATGAGCTCAACGCCATGAACATGGCCCAGAACGGAGTGTTCGGCGAGATCCTGCGCGGCGAGGGTGCCTACATCCACAACCTCGACGACTTCTGGGACTACTACTGGAAGAACCCCGCCGACGCCGACCAGGCGCAGCTGGGGTGGCGCATGAAGTACAACCGCGACAACCGCGGCGACGTATATGCCACCCACGGCCTCGGCCCCGTGGCGCTGACCATGAACATACACCGTGGCGACCGCTTCACAACCCTCGTGGCCATGGACACCAAGAGCGCCCACGGCCGCGACTGGGTGAAGGGCAAGACGGGCCAGGACTGCCCGGGCTTCCGCAACGGCGACCAGACGACGACCCTCATGCGCACCGCCGAGGGCAAGGTCGTTGAGATCCAGCACAACGTGATGAACCCGCAGCCCTACAACCGCCTCTTCAAGCTCACCGGCACCAAGGGCTATGCAACCAAGTACCCCGAGCCACACTTCGCCCTCGACAAGAGCCAGCTCGCCGCCAGCGGCGTGGCTCCCAAGGTCGATGACCTCAGCGCCCACGGCTTCCTGCCCGCCGAGGAGCACGAGGCGCTGTGGAACAAATACACCCACCCCATCATCAAGAAGTATGGCGAGATGGCACAGAAGGTGGGCGGCCACGGCGGCATGGACTTCTTCATGGACGCACGCCTGGTCTATTGCCTGCAGAACGGTCTGCCCCTGGACATGGACGTCTATGACCTGGCCGAGTGGTGCTGCCTGGCCGAGCTGGGTTCGCTGTCGATGGACAACAACTGCGCCAGCGTGGCATTCCCCGACTTCACTCGCGGCGACTGGCAGCAGGTGAAGGGCTTCCAGTTTGCCTGGGCCGAGCCAGAGGCAGAGGCTGCCGCCGCTGCCGCCGCTCAGGCCAGCACCGAGGCTCAGAAGGCTCTCTGCGCCAAGAAGAAGCTGTGGGAGAAGTATGACAAGGAGAAGGTGAAGCAGAGCAAGAAGATTCACCCCAAGAAGAAATAACGTCCTGTTGCAGCCTTTCTGGCACGCATCTTGCAACTATGAGTCATTGGAGGCGGACACTGGTGTCTCCCTCCAATGACTCTTGTTCTTAACCCTCAAAACACATCAAGCAACACATGAACGATTTCAACAACTACGACCGCGGCACGGGTGCCCTCTCGGGCGCGAGCTTCTTCTCGGGTGTCATGACACGCGTCTATGGCTGGATGACGGTGGCACTGCTCATCACAGCCGGTGCAGCCTTCTTCACCGCCAACAGCGCGGCCATGCTGCAGGTCATCTACGGCAACTCGGCCGTCCTCATAGGTCTCATCATCGCCGAGCTGGGCCTCGTCATGGGGCTGTCGTGGGGCATCAACAAACTCTCGCCCGCTATGGCGGCGCTGATGTTCGTGCTCTACTCGCTGGTCAACGGCGTGACGCTGTCGAGCATCTTCTTTGCCTACGAGATTGGCACCATCTCATCGGCCTTCGCTGCCACGGCGCTGACGTTTGGCGGCATGAGCCTCGTGGGTTACACCACTAAGAAGGACCTCACGGGCTTCGGCGGTCTGCTCTTCATGGGCCTCATCGGCATCGTCATCGCCACGCTGGTCAACATGTTCTGGCAAAACAGCGTGATGGACAGCATCATAACCTACATAGGGCTGTTTGTGTTCGTGGGGCTTACGGCCTACGACACACAGCGCATCAAGACGATGTCCGTCGCTGCCGAGTACAGCGGCGACGCCTCGGCAGCCTCGAAGGTGGCCATCATGGGGGCGCTGGCGCTCTACCTCGACTTCATCAACCTCTTCCTCTATCTGCTCAAGCTGCTGGGCCGCAGCCGCGACTGACGGCAGCCCGGCGCCTGACATCCGCAGCCGCCACGGCGGTATGTGAATAGCCGCGCAGCCCATACGCAAACTCCCCGCGCCATGTCTTGCAGGACTTGGCGCGGGGAGTTTGCATGTATGGCCCATGCGGCCGTTGTGGGCGGTGGCTGCGCGCGGCGGCAGCGTGTGGCGGTGGCAGCGTGTGGCAGCGGCGCGGCGGTGTCGTGTGGTAGCTGCGCGTGGTTACCGTGGCGGGTCCGATGAGCGCTCCTTGAGAGTGCCGTGGCGGTAGGCGTGGAGCAGCTCGTGGAGTTCGTCGATCTGCTCTTGGAGCTGGCGGCCTTTGTCGGTGTCGCGCACGCGGATGCGTCTGCCGCTGAGTTCCACGATTTGCTTCGAGCCGATGATGTCGGTGCCGCGGCGTATGGCGTCGTCGGCGCTGCGGAACGGCTCGTGCTGAATGAGTTCGAAGCCGCGGCTGTGATAGACGAGGGTGTAGCCGGCGATGCCTGTGGTGTCGTGGTATGCCTTGGAGAGGCCGCCGTCGATGACCATGAGCTTGCCGCCGGCCTTGATGGGGCTCTCGCCTCCGGCCACGCGCACCGGCACGTGGCCGTTGATGATGTGGCGGTGGCGCCCCTTCACGCCGAAGGCGTCGAGTATGCGGTCGCACACCTCGGGGTTGTCGCGCAGGAGGTAGTAGTTGCCTTTGCGCTCCTCGTGGGTGCTTTTGTCGCGCAGGAAGTAGCGCTCGAAGGTGGCCATGCGGTCCTTGTCGAAGAGTGGCGAGTCGGGTCCGCACCATAGGTACCAGAAGTAGTCGCGCGCAAACTGCTTCTGCGCGGGCGGCGTGTCGGCGTTGAAGGCTGCTCGCATGGTCATGCCTATGCGGTGGAGCAGCTCGCGCCCGCTGTAGGGTGTGCCGTCGAGGTCCACGGCCTTGAGTGTGCCGTCGGCGTTGAGTGGCACGCTGGCGTGGAAGAGCAGGTTGCCGTTGGTGACGGAGTACATGCAACCGTGGGTGAAGAGGCAGTTGATGTGCTTCTGCAGCTTGTCGGAGATGCGGAAGGAGTGGTGTAGCTTGCTGACGAGGTCCGCCTCCTCGGGTGTGAGGTCGAAGGGGTGTGCGGGGTCGAGCGTGGGCAGGAAGGAGTCGGTCATCTCATACTCGCGGCCGTCGCGGGTGTAGATGGCGCGTTCCTTGTCGATGCCCTGTAGCACGAGGCGGTCGGCCATGTGCCACTCGGGTCGGCGCAGTATCATCTGTGCTTCGAGCTTGAACTGTATGATGCTGATGGCTTTGTGCATCTGCGCTATGAGGCGCCGCGTCTTCTCGTTGTGGGTGGTGTCGTCGCCCTCAAGGCGCGGCCCGAAGCGGTCGCAGGGGTCGCTGGCGTAGGTCTCCATGGCGAAGGTGGCGAGGGGCACGAGGTTGATGCCGTAGCCGTCCTCGAGCGTGGCCATGTTGCCATAGCGCAGCGACAGGCGCAGCACGTTGGCGATGCAGCAGTCGTTGCCGGCGGCGGCGCCCATCCACAGGGCGTCGTGGTTGCCCCACTGTATGTCGAAGGCGGGATGCTGGCAGAGGCGGTCGAGGATGATGTGTGCGCCCGGTCCGCGGTCGAAGATGTCGCCCAGGATGTGGAGCTGATCGACGGCGAGGCGCTGTATGACGTCGGCCAGGGCGATGATGAAGGCGTCGGCGCGCCCCGTCTCGATGATGCTGTCGATGATGCGCTCGAAGTAGGCTGTCTTGTCGCGGTCGGACGGTGTCTCGTGGAGGAGTTCCTCGATGATGTAGGCGAACTCGCGCGGCAGCGCCTTGCGCACCTTGGAGCGCGTGTATTTCGACGACACGCTCTGGCCTACGCGTATGAGGCGCAGCAGCGTGGTGGCGTAGAAGGTGTCGAGCGACGGGGCGGTGTGGGCCTCGTCGCCCGTCTCGGCTTGGTTCTTGATGATCTCGAGCTTCTGCTCGGGGTAGTAGATGAGGGTGCACAGGTCGCGTATGCCGTCCTCGGAGAGCGTGTCGGCAAAGAGCTCGCGCACCTTGCGCTTGATGCTGCCGCTGGCGTTCTTGAGTATGTGGAGGAAGGCTTCGTACTCGCCGTGGATGTCGGCCATGAAGTGCTCGGTGCCCTTGGGCAGGTTGAGTATGGCTTCGAGGTTGATGATCTCGGTGCTGGCTGCGGCGATGTTGGGGAAGCTCTGCGAGAGGAGCTGCATGACGCGCAGGTCGCTGGTGGATGCCTTGACGAGCAGCAGCTGCCAGTCGCCGTCCTGGGTGTGGCGCACGACGTGCAGGCCTGTGGCCTCGGCGGCCTGTGTGAGCATGGCGACGTCGTCGGCGAGGAATCCGCTGAGCATGAGCTTCCCGCCGGGCTTGAGGCGCGCGGCAAAGGCTTGCATGTCGGCGAGCAGGATGTTGCGGTTGATGTTAGCCAGGATGATGTCGGCCTCGGGGGCGGCGGTGAGGCATGTGGCGTCGCCCTCGTGCACGGTGACTTCCGGCCAGTCCACGTCGGGGTGGCTGCGGTGGTTGACGTCGAAGTTGTGGCGTGCGTTGCTGACGCTCCACGGGTCGATGTCGTAGGCCCACACGCGGGCCACGCCGCGCAGTGCGCAGTAGATGCCGAGAATGCCGGTGCCGCAGCCGGCGTCGATGACGGTCATGCCGTTGAGGTTGGTGTCGAGGAGCTGGCGCAGCATGAGGCGCGTGGTCTCGTGGGTTCCCGAGCCGAAGGCTTGCTGCGGGTGTATGGCGATGTCGAGGTGTGCCGTGGGGAAGGTGGTGTCGTCCTCGTCGTGGATGACGAGGCGGTTGCCGATGGCAATGGGCTTGAAGCCTTCGGCCTCCCAGGTGGCGTTCCAGTCCTGGTCGGGCATGGTGCGTGAGGTGTAGGCGATGTGGGTTCCGGCGATGGGGAAGGCGTCGATGGCGGCGCTCACGGCGGCGGGGTCGATGGCTGCGGCGGGGGCGTAGGCCAGGAGGCCGCCGTCGGTGGGTGCGAAGCTTTCGCAGCCTGCTTGGGCGAGCATGGCTGCGAGCAGGTCCTGTGCGGCTTCGCTGCACGGGGCGATGGTGAAGGTGAGTTCTTGGTATTGCACGTGGGGCGGTGTTCTGCGGGGG
>JAFSVI010000191.1 GCA_017445145.1 Bacteroidaceae bacterium | reverse complement strand
GCCGTCGAAGGCAAGGCGGTTGAAGTCGTAGTCCCACGGCACGCGCACCACCTCCACGCCGCGCCGCGTCAGGCACCGGATGATGTTGGCCTTCACGCCACAATCGACAAGCACCACGCGACAACGCCTCTCGCCCACGGGAGCATACGTCACGACATCCTTGCAGCTCACCATCGACACCCAGTTTACGGAGGCATAGTCGGCAGTAGGGGCGCCGGCTGCTGACGCCACACCCTCTATGCAGATGCGCCCCGTCATCACGCCGTGCTCGCGCAACAGGCGCGTCAGGCGGCGGGTGTCTATGCCCGTGACAGCGGGTATGCGTTCACGCTCGAGCCATTGAGCCAGACTCATGTCGGCCCTCCAGTGGGAATAGGCCTGGCTGTAGTCGGCCACCACCAATGCCCTGACATGTATGCGTTCGCTCTCCAGTACGGGGATGTTGCCGCCGGTGGTCAGCTTCCCTACGCCATAGTTACCTATGAGCGGATAGGTGCAAACCAGTATCTGGCCGGCATAGCTGGGGTCTGTGAGGCTCTCGGGATAGCCTGTCATGGCAGTGTTGAACACCACCTCGCCCACGGTGTCGGCCTCGTAGCCAAAGGACTGGCCCACAAACTCCGTGCCGTCCTCAAGTATCAATCGTGCTGTTCTCATCGTGTATATGGTTGCTGTTCGTAGGAATCCTCCATGTATCGTATGAAAGCCTCGTTGCAGAGGCGTATGCCCCCGGGCGTGGGATAGCGGCCGGTGAAGTACCAGTCGCCGGGATGACGCGGACAGGCGGCATGCAGGCCCTCGATGCTCTGGAACACCAGCTCTATGGGCACGGTCATGCCCTCGGGGCGCAGCATCTCCACAATCTTGCGGTTTATCTCGTCCACGCTGAACGGCTCGTAGATGCGTCGCACATGGTTCTCGCTCGTGGGGTCGGCCTTGCAGGCCTTATATACCTCGCCAAGCAGACCGTCGGTGGCTGTTGCGGCTGCTGAGGCTGCCTGGCCATTGCCACCAGAGGACTCGCGTATGAGAGCCACGGCAGCCCTGAATGCACACAGCTCCTCCAGACGCGAGAGGTCGATGCCGTAATAGTCGGGATAGCGTATCTGCGGCGAGCTCGACACCATGACGATCTTCCTTGGATGCAGACGGTCGAGAATCTTGAAGATGCTCTCGCGCAGGGTGGTGCCTCTCACTATGCTGTCGTCGATAATGACGAGGTTGTCACGGCCAGGACGCAGGCTGCCGTAGGAGATGTCATAGACATGCGCTGCGAGGTCGTTGCGCTCGTCGCCCTCGGCAATGAAGGTGCGCAGCTTGATGTCCTTCCACACCACCTTCTCGGTTCTCACGTCATGGCCCATGCGGCGGAAGCCGTCGGTCATGCCGTAGAACGCCACCTCGGCGGTGTTGGGGATATAGGAGAAGACCGTGTTGGCCACGTCGCCGCCAATGGTGCGCATGATGCCAGGTGCCAGCAGCTCACCCAGCCGCTTGCGTTCCTGATATATGTCGCAGCCAGAGCCTCGGCTGAAGTAGATGCGCTCAAAGCTGCACGCACTGAGTTGCTGCGGCGGCATCACCTGTTCGAGGCGCACATGGCCGTCGCGGCCCACCAGCAGCGCCTGGCCAGGAAGCAGCTCTTCGACCTCGGACGCCTGCAGGTCAAAGCACGTCTGAATGACATGATGCTCCGATGCCACCACCACCACCTCGTCGTCGCGATGGAAGAAGGCCGGCCGTATGCCCCACGGGTCCCTGACGGCGAACATCTCGCCGCTGCCCGTCATCCCGCACATCACGTATCCCCCGTCGAAATGCGGCATGGTGGTGCGTAGGACGTTGGCCATGTCCACGTGGCTGTCGATGTGGCGCGTGACGGCCGTACCCTCCAGGCCAAGCGCCTTGGCCTCGAGGAACAGGCGCTCCACCTCGCGGTCGAGCCTGTGGCCCATTAGCTCGAGCGTGATGTAGGCGTCGCCGAGGACGCGTGGCGACTGCCCCTGCGACGTGAGCATGGCGAATACCTCGTCGATGTTTGTCATATTGAAATTGCCGCACAGGCACAGGTTCTTTGCACGCCAGTTGTTGCGGCGCAGGAACGGATGCACGTACTGTAGGCCGTGGCGGCCAGTGGTGCTGTAGCGCAGATGCCCCATGTAGAGCGAGGCATCCTCCCACCCGCCAAGGGGCGTGGAGCCGCCAAACAGCGCCGTGATGGCATCTTTGCCCTCGGCGCGCTCGCGGTACATGTATTCCGTTCCGGCCGGCGCACTGAGGTTCACGCAGGCTATGCCCGCCCCCTCCTGTCCGCGGTTGTGCTGCTTTTCCATCAGCAGGTAGAGCTTGTCCAGTCCGTAGCTCCGCGAACGGTACTTCTGCTCATAGTGGCTCCTGGGTTTCAACAGCCTCACCAAGGCTACGCCACACTCGTGTCTCAACATATTCTGTTTGCTTTATTTATATAGTGGTGTTCAGCTGCCCGCCGAGGCGCGGACAAAGCTCATGAACAAGGGATGAGGCCTCAGCACGGTGGAGCCGTACTCGGGGTGGAACTGTGTGCCGACATACCAGCGCAGGCCCGCCACCTCGACCACCTCTACGAGGTCGGACGCTGGGTTTATGCCCACACATTTCATGCCAGCAGCCTCAAACGCTGCCCGGTAGGCATTGTTGAACTCATAGCGGTGGCGATGGCGCTCGCTCACAAGCGACGCCCCGCCGTAGGCTTCCGAGACCCGGCTGCCTTCGGCCAGCTCACACTCGTAGGCACCGAGGCGCATGGTGCCGCCCTTCTGCGTCACGCCCATCTGCTCCGCCATGAGGTCGATGACGGGATGCGGGGTGGCGGGGTTCATCTCCGAGCTGTCGGCTCCGGCATAGCCCAGCACGTTGCGGGCAAACTCAACGACCATCATCTGCATGCCCAGGCAGATGCCAAAGGCAGGGACGTCGTGCGTGCGGCACCACTCGGCCGCCAACACCTTGCCCGCCACGCCTCTCGGCCCGAAACCGGGACAGACGATGACACCTGCCATGCCAGCCAGCCGCTCACCGACATTCTCGGGCGTGAGTTCCTCGCTGTTGACGAAACAGGGCTGAACCCTGACGCCACAATACGTGCCGGCCAGCGAGAGGCTCTCGCGGATGCTCTTGTAGGCATCCTGCAAGTCGTATTTGCCCACCAAGCCAATGGCAAGCGTGGCGGTGGCACTGCGCTGCTTGGCAAGGAAGTCGCGCCACGGCTGCATGGCCGGCGTCTCGCCCACAGGGATGCCCGCCTTGCGCAGGATGGCAGCATCAAGCCCCTGGCGCTGCATGCTCACCGGCACCTCATAGATGCTCGGCATGTCCTCGCTCTGCACGACACACTCCAGCTCCACATTGCAGAAGGAGGCCACCTTGCTGCGCAGGGCATCGTCAAGGTGGTGCTCGGTGCGCAGCACGAGGATGTCGGGCTGTATGCCCATGCCCTGCAGCTCCTTGACGGAGTGTTGCGTGGGCTTGGTCTTCAGCTCGCCGGCTGCCTTCAGGTAGGGTACGTATGTGAGGTGTACGCACACGGCCCTGCTCCCTAACTCCTGCCGCAGCTGCCGGATGGCTTCCATGAATGGTGCGCTCTCTATGTCGCCTATGGTGCCGCCCACCTCCGTGATGACGAAGTCGGCGGAGGAGGCATTCCTCAGCATGCGCCTCTTGATCTCGTCCGTGATGTGTGGCACCACCTGTATGGTCTTGCCAAGGTAGTCGCCACGCCTCTCGCGGTCGATGACAGCCTTGTAGATACGTCCCGTGGTGACGCTGTTGTGGCGTGTGGTGCGAATGCCGGTGAAGCGCTCGTAGTGGCCCAGGTCGAGGTCTGTCTCCATGCCGTCGTCCGTGACATAGCACTCGCCGTGCTCGTAGGGGTTGAGCGTGCCGGGGTCGATGTTGATGTATGGGTCGAACTTCTGGATGGTCACCTGATAGCCGCGCGCCTGCAGCAGCTTGCCTATGCTGGCGGCTATGATTCCCTTGCCGAGGGAGGAGACGACGCCACCCGTGACGAAAATGTGTGTTGAATCCATTGTGAGTGTGAGGTGGCGGGGAAGGCCGCGTGGCCTTCCCCGGGTGTTGATGACTATAGCGAAAACGACACTCCGAAGAGGAAATACATCTTCTCGCTGCGCGGATTGCCCACGAGAGCGGCAAACACGGGCAGGTGGAATCTCTCCTTGATGACAAAGTCCTTGGTGGCACGCAGGCTGACGTTGGTGACGCAGAAACCGTTGGCATCATAGAACGTGGTGGCGTATGGCACCGCACCCACCGTGGCCTCCCAGTCGAGGGTGGCGAGGCGGAAGGGAGCCGTCAGCTCGATGTAGCTGCTGTATGCCCGGTTGCCACGCCGGTTCAGGCCGTCGTCGCCGGCGAAGTTGGTGTACCACTGCACACTCAGGAAACCAAAGTCGTAGCCTACGTTGGCTTCCCACACGTGGGTGGTGCGCCCGGCACGGTACTGGAAATAGCTGCCCTCGCCAAACCAATAGTCCGTGACACCCACGTTAAAGCCCTTGATGTTATAGGCCAGAGTGAGGTCAACCTCCTTGGATTCCTTAACATTGGTGAGGCCTACGCTGCCCCACGCGCTGAAGCTCAGTCCCTGCCACTCGATGCCGAGGGTGGGTTGCAGGCTCAGGTTGCCAAGGTCCTGGCCGCGCCAGAGGTATTGGTTGACGAGGTCGGCTCCGAGGATTGGCTTCACCCGCCGGTTCTCGTCTACAGCAGCGGGTTCAGCATCCTGGGCGGTCAGTGGCATCGCCATGCCCGCCATCAGGAATAGCGCGAAAAGCCTTATACGCATTGTGTTCATCTGTGAGTTGATAATTGTGTTCATCTGTGAGTTAGTATTAGTGTCGCATGATAACGTCAGTTGTAGCACGTCTCTCCGTGTTCATACACGTCAAGCCCCTCGTCCTCGATGCGGGCATCCACACGCAGACCATGCACCTTCTTGAT
>JAFSVI010000190.1 GCA_017445145.1 Bacteroidaceae bacterium | reverse complement strand
TGCCGCCGTGCCCGCCGCCGCCGTGCCCGCCGCTTTTCCGGCGGGTCTTGCCGCCGCCGCCGTGCCCGCCGCTTTTCCGGCGGGTCTAAAGGCGGGTTTTCCGGCGGGTTTTCCGGCGGGCCTAAAGGCGAGGGCCCCGAAGCTGCATTGGTCGAGGCAGTCGCCGCAGGCGACACATCGTGTGTAATCGACGCGCATGCTCTTGAAGTCGATGCACGAAGCCTTGCAAGCGCGTGCGCACTTGCTGCACGAGCGGCACTTGTCGGCATCGAAGGTCACGCGCAGCAGCGAGAAGCGCGAGAGATAGCCCAGCACGGTGCCCACGGGGCAGATGGTGTTGCAGTAGGTGCGGCCGCCGCGCCACGCCAGGATGGCAATGACGACGAACGTCGCGGCGGCGATGACAAACGTCGGCCACGAGCGCACCCAGATGTCCACAACGTAGAAGTCATAGTTGCCACGGGCCTCCGAGATGCCCGCAAGCCAGTTGTTGGCGCAGAGCCACACGGGCTTGAGCAGGTTGGAGGCCATGCGGCCAAAGCTGCTGTAGGGCGCCAGCAGGGCCACCACGGACCCCACGCCGGCCACCAAGGCCACGACGAACAGCGCCAGCACGCCGAGGCGCAGCCAGCGCCGCTCGGGCGAGAAGGTGTAGCGCCCCGCCTTGTGCTTGCCGCGAGGGTGGAGGCGCGCTATGATGTCCTGCAGCACGCCCAGCGGGCAGATGACGGAGCAGTAGATGCGGCCGAAGAGGAGCGTGAGCAGCACCAGACCGGCGATGACGGCCACGTTCATGGCCAGCACGGCCGGCAGCAGCTGCAGCTTGGCCAACCAGCCCACATGGTGGTGGGCAGTGCCTGTGGCGTCGATGAAGAGCCAGGTGAGCGCCAGGAAGGTGGCGACGGCGAGTGGGATGCGGATTTTGCGTAGCAACATTGCGCGTATGGGGTTTGTTGATGAGTGATTGCGTATGGAAGCTATTGTGGCACCAGGCGTATGCTGACCTCATAGAGCAGCCAGATGGGCAGTGCCACGATGGCGAGGGTGAGGATGTCGGTCGTCGGGGTGATGATGGCTGCTGCCACCAGTATGGCCACGATGGCGTGGCGGCGGTAGCGGCTCATCCACGAGCCGCGCAACATGCCGAAGCGCCCGAGCAGCCACGACATCACCGGCAGCTCGAACACGATGCCGAAGGCCAGGCTCATCATCAGGAACGTGTCGGCGTAGTTGGCCAGCGTGAGCATGGGCTCCACGTCGGGACTCACGCTGTAGGTGGCCAGGAAGCGCAGCGTCAGCGGGAACACGAGCAGGTAGTTGGCCACCACGCCCACGACGAACACGCCGTAGGCAGCACACACCACGCGGCGCGACACGCGCAGCTCGTTCTCATAGAGAGCCGGGGCTACGAAGGCGTAGAGCGCATACAGCAGGTAGGGAGACGCTGCCAGGACACCCACGGCGAGAGCCACCTTCACGTGGATCAAGAAGGGCTCCGTGAGTTGTGTGTTGACCAAATGCAGCTCCACGGGCGCGGCGCCGGTCCACACATACGTGGGGAAGTCGGCATGCAGGGGCCACAGCAGCAGGGCGAAGAGCCTCTCCTTGAGGAAGAAAGCACCCACGCCCATGGCAACGGCCACCGCCAGCATGCGCAGCAGCGTCATGCGCAGGGCCTCCAAGTGGTCCCAGAAGGATGCCGCCTCGGGGGC
>JAFSVI010000189.1 GCA_017445145.1 Bacteroidaceae bacterium | reverse complement strand
GTGGTGATGCCGCGCAGCGTGGCGCGGTCTATGTTGTCGCGCTGGCGGATGGTGGTCCACCCGTCGGCCTTGAGAGCTGCCAGGGCCGGGTCGGCATCCACCTCGGCGGTGGTCATGGTGCGGTAGTTGATCATGTCGCGTATCTTGTTCCAGAAGGCTCCGACGCTGACGTTCATCCACGACGTGCCGAACTCGGCGCTGACGTTGACGAAGTGGTTCTTCTCGGGCTGGAGGCGGGTGTTGGGCAGCGTGTAGCGCGAGGTGGTCTTGGCCTGGTCGGTGGCATGGAGCTGCGAGAGCGTGGGCGTGCGGTAGCCGCCGGCGTAGCTGGCACGCAGACGAAGGGTGCTGCCGCCGGCCGACGCGCCGTTGGCGAAGTCGAGGTGGTAGAAGAGGCCCACGTTGGGGGTGACGGCGGAGCCGAAATTGTCGTTGTGGGTGAAGCGCACACCGGCGAAGGCATCCAGGCCACGGACGATGTTGACCTCGTCCTGGGCGAAGAGGTTGTAGGTGTTGGTCGTGGCCTTGTCGATGTTGTCGCTCTGGCTGGTGAGGCGCTCCTGCACAAACTCGGCACCGGCGGTGAGCTTGTTCCACGCGGCGAGGCGGAAGATGCCGCGCAGCGTCTCGTTGACGTAGTGGGTGCGCTTGCGGGTCTCGTCGTAGGCTTCCTTCTCAGCTGTCTGCCAGTAGTCGTAGTCCGACGAGAAGTTGTCGCTGTAGATGTCGAGATAGAGGTGGATGCGAGGGTTGGGGGTGAAGCGAGCGCCGGCGCCGTAGGCATAGGAGCGGTGGTGCAGGTCGTAGGTGTAGGCCTGCTTGGAGGTGTATGAATAGGTGGTCTCGCCCGTGGCCTTGTCGGTCTGCTTCTTCTGCGTGAAGTAGGATGCTGTCTGCGGGCGCGTGGTGAGGTTGTCGTAGTAGTCACCGCGCAGGTACATGCTCCAGCGGTCGTTGAAGCGCCATTCGAGGCGCTGGCTGATGTTGTCGCTATGGAATCCGGCCGACATGGGTCGCCCCGTGAGCTTGAGGACCTTGGTGTCGCCCTCGTCGAACTCCTGGTAGTGGCTGACCTGCCAGTTGTCGGCCTGGCGATGGGTGTAGGACGTGCGGCTCGAGAACTTGCGGGTGTTGACATCGACGTTGATGTCCTGGCTGAGGCGCCCGTGGTCCATGACCTTGGTGGTTGATGATGCCGACACGAGCTTGCGGGCATCGTCGGTGATGATGTTGATGACTCCGGCCATGGCGTCGGAACCATACAGTGCCGAGGCAGCGCTGTTGTATATCTCGATGCGGCGCACGTTGTCGAGGCTGATGCGCTCCCAACGGTCGTCGCCACTCACGCGCTGGCCGTTGACGAGGATCACGACGTAGTCGTCGCTCACGCCGCCGAAGTTCACGAAGGTGCCCATGCCGTTGGTGTGGGTAGTGACGTTGGGGGTGAGGCGCGTCAGGGCTTCCTGCAGGGAGGAGGCATGGGCATCCTGCAGCTCCTTGGCGCTCACCACACGCACGCTCACCGGCGAGGTGGCGGCGCGGTGGTACGTGCCGGTGCCGGTCACGACGACGGGGTTCAGCATCGTGGAGCGTAGGGAGTCGGGTTCTGCGGCCACGGTCTCAGCCATGGCACGCACGGGAAGGAGGGTTGCGAGCGCCATGGCGCCGGCAACGGGGAAGAGGTGCTTGTCTTGTAGTGTCATAATGGCATTAGCTG
>JAFSVI010000188.1 GCA_017445145.1 Bacteroidaceae bacterium | reverse complement strand
GGCCTCACGCAACAGGTGAGCGAGAGCGCCAACTTGCTGAAGGGTACGCTTTGCAGCCGTCCTCTCGACCTCAGCGATGACAACGGCAACTACGCCATGGGCGTCCTCGACGGCAACATAGGCTTCTACAAGTTCGACGACGGACAGGGCAACGCCAACAGCACGGTCATCACCCTTGGCGCCAACAAGGCTTACCTCCAAGCCTCTGGAGCCACCGCTGGTGTCAAGGGCTTCACCCTCAGCTTCGGTGGCGAGAACAGCATAGAGGACGTTGCAGGTGCGGCGCTGGATGCCACCAGCTCGGAGAGAGCCATCTACTCCCTCTCGGGCCAGCGCCTGAGCCGCCCTGTCAAAGGCATCAACATCATTGGCGGCAAGAAAGTGGTCGTCAGATAGATTGATGAATGTAGAATGTTAATGAAAAGCTTCGACACAACTATGAGAAAGACATATATCACCCCCAAGGCTCTCATTACGCACATGCAGCCTAACGGCGCCCTGCTACAAGACTCCATGCACTTAGGCGGCACCGTACAAGACCGTAACAGCATCGGCTTTGCCAAGGAGAACAACCAGTCCTCCACCCCCTCATACAACGTCTGGGACGACGACTGGAGCCAGTAACAATGCTAACACACAACAAAAAAGACCTATACTATGAACACCAAGAAGCTATTAGCCTTAGTGGCTGTAATCGTAGCCACTACATGCGGCGCATGGGCCGACAGCGCCACCACGCTGCTCATGCCCAAGCCCCATCAGATCACCGAGAACGGTGCCACCTTCGACCTCACGCAGGCGGTGAGCATCAGCGACCCCACCGGCTCCACCCTCCTCGCCTCGCTCTTCCCCAACCAGAGCGATGCGGCTGCGGTGAGTGTGGGCGTCAATTTGGTTGACGCTGCCACCCTCGGCACCTTCGACTACAACCTCGCCGGTTTCCCCAACGAGGGCTACAAGCTCGAGGTCACAGCCGGAGGCATCACCATACAGGCCGCGTCGAAGACCGGCGTCATCCGCGCCGCACAGACCCTCATGCAGCTCGCTGCCGCCAACGGCGGCAACAGCATCCCCGGCGTGAGCATCACCGACTGGGCGGCCTTCAAGCTGCGCGGCTACATGCACGACGTGGGGCGCTCCTTCGTCAGCTTCGACGAGCTGAAGAAGGAGGTCGATTTGCTGTCGCGCTTCAAGGTCAACGTGTTCCACTGGCACATGACCGACAACCAGGGCTTCCGCTTCGAGTCGAAGACCTACCCGCAGCTCAACGCCGCCTCGGCCATGACGCGTTTCGCCGGCAGCTACTACACGCAGGCACAATGTACCGAGCTTGAAGCCTACGCTGCCGAGCGCGGCATGATTATCATCCCCGAGATAGACATGCCGGGCCACAGCCAAGCCTTCCAGACCGCCATGGGCTTTGCCATGAACAGCGACGATGGCATACCCGTGCTGAAGACGCTACTCAGCGAGCTGGCCACCGCCTTCCCCTTGGCACCTTACATCCACATCGGCTGCGACGAGGCCGGCACCACCGCCGCCTTCGTCAACGAGATGTCGCAGTATGTCAAGGAGACGCTCCAGCGCAAGTGCCTCGTCTGGAACCCCATCAGCGGCGTCACCATCAACACCACGAACCTGCCCTACATCGACATGACCGAGATGTGGGGCACGAGCGGGCGTCTCATCAGCGGCCTGCCCAACATCGACTGCCGCTACAACTACATCAACCACTTCGACGTCTTCGCCGACCTTGTGGGCATATACAAGAGCAACATCTACTACGCCCAGCAGGGCAGCGCCGAGGTGGCCGGAGCCATCAGCGGCCTGTGGAACGACCGCAAGACGCCCACCGAGACCGACATCATCCGCCAGAACAACCTATGGGCCAACGCCATCGCCACCGCCGAGCGCGGCTGGATGGGCGGAGGCCAGCAGTACATCGAGACGGGCGGCACCACCCTGCCCAACAGCGGCTCGGAGTTCGAGGAGTTTGCCGACTGGGAGCGCCGCTTCCTATATTATAAAGGTACGTGGCTGAAGGACGAGAGCATACCCTACGTCAAGCAGACCAACGTGCGGTGGCGCATCACGCAGCCCTTCCCCAACGGCGGCACGGCCAGCACCGTCTTCCCGCCCGAGGAGAGCACGGCCGACGTGCTGCCCGACGAGTTCACCTACGACGGCCAGACCTACACCACCAGCATGGCCACGGGCGGAGGCATCTACCTGCGCCACACCTGGGGTACCACCGTACCCGCCTTCTTCAGCTCACCCCAGCTCAACACCACTGCCTACGCCTGGACCTACGTCTATTCGCCCGTGGCACAGACGGCCGGAGCCCTCATCGAGTTCCAGAACTACAGCCGCTCGGAGAACGACCGCGCGCCCGACAACGGCTCGTGGGACCGCAAGGGTTCACGCATCTGGGTCAACGGCACCGAGGTAGCACCGCCCACCTGGGGCAACGCAGGCAAGAGCATCGGCAGCGAGGTGGATCTGCAGAACGAGAACTTCACCGCACGCGACCCCATGCCCGTCAGCCTCAACGCCGGATGGAACAAGGTGTTCATCAAGCTGCCCTACGTCAGCGCCGGCGGCATCCGCCTGAACAAGTGGATGTTCACCTTTGTGCTCACCGATGCCAGCGGCAACAACGCCCTCGAGGGCATCAGCTACTCGCCCATCCAGAGCCTCGACGCCAACATAGACGGCGTGGTCACCACCATCGGCGACATCAAGACCTACGTCAACAGCAAGTGCGGAACGGCAGTAGGTGTCTATCCGCGCAGCGCAGCATCGTCGCTACTGGCCGAGGTGGAAACCGTGGAAGCCACGCTGCAAGAGACCCTCACCGCCGCCGAGCGCAAGGCACAGGTTGACAACCTGACGTCGGCCTTCGACACCTTCAAGACCAGCCTCTCCAGTGCTGCCATCAACCAGCCCACGGCCTACACGAGTGCCGAGCCTCACTACTACACCCTCTGCACCCCGCAACGCGGCACACGCTACGTCACATCCAGCGGCGCCGGAGCGGAGCTGGGCGGACACCCCACGCTCTCCGCCGAAGGCTGCTGGAAGTTCGTCAGCTGTGGCGACGGGACCTGGAACATCGTCAACGTTGTCGATGCTTCATACATCGCCCCCAACAGCACCAACAACACCGCCCTCTCCACCTCTGCCACACAGCCTTCGGCAGGATGGACGATAGGCAAGGCCGCTACCGACGGCTACGTCACCATCACCTCCGGCAGCTGCCAGTTCAACCAGACCAACAGCACCAGTTCCGTGCTCTCCGGCGGCTATCGCCTCTACAACTGGGGCGGCGGCACCAACACCACCGACACCGGCTGCCAGTACCTCATAGCCGAGATTGACGAGGACGACATACCTTTCACTCTCTCCACGACCGCCCTCGACGAGTTCGCCGACAAGGCCATCAGCGTCAGCGCCACGGCTGCTACCGAGCTCGCCACCTGGCAGTGGTACATCATGAAGAACATGGGCCGCAACAGCTACCTCTATGAGAAAGCCAGCGACCACAAGCTCTACACGCAATCGACACAGCCTACCGGCGAGGCCGACGGCAATGCCCAGTTCCTCGTCCGCCTCATCGACGACGGCAATGGCGGCTACTACCTTCAGACGGGCTACGGCAACTACTTCTACACCCTCGTCGATGGCAACGACGGCAGCGGTGTCGGCGGCAACAACAACGGCACCAAGGCTTTCATGAAGACTGCCTACACCATCGGCACCATCGCCAGCGGCTACTTCTGGCTCAAGGATGCCAACGGCGTCGTCATGGATGCCAACACCGCCGGCAGCACCGTGGCCGGATGGGGTACGACGACCCCCACCTCCACATCTGGCAACGCCGCGTGGCAGTTCTTCCCCGTCACGCTCACCGATGCCTGGAAGCCTACTGCCGCACAGGTATATACCCTCAACAACACGAACACCAACCGCGGTGCTCTCGTCTATGACGGCACATCGACCAACGTGGGCCTCGTGGCCAGCGGCAGCCTCGATGCCACCAACCCCAACCACCAGTGGGTGGTCTATCCCACCGAGACCGAAGGCGAATACTACCTCTTCAACGTCGGTGCCGGCAAGTTCGCCATACCCACTGCCATCGCCCAGAGCAACCAGAACGCGTGGGTGTTCAGCTACAATGCCGTGGCAGTGACGCTCACCAGCGAGACGGCTGGCACCTACCGCATCAAGATGGCTAAGGACCCCGTCAGCGGCACCAATGCCGCCGTGCTCGGCGTGAACCGCAACCTCAACCCCGCCGTGTTCAACTACAACGACGCCGGCTCCGACTTCACCTTCACGCGGGTCGAGGGCGCCGACGCCAGCGCTGCCGCCACGGCTGCCGTCAGCAAGCTCATCAGCAGCCAGACGGCGCTCGCCACCTATCCGCAGGCCAGCGGCTGGTATGCCATACAGATCAAGAGCAAGAACGGCGCCGCCTCCTACGCCGGCCGCTTCATGCAGGCCGCCACGTCGCTCTACAACAGCCTCTACCCCCTCACCTTCACCGGTGCCATCGACGTTCAGCCCGCCGTCACCGACCCGACGTTCTTCACCTACATCAGCCACACCAGCTGGGACGTGAACACGTGGCAACTGCCCGACGGCCGCTACCTCGTCAACAACGGCTCCAACAAGTTCCCCACGCCGTCGATGACACCCGGCAACGTGCTCTGTGGCTACAGCAACGGCAACTACTTCAAGGAAGCCAACAACTACTACGCCGACCCGTACAACAGCAATGCCAACTACTACATAGGCGAGACCACGTCGATGCGCACCGCCTACAACGTCTATGCCATCGACCTCGACGCCGCTGGCCTCGACGCATGGAAGGTGACCGTCACCAACGGCTCGGAGAGCACGCCGCTCACCTGCACACGCTCGGATGTCCGTGGCCTGACGGCTGTCTATCCCGGCGGCTACTTCTTCCTGCCCACCGGCGTCACCCCCTCTGCCTCCGACTTTGCCATGGAGGGCATGGTCGGCGACCCCGTGATTGACAGCGAGAACAAGACCGTCACCGCCACCTACGACCCCAGCATCAGCTTCTTGCCCAGCAACGTCACCGTCGGTCAGGGCAACCAGACGACGGGTCAGGGCAACACCCGCGCCGCACTGCTGCGCGTGAAGGTGACACCCTTCGCCGCATGCACGCCCACCAGCGTCACCATAACCCTCAGCGGCGCCGACCAGATAGACCGCGTGGCCATCTACCAGACCGCAGGCGACCAGCTGCACGCCGACGACGCCAACCCCGTGGAGCTTGGAAGCGCCGACGTGCCTTCGGCTTCTCCCGCTGCCGACGTGCCTTCGGCTTCTCCCGAAGGTCTCACCATCTCCCTCACCGCCGCCACCGAGCTCGCCGCCGCCACACCCGCCTATCTGTGGGTGGCTGCCGACGTTAAGGCCGGCGCCACCGAGCTGGCGAGCATCGACGCCGCCATCACCGCCATAGCCTACAGCAACGACAACGGCGGCAACACCTGCGACCTCACCGCCACCGGCAACCCCGACGGCGCCATGCGCATCTTCAAGCGCCAGGCAGCCCTCTGGACAGGCACCTTCAGCCAGACGCGCTACTACCGCATCCCCACCATCCTGCGCACCGCCGACGGCGGCATAGCGGCCTTCGCCGACTACCGCTACGACAACACCGAGGACCTGGGCAAGCCCGCCTCCGGCCACAAGATCGACGTCGTCATGCGCAAAAGCACCGACGACGGCGCCACATGGGCTGCCTCGCAGACCATAGCCGCCGGCGACGGCGCCACGGCAGCCGCCTACGGCTACGGCGACCCCGCCGTGGTGCGCACCCTCAGCGGCAAGCTCATCTGCCTCATGGCCGCCGGACAGAACAGCTACCCCACCGGTATGCTCCACACAGGCTACACCGAGAGCACCGACAACGGCGCCACATGGACCGCGCCCAAGGACATCTATGCCGACATCAACACCAACGGCATCACCTTCCAGAGCGCCTTCGTCACTGCCGGCAAGGGCGTGACCTTCGCGAATGGCCGCGTGGCCTTCGCCATGAACGGCAAGGTCGATGGCACCACCAACGAGTATGTCATCTACTCCGACGACGAGGGCGCGACATGGAACGTCGTACCGACACCCGCCTTCACGGGCGCCGACGAGTCGAAGCTGGAGATTATGAACGACGGCTCGCTGCTCATGTCCATACGTCGCGGCGGCTGGAACACGATGGCCAACCGTGGCTACAACCGCACCACCGGCGACGCCAGCGCCGACGGCATCAACACATGGGGCACGCAGGGCATCTGGGGCAACGAGATGAACGCCAACGGCTGCAATGCCGACATCCTCTACTACAACCGCTCCACTGACGACGCCTCGCGACCCGACGTCATCCTCCACACCCTCACCAAGACCTTCAGCACATACCGCCGCGACCTGCGCCTCTACATGAGTTTCGACCAGGGCCAGACGTGGCTGGAGGCCTTCTCCCTCCAGCCCGGCTTCGCCGCCTACAGCTCCATGCAGAAGCTCGCGAACGGCGACCTCGCCATCATCTACGAGGACGGCAGCATTGGCAACCAGGACAAGATGGACTGCTACGCCATGAACTACATCGTCCTCAGCGCCGAGACGCTCAATGCCCGCATCGACGAGCTGTATGAGGAGTCGTTCAGCACCACCGCCGGCATCATCACCCAGGGCGAGACCGACACCGCCGCACCCTTCGTGAGCTGGACACCCGCCTCGGGCTGGGCCACCTCGTTCACCACCACCGCCACCTCGGGCCTGGCGGGTGTCACCGTCAGCGCCAACTATTCTGCCTTCAACCGCCAGGGCGGCTACGACCAGCGTGTGCTGCTCTTCCGCCCCAGCGCCGCCGGTGCCAGCGATGTCTATACCATCACCGCGCCCGATGGCTATCTGCTCGACGGCTACACCATCGGCGGCTACTTCGGCACCAGCAGCCAGACCTACACGCTGACCGCCGAGGACGGCACCTCCGTGGCCATCAACAAGAACAAGGCCCAGCAGAACCCGCCCACCTACCTCACCGTGAGCGGCCTCAACAAGAAGAGCACCACGCTCACCTTCTCCAACAGCAACAGCGAGAACACGAACTATGCCTTCATCACCCACTTCACGGTGCGCCTCGTCCGCGCCACCACCTACACCCGCACCGTCACCCCCGAACGCTGGGGTACGGTGTGCGTGCCTGGCGCTGTGGCAGCGGCCAACATCATCGGAGCCGACATCTACCGCATCGCCGGCAAGAAGCTCGGTGCCGACGGCAAGCCCGCCTGGCTGGAGCTTGAGGAAGTGGATGCCATGCTGGCCGGCGTGCCATATCTCTTCCAGGCCACTGCCGCCACCCTCTCGCTGACCTATCCCGAGAGCAGCGCCGTCACCACGGCTGGCAGCGACAACGGCCTCATCGGCTCCTTCGCCGCCACCCCCGTTGACGAAGGCATGTACCTGCTCTCAAACAATACCATCGTGCTCTGCGGCACAGGATGCTCCATCGCTGCCAACCGCGCCTACATCAACATGAACGAGGTACCCAAAGCCACCGAGGCCGGAGCGAAGAGCATCAGCGTATATCTCAACCCCTCCACCGGCATCACCGCCACCGACGACGCACAGCCCACCACGCCGGCCGCCATCTACAACATCGCCGGCCAGCGCCTGGCGCGCCCGCAGCGCGGCGTCAACATCATCGGCGGCCGCAAGGTTGTGGTGAAGTGACACACCGCTCCACGCCCACTAAAGTAAGCCCATGCTCCCCGACAACCAACTACAACAAACAACACCCGCCCCATAAACAATGAAACTGAAATCCCTCATCATCGCCGTGCTGTCGCTCCTCGCCGGGGCGGCCCATGCCGAGCTCACCACGGGCTATTACTGCATCAAGAGCCACAACGGCCTCCGCCTCACCGAGAACACCAGCAGCCACGCCCTTGTATGCTCCGACGCCATCACGCCCACCAACTACAGTCAGGTGTGGTACATCGACGCCTCCAAAGGCACGCTTCAGAACGCGCTCACGCAGCGCTACGTGCAAGGTCAGAAAGGCCTCTCCTACGCCTACTCCACCGTCGAGACCGAGCAGTACTTCACCATCACCGATACCGACGGCAAGGTGACATTCACATGGGACCCCGACATATACAACGCCGGCATGCACTGCGATGGCAGCAACAACGTCGTGGAGTGGATGACCGACGAAGCCAAGTCCAAGTGGACCGTCGAGGCCGTGACAGTGGACCAGAGCGCCCTGACGGCCCAGCGCGCCGCCACCACCGTGGCTGCCACCGACCTCCTCACCACCTTCTTCACCGACGCCACCTGTTCGGAGCTGCGCACCACCTGGAGCGACTACAGCGATGCCGACCTGCGCTCG
>JAFSVI010000187.1 GCA_017445145.1 Bacteroidaceae bacterium | reverse complement strand
TCGGCATCGATGAGTCGGAAGATGATGGTCTTGTCGCCCACGAGTGCCTGGTCGTGGCTTTCGCAGTAGGACACATTCATCTCCCCTGCCCTTCGGTTAGTGAGTTCCCAGAAGATGCTGCTGGGCTTCCAGTTCTCGTCGGCCTGTTCCTTGATGGTCTTAATCCAGTAGTCGGGGATGTTCATGGCCATGCGGTAGTCGAAGCCGAAGCCTCCGTCCTCGAACTTCGCGGCCAGGCCGGGCATACCGCTGACCTCCTCGGCGATGGTGATGGCCTTGGGGTTGACCTGGTGTATGACCTCGTTGGCGAGGGTGAGGTAGCAGATGGCGTTGTCGTCCTGGTGACCGTTGTAGTAGTCGCCATATCCGCCAAAAGCCTCGCCCAGGCCGTGGCTATAGTAGAGCATGGACGTGACGCCGTCGAATCGGAATCCGTCGAAGTGGTACTCCTCGAGCCACCATTTGCAGTTGGAGAGCAGGAAGTGTATGACCTCGTTGCGGCCATAGTCGAAGCAGAGGCTGTCCCATGCCGGATGCTCGTGGCGGTCGCCGGGGTAGAAATACTGGTTGGGGTCGCCGCAGAAATTGCCCAAGCCCTCGTTCTCGTTCTTCACGGCGTGGCTGTGGACGATGTCCATGATGACGGCAATGCCGCGCTCGTGGGCATCGTCGATGAGAGCCTTGAGTTCCTCGGGCGTGCCAAAACGGGAGCTGGCGGCGAAGAAGCTTGAGACATGGTAGCCGAAGGAGCCGTAGTAGGGGTGCTCCTGTATGGCCATGATCTGTATGCAGTTGTAGCCTTCCTTCTCCACGCGCGGCAGCACATTGAGGCGAAATTCCTCGTATGTGCCCACTTTCTCGGCATCCTGAGCCATGCCGATGTGGCACTCGTAGATGAGGAGCGGCGAGGTGTTGGGCTTGAATTTCTTCACCTTCCACGTGTATGGCTGCTCGGGTGCCCACACCTGTGCGGAGAATATTTTGGTCTGGTCGTCCTGCACGACGCGGTTGATCCACGCCGGTATGCGCTCGCCCTGTCCGCCGTCCCAGTGCACACTGAGCTTGAAGAGGTCGCCATGCTTCATGGCCTTAGCGGGTAGCTTTATTTCCCAGTTGCCGCTGTTGCCCTTGACGCGCTTCATGGCGTAGGTTTTCTCCTCCTCCCACCCGTTGAAGTCGCCGATGATGTATATCTCGGTGGCATTGGGTGCCCACTCTCTCAGAATCCATTTCTTGTCCTCGAAGTGGAGGCCATAGTAGAGGTATCCGCTGGCAAAGTCGGCCAGTTGCTGCTTGCCACCGTTGGTGAGTTCACTGATTTTGGCGAGGGCGTGGTTGTGGCGCCCCTCAATGGCGGGTTCAAATGGTGTGAGCCATTCGTCGTTCTTCACGAGGCGCAGCCGCTGCACGGCCTCTGTTTTCTCCGCCTTCTTGGCGGACTGTGCGTTCTTAGGCTTTGCCGCAGTCTTTGCTGTGGTCTTGGTAATTGCTGTCTTTGCCATATTGAGTTAGTGAGTAATTAACGTAATGAAGCGTCTTGACTGATTGTTACACAAAGATATCGCCCCGCTCAGGCCTTCACCTTGAAGATGGCCTTGCGGAGCGTTGTGGCTGTGATGGCAGGGGCGTGTCCGTCCCAAGTGAAGAATATTGTGAATTGTCCGGGCTGCACGTTGAGATAAGTCTGTGCGTCCCCGGCGTAGAAGCTGATGTCGTCGTCGGTGTTGTAGGGAGCCTGTGGCAGCAGTTGCCGTGGTGTCCATCCCTGACACTCGCCTCCGGAGATGGGGATTTGTATGTCGATCATTTTGTCGTGCGTCTCGATGCGTGCCTGCTGCTGTGTCTTGGGCTGTGCATCGACGATGTTCACATAGAGGTCATCGCCCTGTATAACATGCCGGCCTGTGGGCAATGTAGCCAAGTCGTTTTGGCGCAGGAATTGCGCCACAGCCGGAAAGAGCGGATTGAGGTTCGCATAGCGCTCAAAGTTCGCCAAAGAGTCGATTATCATTGTTGCGGAATCAAGGGTTTTGAATTTCGCGGCAAAGTTACGACTTTTTTGCGATACGAAAAAATATTTGCGTGGGAAAATGGCCCTTACGGCCTTTTCTGCAAATCATTCCTGCACAACGCCGTTGCGATAAGTGCCTCTTTTGGTTACGTGTCCGTTGCGGTCTTTCTCCACGAAGGCGCCGTCGCGCACGTCGTTTTTGTAGGAACCTTCGAAGCGCACGCCGTCGGGTGTTTCCATGACGCACGGCCCGTTTTTTGCCCCCTGGCGGAACATGCCCTTGAATTTTGTGCCGTCCTTCTGTCGCAGCACGCCCTCGCCCTCCATCATGCCGGCCACCCATTCGCCCTCATAGACGTCGCCGTTGGCCCAGGTGTAGCGCCCGCGGCCCTCCTTCTTGTCGTTGGCCCACTGGCCCACGTAGCTGGCGCCGTCGGTGGATGTGAAGGTGCCCTGGCCGTGCTTCATGCCCGCGCGGAACTGCCCCACGTACTTGTTGCCGTTGGCAAAGGTGAAGATGCCCTCGCCCTCACGCTGGCTCTTCATGTAGCGTCCCTCGTAGCGGTCGCCGTTGTTGAACTGGTAGATGCCCTTACCCTGCAGGGCATCGTCCACGAAGTCGCCGGTATAGACATCGCCGTTGGCGTAGGTGTATGTGCCGTGGCCGTTCATCTTGCCGTTGCGCCACTGCCCCACATAGCGCGCGCCGCCCGACCACGTGAAGGTGCCCGGCCCGTCCTTGAGGTCGTTTTTCCAGTGGCCCACGTAGGAGTCGCCGCTGCTGTAGGTGTATGTGCCTTCGCCCTGACGCTTATCTTCGTACCACTCACCAATATAGCGGTCGCCGTTAAAGTATTCCATCATGCCGTCGCCCTGCTGGAAGTCGCGGTACCAGAGGCCCTCGTAGCGGTTGTTGTTCTTGAAATAGAACGTGCCCTGGCCGTGCTGCTGGTCCTGAAACCACTCGCCCTCGTAGCGCTCGCCGTCGGCAAAGCTATACACCCCGTAGCCCTCGCGCCGGCCCTTGACGTATTCGCCCTCATAGACGTCGCCGTTGGCATAGAGCGTGTGGCCCTTGCCATAGGGTTTGCCGCGGAAGAGTTCGCCTTGGTATTCGGCCCCGTCGCGGAAGGTGTAGTTGCCGATGGTGATTTGCTGTGCCGATGTTGCGGCGGGAGCTGTGGCACACAGCGCCGCTATCAGCATCCGCCGCGTGGTGCGGCAGGTATGATGTATCGTGGTGGAGAATTGACTTTTTAGCATAATGATGTACCCTATTCTTCCCATAGTGTGGCGCAAAGGTATGCAAAAGCTGCGATGTGGCGAAATCTGTTAACGGCTTTTAACGCCCGTTAAAGTCTTGTTACGCCTTTCACGCCCTTTACGCCTTCGAGCTTCTGCATGAGTCCGCGCAGGCGCGAGGTGTCGTCGAGCATCACGGTCAGCGTGCCGCTGAAGAGGCCGTCGTGGCTGTCGATGCTGATGCTGCGCAGCAGTAGCTTCTCGTCCTTGGAGATGATGCTGGTGATGTTGTTGACGATGCCCAGGTCGTCGTTGCCCACCACGCGCAGGGTGATGGCGTACTGCGTGCCACCCTTGCCGGCCCAGCGGGCGTCGATGATGCGGTAGCCGTAGCGCTCGCGCAGGCGCTGTGCGTTGGGGCAGTCGCGGCGGTGCACCTTGATGCCACCGCCGGCCATGAGGAAGCCAAAGACCTCGTCGCCATAGACGGGATGGCAGCAGCGCGCCAGCTGGAAGTCGATGCCGCGCAGGTTCTGGTCGATGACGAGCACGTCGCCATGCGCACTGGTTCGCGAGGCGGTGCGTTCGGCCTCGGTGGGCAGCGAGTAGGTGTTGGCGCTGAGGGTTTGTGCGGCAAGCTCGCCGCGGTCGTAGCGCTGCTGCGTGGTGTATGCCTCCATGACCTGGGCCATGTCGAGCGAGCCGTCGGCCAGCGCCTTGTAGAACTGTGTCACCACCTTGTAGCCCAGGCGGTTCATGGCGTGCATGAGGGTGGCCTCGTCGATGTCGAGCTTGCGGTTGCGAAACTTGCGCTCAAGCTCCTCCTTGGCGAAGGCGGCCTGGCGCGCATCCTGTTCCTTGAGAGCCTGGCGTATCTTGGAGCGCGCGCGCCCGGTGACGGCCACCGCGAGCCAGTCCTGCTTGGGCACCTGGTTGGCGTGGGTCATGATCTCCACCTGGTCGCCGCTCTGCAGCTTGTGGCGCAGCGTGACCATCTTGCCGCCGATGCGGCCCCCGGTGCAGGTGTTGCCCACCTTGGTGTGGATGGCGTAGGCGAAGTCGAGCACCGTGGCGCCCTGCGGCAGCTTGAAGAGGTCGCCGCGGGGGGTGAACACAAACACCTCATCCTCCATGAGGTCCATGCGGAACTGGTCCATGAGCTGGAGGTCGTCGCCGGCCTCGAGGGCCGAGCGTATGCTCTGCAGCCATTGCTCCACGCCGGCCTCGCCGCCCTTCACGCCCTTGTAGCGCCAGTGGGCCGCCAGTCCGCGCTCGGCCACCTCGTCCATGCGCTCGGTGCGTATCTGCACCTCCACCCACTTCTGTTCGGGTCCGAGCACGGTGATGTGCAAGCTCTCGTAGCCGTTGCTCTTGGGTATGCTGAGCCAGTCGCGCATGCGCTTGGGGTTGGGCTGGTACATGTCGGTGAGGATGGAGAACACCTGCCAGCAGTCCTGCTTCTCGCGCTCGGGAGCAGAGTCGAGAATGACGCGTATGGCAAAGAGGTCATACACCCCCTCAAAGGGGCAGTGCTGCTTCTTCATCTTCTGCCAAATGCTGTGTATGCTCTTCGTGCGGCCCTTGATGTGGAACTTCAGCCCCGCCTCCTCAAGGCGCTGGCTGACAGGCTGAATGAAGCGCTCGATGTAGGCATCGCGGCTGCGCTTGGTGGCGTTGAGTTTTTCCTTGATGTGGTAGTAGGCATCGTGTTCGAGGTACTTGAGCGAGAGGTCCTCCAGCTCCGACTTGAGCTTGTAGAGGCCAAGCTTGTGGGCCAGGGGAGCATAGAGGTATGCTGCCTCGGTGGATACCTTGCGGCGTGCCTCGTCGTTGTCGGCATCCTTTATATTACGCATCACGCACACGCGCGAGGCGATGGCGATGAGGATGACGCGCATGTCCTCGGCAAAACTCAGCAGTAGCTGGCGGAAGTTCTCGCTCTCCACGACGGGGTTCTTCTGGTAGAGGTCGTTGATGCGCGTCATGCCGTGGACGATGCGCGCCACATCGTCGCCGAAGTTGGCACGCACCTCGTCGGTGGTCACCGCGCCCCCGATGACGAGGTCGCTGAGCAGCACGCCGAGCATGCTGCCGCGCGAGAGGCCTATCTCCGTGGCCACGATGATGGCCGTCTGCATGTCGGTGATTATGGGGTGGCGGCCAAACACGTCGCGGCGCAGGGCGTCGGTGGCGGCGGCGCGTCGCAGGTATGCGCGCACCTTGTCGGTGTCGCCTGCCACGAGTTCTGGCGCAGCAAGTCGGAGCAACTGCCTGTAGAGGTTGCGCAGCAGCGCTGCCTCGGCGGGTGTGAATGCGATGTTTGTCTGCATGGCGGGTGGTTTTTATGGGCCGTTGGCGGGCCTTTTATCACTTTTTCCGTGCGAAGATACCAATTTTTCGGCAAAAAAAGCTCGTCGTTCGGTCTTTTTTCGTACTTTTGGCCGAAAAATTGACCTAAACAGGCCCGCAACTACCCACCAATGACCCATAACACATCACTTATAACCCTAACCCACACACTATGCTAACCACCGACGACAAAAAGCAACTTGCCCGAAAAGGCATCACCGAAGAGCAGCTCAACACCCAGCTGCGACAGTTGCGCGAGGGATTCCCATTCCTGCGCCTCAGAGCCGCCGCCGCCATCGGCGCCGGCATCATGGCCCCGGCCGATGCCGAGCAACAGGCATACGTGGAAGCCTGGCAGCAGTACAAGAGCAGCGGACGCCACATCACCAAGTTCGTGCCGGCCAGCGGCGCCGCCAGCCGCATGTTCAAGGCCATGTTTGAGTTCCGCGACGGCGACCACGACGCCCCCGCGACCGACTTCGAGCGCACCTTCTTCGACCGCCTCCACGACTTCGCCTTCTTCCCCGCACTCGACGACGCCTGCGAGGTGCTCTACGGCATGGGGGCCGACGCCCTCACCGCCGCCGGCCGCTACCGCGACGTGGTGAGCGCCATGCTCGACGAGGAAGGCCTCAACTACGGCCAGCTGCCCAAGGGCCTGCTGCAGTTCCACACCTATGCCGACGCCGCACGCACGCCCCTCGAGGAGCACCTCGTCGAGGCGGCGCTGTATGCCAGCGGCGACGGCCGTGCCGACGTGCATTTCACCGTGTCGGCCGAGCACCGCGCACTCTTCGAGGCGCTGGTGGAGCGCGTGCTCCCCGACTACGAGGCGCGCTTCGGCATCAAGTACAACGTGAGCTTCAGCGAGCAGAAACCATCGACCG
This sequence comes from Bacteroidaceae bacterium, assembly GCA_017445145.1. Classification (GTDB taxonomy): domain Bacteria; phylum Bacteroidota; class Bacteroidia; order Bacteroidales; family Bacteroidaceae; genus Physcousia. The sequence goes on along the minus strand of JAFSVI010000187.1, from coordinate 23,484 downwards.
ACACCATTGCCGCCACGCCCGAGGGCGAACCCTTCCGCAACGACGACGGCAGCCTGCTCTTCCGCCCGGGCGGCCACGGCGCCCTCATCCGCAACCTCGGCGACCTGGAGAGCGACGTGGTGTTCATCAAGAACATCGACAACGTCGTGCCCGACAAGCTCAAACCCGCCACCACGCTCTGGAAGCAGGTCATTGCCGGCATACTCGTCACCGTGCAGCGCCAGGCGTTCGACTATCTCGCGCGCCTCGACGCCGGCACCCCCGGCCGCGCCGAGCTCGACGAGATGTGCCGCTTCCTGCAGAGCGAGCTGTGCTGCGAGGTGCCGGGGCTGCAACAGCTGCCCGACGACGAGCTGTGCCAGACACTGCGCCGCAAGTTCAACCGCCCCATACGCGTGTGCGGCGTGGTGAAGAACGTGGGCGAACCCGGCGGAGGACCATTCCTCGCCTTCAACCCCGACGGCAGCGTGAGCCCGCAGATCCTGGAGTCCAGCCAGATCGACAAGCACAACCCGGCCTACATGGCCATGTTCACCGGCGGCACACACTTCAACCCCGTGGATCTCGTCTGCGCCATACGCGACTACAAGGGCCAGCGCTTCGACCTCCCCGCCTACGTCGATACCGCCACAGGCTTCATATCCGAGAAGAGCAAGAACGGCCGCGAACTCAAGGCCCTGGAGCTGCCGGGGCTGTGGAACGGTGCCATGTCCGACTGGAACACCGTGTTCGTCGAGGTGCCGCTTGAGACGTTCAACCCCGTCAAGACCGTCAACGACCTGCTGCGCCCACAGCACCAGTAGGCCATCGCTGCGCCACAGCGCCACCGGCACATGCTCCCGCACCCACGCCACAGCCCGTGAGTGCGGGAGCTTTTTCAGTGACTATCCGCAACCGTGCCACCAAGACGCTGAAAGCGTCATCGCCCAATAACCGGGGGTACGAGCGTAGCGAGCACCCCAGGTTGACATGCAATCGTGGGTCATGCACTCTGAAAGAGTGCCCCTTCATCCCGAGAGGGCGACCCCTTCAGGGTCGATGCCGATGCTGACTGACATCCGGGGGAGCTGCGCACACCCCGGATATTGAGCGGAGACCGCGTTGCGGTCTCTTTGGTGGTACGATTCGTACAGTCATATTCTTTGCGCCAAGAGGCTATGGATGCCGCGGCAGGTGGCCACACACGCCGCCGGACATAACCACACATGCCGCCGGACATGACCACACACGCCGCGGCAAGTTTCCACACACGCCGCGGCGAGTTTCGTTATTCGCCGCGGTGAGTTTCGACATTCGCCGCGGCATGTCCCACGCCGCGCGCAGCCATTTTGCCCACCCTGCCGCAGCGCGGCGACGTCGCCGCCGCGAATGTTAAATGCTCTTAACGCCGTTAAACTTTCGCCGCCCAACGTGGGTCTATATTGTGGAAAACAACTAATTTTGCGCGGAAAAACGCATATCAACACATCATAAACATGATAAAAAACCTCGCAACGCTCGCAGCATTGGCGCTCTCCACCATGGGGCTCCACGCTCAACAGACGTGGACCCTCCAACAGTGTCTGGACTACGCTGCCGAGCACAACATCCAAGTGCAGAAAAGCCGCATCACCGAGCAGGAAGCAGAGCAGACGCTGCTCCAGAGCAAGGCGGCGCTGTTCCCCAGCCTGTCGGCATCAGTGAGCCAGGGCCTCAGCTACCGCCCATTCCAGGAGGCCACCACCATAGTGCAAAACGGCATGGCCACCACCTCCAACAAGAAGGTGACAGAGAACGGCTCCTACGGCGTCAACGCCTCATGGACCATCTGGGACGGTGGCGTCAACCGCAAGAACATCGAGGCAGCACGCCTCGCCGGCGACATCGCCGCCACGCAGACGGCCCAGAGCCTCAACACCATCCAGGAGCAGATAGCGCAGCTCTACGTGCAGATACTCTACACCACCGAGAGCTGCAACGTCAACAGCCAGCTGGCAGCAACAGCGCAGCAGCAGCTCGACCGCGCCCGCGAGCGCTACGCCGTGGGCGACCTGGCGCGCGCCGACGTGGCGCAGCTCGAGTCTCAGCTGGCGCAGGCCAAGTACGACGTGGTCAACGCCCAGACCCAGGTGGCCGGCTACAAGCGCCAGCTCAAGGAGCTGTTGCAGATTGACATCAGCCAGGAGTTCGACGTGGCCGGCGAGGAGCTGTCCGACGAGCGCGCCATGGCCCTCGTGCCCGACAAGCAGGAGGTGTACAACGCCGCCCTGCAGCAGCGCCCCGAGATCCGCGCCGCCGAGCTGCAGACACAGAGTGCCGACCTGCAGCTCAACATCGCCAAGCGAGGCTACCTGCCCACCATTGGCATGAGCGCCGGCATAGGCGACAGCCACTACACGGCCAGCGAGGAGAGCTTCGGCGAGCAGATGAAGCGCAACCTCAACGGCTCCGTGGGGCTCAACATCAGCGTGCCTATCTTCGACAACCGACGCACCCGCACAGCCATCGAGAAGGCCAAGCTGCAACGCACCAACGCGCAGCTCGACCTCATCAACCAGCAGACCACCCTCGGCTCCAACATAGAGAACATCTGGCTGCAGGCCACCACCGCCCAGCAGCGCTTCGTCGCCGCCAAGGTGGCCGTGGAGAGCCAGGAGACCAACTATGAGCTTATCAACGAGCAGTTCAAGGCCGGACTCAAGAACATCGTCGATCTGCTGCAAGCGCGCGACAACCTCCTGCAAGCGCAGCAGAGCCGCCTGCAGAGCAAATACACCACCATACTCAACACACAGCTCCTGCACTTCTACGAAGGCGGCATCATGGGCCTCTGAACCCTCACCGCCACTCACCGCCACCACCAACAGCCAACCCACACCACCCTCTCCACCAACAAACGAAACAACCCACACAATGAGAACAACACATACACTGCGCAACATGCTCACCGACATCGCCGCCGGGACCTGCTGCTGCGCCATGGCAGCCTTGATGCTCGCCGCATGCTCCAAGAAGCCACAGACCGAGTACGAAACAACCACCGTCGCGCGAAGCAACATCTCCACAACCGTCACCGCCACAGGCACCATAGAGCCTGTGACGAGCGTGGACGTGGGCACACAGGTGAGCGGCATCGTGGCCAAAATCTTCGTTGACTACAACTCCGAGGTCAAGGCCGGACAGATCATTGCCGAACTCGACAAGACAAACCTCGTCAGCACACTCGAGAGCCAGCGCGCCAACCTCACCAGCGCACAGAGCACACTGCAGTACCAGCAAGCCAACTACGAGCGCTACAAGACGCTCTACGACAAGGGCCTCATCTCGGCCAACGACTTCGAGCAGGCTCGCCTCTCCTACATACAGGCCCAGCAGCAGGTGACAACAGCCCGCCAGAGCGTGAAACGCGCCGAGACGGACCTGGGCTACGCCACCATCACCTCGCCCATCAACGGCGTGGTGCTCTCCAAGGCCGTCGAGGAGGGACAGACCGTGGCGGCCTCCTTCAGCACGCCCACGCTCTTCACCATTGCCCAGGACCTGACGGACATGCGCGTCATCGCCGACATCGACGAGGCCGACATAGGCGAGGTCAGCGAGGGACAACGTGTCACGTTCACCGTCGATGCCTTCCCCAACGACGTGTTCGAGGGCCAGGTCACCCAGGTGCGCCAGCAGGCCACCACAGAGAGCAACGTCGTCACCTACGAGGTCGTTATCAGCGCACCCAACGCCGACCTCAAGCTCAAACCGGGGCTCACGGCCAACGTCACCATCTTCACACTCGAGAAAAACAACGTGCTCACCGTGACGGCCAAGGCGCTGCGCTTCGCGCCCAACGAGGCCCTCATTGCCGACGACGAGACCATAGAGCCATGCGATGCCAAACAGAAACTGTGGGTGCGCCAGGGCAAGACCTTCAAGGCCATTCCCGTGGAAACGGGGGTGAGCAACGGCACCCTGACGGAAATCACCGGCGGCATCGCCGACGGCACCGAGGTGCTCTCCGACATGCTCTTTGGCGAGCAGGCCGACGAGAGCGCCGGCAGCCAGAACAAGAACCCCTTCATGCCGGGTCCACGCAACAACAACAAGAACAACCAGAAGAAATAAATGGAGAAGAAAGTTGTCATAGAACTCCAGAACGTGAAGCGCGACTTCCAGGTTGGCTCCGAGACGGTGCACGCGCTGCGAGGCGTGTCGTTCAAGATCCACGAGGGCGAGTTCGTCACCATCATGGGCACTTCAGGCTCCGGCAAATCCACACTGCTCAACCAGCTGGGATGCCTGGACACACCTACCAGCGGCGAGTATCTGCTCGACGGCATACCCGTGCGCACCATGCGGCGCTCGCAGCGCGCACGCCTGCGCAACCGCAAGATAGGCTTCGTGTTCCAAAACTACAACCTGCTGGCAAAAACCACAGCCATAGAGAACGTGGAGCTGCCACTGATGTATAATAAGGAGTACAGCGCACGAGCCAGGCGCGAGGCTGCCATCAAGGCCCTTGAGGCTGTGGGCCTGGCCGACCGCCTCGAGCACAAGAGCAACCAGATGTCGGGCGGACAGATGCAGCGCGTGGCCATTGCGCGCGCGCTCGTCAACAACCCCGCCGTGATCCTCGCCGACGAGGCCACAGGAAACCTCGACACACGCACGAGCTTCGAGGTGCTCGTGCTCTTTCAGAAGCTCCACGCCGAGGGGCGCACCATCATCTTCGTCACCCACAACCCCGAGATAGCGCAGTACAGCTCGCGCAACATCGTGCTGCGCGACGGCAAGATACGCGAGGACACACAGAACAACAACATACTCAGCGCGGCAGAGGCTCTCGCGGCACTGCCAGCGCCACAAGACGACTGACACATGAGCTACATCAACCTCTTCAAGATAGCCATCAAGGCCATACTCAGCAACAAGGCACGCTCCTTCCTATCCATGCTCGGCATCATCATCGGCGTGGGAGCCGTCATCGTGATGATGGCCATAGGCCAAGGCTCCAAGGAGAGCATACGCAAGGAGCTTTCCACCATGGGCACCAACCTGCTCACCATACGCCCGGGAGCCGACATGCGCGGCGGCGTGCGCCTCGACCCCTCGGCCATGCAGACGCTCAAGCAGGTCGATTACGAGACCATACTCGCGGAGGCAAAGTTCGTCACCAAGGTGTCGCCCGAGGTCACCTCAAGCGGGCAGGCCGTGTTCGGCAGCAACAACACCACCTCCACATGCTACGGCGAAAGCCCCGACTACCTCTCCATCAAGCTGTGGAACGTGGAGGAAGGCACCTGCTTCACCGAGGAGGACGTGAAGAAGTCCGCCAAGGTGTGTGTCGTGGGCAAAACGGTGGTGAAGGAACTCTTCCCCAACGGCCAGGACCCCATCGGCAAGACCATACGCTTCAAGAACATACCCTTCCGCATCGTCGGTGTGCTCAAGGGCAAGGGCTACAACAACTGGGGCATGGACCAGGACAACGTCATCATAGCTCCTTACACCACCGTCATGAAGCGCCTCGCCGCACAGACCCACTACAACAGCATCGTCTGCTCGGCTGTCACCGAGGAACTCTCCGACGCCGCCATCGAGGACCTCACAGCCATACTGCGCCGCACCCACAAGCTCAAGGAATCCGACGAGGACAACTTCACCATACGCTCGCAGCAGGAGTTCATGGAGACCATGTCCTCGACTATGGACACCATAACCATCATACTCGTCGTGGCAGCGGCTTTCTCGCTCCTCGTGACCGGAATAGGCATCATGAACATCATGCTCGTGAGCGTCACCGAGCGCACCAAGGAGATAGGACTGCGCATGAGCGTGGGCGCACGCGGCCTCGACATCAGCAACCAGTTCCTCATTGAGAGCATACTCATCAGCCTGACAGGAGGAGTGCTCGGGGTGCTCTTCGGCGGACTACTTACCTGGGGCTGCAACACGCTCATAGGCTACCCGGCCGTCATACCTGCATGGAGCGTCATCGTGAGCTTCGCCGTGTGCGTGGCCATCGGCGTGGGCTTCGGCTACTTCCCCGCACAGAAGGCTGCACGCCTCGACCCCATAGAGGCCATACGCTACGAGTAAGCCCGCAGGCACACGACCCACACACCCACTGAGCAACAACCACAAAACCAACATACCAATCATGAAAAAAATAATCCTTGCACTCACAATGACCATGCTCGCCACTGGCGCCATGGCTGACCTGCTGCCCATAAAGCACCCAAGTAAGGACAACGTGACCACAGAGGCCAAACCCGTGGCCAACAAAGACGCCAAGTACCTGCGAGGTGCCGTGCCGGAGAAAGACGGCATCGTCACCTTCACCACCAACTTCCGCGTGCCCGGAAAGACGCAGGCCGACATATTCCCCGTCATCGCCGACTATGTCAAGAGCCTCGTGGCAGCCGGGCGCCAGGACCTGCGCACGCGCCTCGTCAGCGAGGACGCCGCCCAGGGCGAGGTGGTGGCCAAGGTGGAGGAAATCATGACCTTCAAGAAGAAGTTCCTCAACTGGGACCACACCTACTTCCGCTACCTCATCTCAGCCGTGTGCTCGCCCGAGGGGCAGGTCAACATGACCATCACCCAGATCAGCTACTACTACCAGTTCGACCAGGAGGGCAACAACGGCGAGACATACCGCGCCGAGGAATGGATCAGCGACAAGGAAGCCGTCAACAAGAAAGGCACAAAGCTCTACCCGCGCAGCGGCAAGTTCCGCCGAAAGACCGTTGACCGCGTGGAGGAAATCTTCAAAGCTGCCAAGGCCGCCTTCGAGCAAGAGAGTGAAGACGAGTACGAAGAGGTGGTCGTCAGGCGCAAAAAGCGCACACAAGTGGTGGAGGAGTAAACCGCCACAACCAGCCACCCAGCACCCACCACCCAGCCACCCAATGCCCCCGGCCAGCAGCGCATGAAGACCCCACCGCTTTATGCATAATTTAACCTTTGACTTGTTTTATGCTAAAAATGTCGGCTAAAACGCAATTTAGCCGACATTTTTGTTCCGTATATGGCAGGGAATGTGTAACTTTGCCGCCCGAAATGAGCAACACGCCATCAGCGGCCGACAAGCAACGCGCCGCAACACTCTACGCCGAAGGCAACGCCCTGCGCAAACAGCAGCGCTGGGGCGAGGCCATGAATGCCTACGAGCAGGCAGCAGCTCTCGACCCCGGCAGCCCCGCAGCCCACGCCCGCGAGATGCTCATGCACATCATGGAATACTACACCAAAGACTTATATAACCCCTAACACAAACATGGCAAAAATGAAAGGCGCTATCGTCGTCAACACCGAGCGGTGCAAAGGCTGCCGGCTGTGCGTGGAGGCATGCCCCGTGGGCATCCTCGAGCTGGCCGACAAGATGGTCAACCGCCGCGGCTATCGCTATGTGGAGCAAGTGAAGGCCGACGCCTGCACGGGCTGCACATCGTGTGCCGTCGTGTGTCCCGACGCATGCATCACCGTTTATCGCAAAAAGATTGACTAAGATTATGGAACAACAAGAAATAACCCTGATGAAGGGCAACGAGGCCATAGCCCACGCAGCCATACGCTGCGGGTGCGACGGCTACTTCGGCTACCCCATCACGCCGCAGAGCGAGATCCTCGAGACGCTCACCAAGCTCAAGCCCTGGGAGACCACGGGCATGGTGGTCGTGCAGGCCGAGAGCGAAACGGCAAGTATCAACATGCTCTATGGCGGCGGTGGCACCGGCAAACGCGTGATGACCTCCAGCAGCAGCCCCGGCGTGGCTCTCATGCAGGAGGGCTTCGCCTACATGGCCGGGGCAGAGATACCCGGACTCATCGTCAACGTGCAGCGCGGCGGCCCCGGCCTGGGCACCATACAGCCCTCGCAGGGCGACTACTTCCAGGCCACGCGCGGCGGCGGCAACGGCGACTATGAGGTCATCGTGCTCGCACCATCCAGCGTGCAGGAGATGGCCGACTTCGTCGATCTGGCCTTTGAGCTCTCCTTCCGCTGGCGCACACCGGCCATGATTCTCAGCGACGGCGTCATAGGCCAGATGATGGAGAAGGTGGTGCTGCCGCCATTCAAGGCGCGCCGCACCGACGAGGAGGTCATCAGCCAGTGTCCGTGGGCATCGACAGGACGCACACCGGGACGCCAGCGCAACGTCATCACATCCCTCGAACTCGACCCCGCTGTCATGGAGCGCCACAACCTGCACCTGCAGGAGAAGTACGCCAAGATACGCGCCAGCGAGGTGCGCTACGAGGAGAGCCTCACCGACGATGCCGAATACCTCATCGTGGCCTTCGGCTCCGCAGCACGCATAGCCCAGAAGGCCATCAGCGAGATGCGGCGCGAAGGCATACGCGTGGGGCTGCTGCGACCCATCACCCTCTGGCCTTTCCCCGCAGAGCGCATAGCCCAGCTGGCAGACGGCGTGAAGGGCATCCTCTCCTTTGAAATCAACGCCGGCCAGATGGTGCAGGACATACGCATCGCCGTCGAGGGTCGCACGCCCGTGGCCCACTACGGCAAGATGGGCGGCATAGTGCCCACACCCGAGGAGGTGGCATCGTCGCTCAAGTCACTACTCATGCGCTGACGCCACCACCACACAAACACACACACTTGCCGCCACACGCGCGGCGACACCATCATCACCCACACACCGCTATGGACCGCCACCAGCTACGCAATACCCTCAACACCATCTTCATGCTCACCGCCCTCGTCGGCGTGGTGACATATTTCGCCTTCCCGGCCCACCACGTCGTGGGAATCATCATCGTCGGGGTGGCCATGGTGGTGAAGGTGGTGGAGTTCTTCATACGATTCATGTTCTGACACCCTCTTATGGAAAACAACCCTATCATATCACCCGAGAACGTCGTCTATCAGAAACCCGCCCTGATGAACGACAACCACATGCACTACTGCCCAGGATGCTCACACGGAGTGGTGCACAAGCTCGTCGCCGAGGTCATCGAGGAGATGGGCATGGCCGACAAGGCCGTTGGCGTATCACCCGTCGGGTGCGCCGTCTTTGCCTACAACTATATCGACATCGACTGGCAGGAAGCTGCCCACGGACGCGCACCCGCCATCGCAACAGCCATCAAGCGCCTGTGGCCCGACCGCCTCGTGTTCACCTACCAGGGCGACGGCGACCTCGCATGCATAGGCACGGCAGAGAGCATACACGCCCTAAACCGCGGCGAGAACATCACCATCATCTTCATCAACAATGCCATCTACGGCATGACGGGCGGACAGATGGCACCCACAACGCTCATGGGCATGAAGACATCGACATGCCCCTACGGCCGACAGGCTGACCTCCACGGATTCCCCCTCAAGTTCGCCGACATTGCCGCACAGCTCGAAGGCACATGCTACGTCACACGCCAGAGCGTGCACACCGTGGCGGCCATACGCCGGGCCAAGAAAGCCATACGCCAGGCTTTCGAGAACTCCATGAACCAGCGTGGCTCGTCGCTCGTGGAAATAGTATCGACATGCAGCAGCGGATGGAAGATGACGCCCGTGGAGGCCAACAAGTGGATGGAAGAGAACATGCACCCCTTCTACCCCCTGGGCGACCTGAAGAACACCGTTGCCGACAAAGCGCCACAGCAGAAATAGTCTATTCGTAAATCGTCAAATCGAAAGATAGCGTTATGACACAGGAAATCATCATAGCCGGATTCGGAGGACAGGGAGTGCTCTCCATGGGAAAGATTCTGGCCTACAGCGCACTCATGGAAGGCAAAGAGGTGTCGTGGATGCCGGCCTACGGACCCGAGCAGCGAGGCGGCACGGCCAACGTCACCGTCATTGTCAGCGACGAACCCATCTCGTCGCCCATACTCAGCACCTACGACACGGCAGTAATCCTCAACCAGCCGTCGCTCGAACGTTTCGAGCCGCTCATCAAGCCCGGAGGAACACTCATCTACGACGGCTACGGCATCACACTGCCACCCACGCGCACCGACATCAACATCTATGAGATTGATGCCATGGACGCCGCAGCCGAGATGGGCAACCCCAAGGGCTTCAACATGATAGTGCTCGGCGGACTGCTCAAGATACACCCCGTGGTGCAGCTCGAGAACGTGCTCAAGGGACTGCGCAAGACACTGCCCGAACGCCACCACCACCTCATACCGGCCAACGAGGAAGCGCTGCGCAAGGGCATGGAAATCATTCACGCCGACAAACAATAGCCACAAGACATCATCCATAGCCCCCCAGCGTTTCACCACCACTGCCCCACCCCACTCCAGGGAGCGAGGCCGCCGTGGGCAATGAAACGCCGAGGGGCTTTATCTTCAACGCCCGACATCATGCGCCACACATCTCTCATCATAGCCGCAATCATTGCCATGCTGCTCACGCTCGCCATGCCCGCAGGAGCGCAGATAGGCGAATACGAAGCCTCGCAGATGGGCAACACCTACGGCGACGGCACCGTGGTGGATGCCAACGGCCAGGTGAGGAGCACCTGGGGGCGCGACACATCGAAGGTGGACCGCACGGTGCCTACGGAGTTCAAACAGTGGCGCATAGACCCTCTCTACGGCACACGACTGCCTGAGCAGTACAACGACACGCTGCCTCACCTCTTCCAAAACTTCGACTACACCGAGGGGCTCCGAGGCGAATACACCATATTGGGCAACCTCGGCTCACCACGTATGCCCTTCAACGCCCTCGACCGCCACGAGGCCGACAACATGTTCTTCCTCAAGCAGTACGACTTCTTCCACACCGAACCCGGCAACCATCTCTTCACCAACACCAAGAGCCCACTCACGAACCTGCAGTACCACAAATGCGGCACGCAGGAGACGGGGCAGGACCGCTTCCGGGCATACTTTGCCGTCAACGTGAACAAGCGGGCGGGCCTGGGCTTCAAGATCGACTATCTCTACGGGCGTGGCTACTACATCAACCAATCCATATCGCAGTTTGGAGGTGACATCTTCGGCTACTATCTCGGCGAACGCTACGACATGCACGCCTTCGTCGGCATTGAGCACATGAAGAGCACCGAAAACGGCGGCATTGAGGATGATGCCTACATCGAGAACCCTGAGTCGTTTGCACGCAGCATACGCTCGCGCGACATACCCACCAACCTCACATACGTGTGGAACCGCAACGACGCGCAGACCTACTATCTCAACCACCGCTTCAACGTGGGAAGGTATGTCGATGCCGAACTGCCCGACAGCCTCAAGCCCAAGATGCCGGAGGACGACGACCTGTGGCGGCTGCTACGCGACGACAGCCTCTCCTTTGCCATACAGAAGGACACCCTACGACGGCCCATTGTGCTCGACTCACTGCGACAGGTGTGGATGTCGCAGCAGGCCATACCACAGGACTTCATACCCGTGATGAGCTTCTTCCACACCTTCAAGATGCAAAAGCTCATACATGTGAACTACTCACAAGGCGGCATACCGACCAACTACTTCAGCCACGACCCATACTACCGCTCGTCCTACGACATCAACTTCCGCGACAACACCGACGCCACCAGCGTGCGCAACAACGTGGGAGTGCAGCTGCGCGAGGGTTTCAAGCCTTGGGTCAAGGCCGGAATAAACCTCTTTGCTGCACACGAACACTGCCACTATCTGCTGCCATCGGCCGAAACCAACGACACGCTCGACGTGTTCAACACGTACAAGGAGAACCACATCAGCGTGGGCGGAGAGATACGCAAACAGCAGGGACGGCTGCTTCACTACAACGCCGGCGCTGAGTTCTGGGCAATAGGACCCAAGGCCGGAGACCTCCACATACACGGAGCAGCCGACCTCAACTTCAGGCTCGGGCGCGACACCGTGCACCTGCAGGCCAAAGCCTACTTCAAGAACATCACGCCAGCGTTCTACTACCGACACTTCCACTCGCAGACACACTGGTGGGACAACGACCTCTCGAACGAGACACGCACACACATCGAGGGGCGTATCACCCTCGACCGCACAGGCACAAGCCTGAGATTCGGCTTCCAGAACATCTCCAACTACACACACCTCGCCGTGAAGCTCACCAAGAACGTGAGCGAATACGACAGCGAGAGCTACACCTTCTCGCGCGACGTGGAGGTGAGACAACAGAGCGGAAGCGTGCAGGTGATGAGCGCCACACTGCGCCAGGACCTCAACTTCCTGAAGTACATACACTTCGACAACGAAGTCACTTGGCAGCACTCTTCCAACAACGATGTGCTGCCGCTGCCAACAATCACGCTCTACAGCAACCTCTATGTCGTGTTCCATGTGGCCAAGATACTGCGATGTGAGCTGGGGGCTGACATGCGCTTCTTCACCGCCTACTACGCTCAGGACTATGCGCCATTTGCCAACCAGTATGCCGTGCAGGATGCCAACTTCGACCGCATCAAGGTGGGCAACTACCCCGTCATCAACGCCTATGCCAACTTCGCACTCAAGCGCGTCAGGGGCTACATAACATACACACACCTCAATGGCAGCCGGAAGGCGTTCTGGGCACCCCACCACCCCGTGGATCCGGGAGGGCTGCACTTCGGCATCTCATGGAACTTCTACGACTGAGCACCACCCGCAGCCTGCGTACCACCAACAGCGCCGCACCCCGCCGTCAAGGCTCGGACAAGGCGCTTTTCTTCTTCTGGAAATAGAAACCCACGCAGAAGTTGACCGTGCCGAAGGTGTTGAGAAAGCGGATGTCGTTGCGACGATAGCGGAAATGGTGGGCCACGCCGAACAGGCCCGTGAACCAACGCCCGTTGTTGTAGATCACACCCAAGCGGGCCGTGCCGCCGAAGTTGAAGTTGCCGCGACGCACGAACACGTCGTTCAGACGCCGGAAGATGGAGGTGTTGTCGCCAGAGGCAGCGGCGGCGTTGGCATTCTCCTCGAAAATCACCGTCTGCGACGTGGCATGCTTGTAGCCCACCGACGGGGCCACCGACACACCCACACACCAATTGCGGCCCGGAACCCAGTTGTAGCCATAGCCGAAGGTGAGGCTGAAGTCCCAGTAGTGCAGACGCTCGAGCGAGGCATACTGGTTGGTAATGTCGGTGGCGGAGAACATCTCCGGCGGGAGGGCTGAGTAGTCGAAACGAACGTCGTGGGCCATAACGCTCAAACCGGCCTGCCACGATCCGGCCGAGCGGCGCTGGATGGTGCTCTGGGAGAACACCGCCGGACATGAATAGCGGCGGTAGTTGAAATTGTAGTACAAGTTGGCGCCGGTCAGGGAGGTCTGGATGTAGTTGCAGTCGGTACCCTCAAACTGACGAGCCTCATCGCCCAAACCATTGACACGGCGGATGAAGAAGTCGTTGCCCGTGCGGCGGAAGATGAGGTCCACACCTATCATGGAGGTGTAGATGGACAAACCGAAGCGAGTGCTCGACGACTTGCTGCGCCCTATGCTGGTAACGTCGAACGTATAGCCCAGGAAAAGCCATTTCCAACCAAGGTAAGGGCCGATGCGGCAGTCGGGATGCTGGGCAAACGACAACGACTCGGCGTAGCCGGGAGTGCCGATGCTATAGTCCTCAAAGTTCATCGTGGTCTGAAGCATGGCGGTGAAATTGTAGCCTATGCGCTCCACGTAGTTCTCGTCAATATTGTCGAAGGCGTCGATGACGCGAACGAAGATATTGCCATAGCGCTTCACCTTCTCTATGCCTGAAAGGGCATCGTTGCGATGGATCTCGCGAAACTCCGACAGGCGAGGCAGCCGAAGGCCGGTATGCACGGGCTGGAGGCCGGCAACAACGGTGTCGCGGGCGATGGTGCCGCCGGCGACAAACGCCGCCGTGTCGAGCACGGTGCTGAACTCACGCAGCGAGTCGGCATCAACATGCTCGCGAAGAACAACGCTGGCACCACGACGCAGCACCACGCCGCGAAGAGTGTCGCCAACGGCTGTCTGGGCGCTGTCGGCAACCATGACGCCACACACCGGGCTGGCGCCGACGAAGCAGGACGGCAGACTTGCCGCCAACACCATGAACACGTATGAGAGCCCCCGCATCAAAACTTGCCGAGGATCTTGTCCATAACCCAGTTGACAGGAGTGGAACTCACGCAATCGACAGGGCAGACGCCGATGCCGCGCAAATGCTCCACCACGAGCTGAATCAAAGGCATCTGCACATGCTCGGGGTTGCCCACGACAATCTCCTCGCGGCCTGTCTCCGTGACAAGCTCGATGGGCTCGTAGGTGAACACAGAGAAACTCACCTGACCACGGTCGCCAACAATCTGGATGCGGTCCGTGCGGGCCGACTCGTGACCACAGAAGCACCAGGTGCCGCTGCCAGGAAGGCCGTCGGAGAACTGGAAGGCAGCGCTCACCGTGTCCTCGGTCTCATACAAGCCCGCACGGTTGGTGCAGAAACCCACGGCACGGGTGATGGGGCCAAAGAGTTCCTGAAGGAGGTCCAGCTGATGAGGCGCGAGGTCGTAGAAGTAGCCACCGCCGGCAATGTCCTTCTGTACACGCCACGGAAGGGCCGTGCGGTTGTAGTCGAGGTCGCGGGGAGGAACGGAAAAACGGATGCTCACACCAACCACACGACCTATACGGCCGCTATTAACAATGGCCTTCACGCGGAGGAAATAGGGCAGACACCGGCGATAGTAGGCCACGAAACACGGGATGCCCGTCTCGCGGGAGATGCGGTTCACGCGCAGACAGTCCTCATAGCTCGCCGCCAAGGGCTTCTCAACATACACGGGCTTGCCGCTCTTCATGGCCATGATGGCGTATGTGGCATGGCTCGAAGGGGGCGTGGCGATATATACGGCGTTGACCTCGGGGTCGTCGATCAGCGCCTGGGCGTCGGTGTAGAAACGGCGTATGCCATGGCGCTCGGCGTAGCTCTGCGCACGCTCGCGGTTGCGGCTCATCACCGCCACGACGCGCGAACCGGGCACCTTGCCAAAGGCGGGACCGCTCTTCTTCTCCGTCACCTCGCCACATCCCACGAATCCCCAACAAATGTCTTTTTCTGTCATTTTACGTTTTTTTACTCATTTCGTGTGCAAAGGTACGAATATTTGCCGTATCTTTGCGCACGAATTAACATTTTTCTTCACATAAATGCCACAGGAGAATACGAAAGCTGTCAAAATCGTGAGGCAGCGCACAACAGCGGGATGTCTCATCGAGGGATGGAGGCTGCTCGCTGACAACATCTGGAGCTTGCTGCGACTGTCGTGGCCGCTCATCGCTGCCAGCGCCATCTTGGGCTTGGCAGTGGCCATGAACCAGCATCCCGATGCCAACAGCATGTCACTGCACATAGCATTGGCAATATTGGCTTTCGCCTTTTGGCTCATCTGGCTATGGCACACGGCCGTGCTGGTGAGGCATTACAATGCCGAAGGCGCATTGCCGGCCACGACGATGCTCAACGTGTGGAAAGCCGACGGCGCCAAGACCGCACATAGATGCATCAGGCAGATGGGACTCATCGTCACTTCGCCACGACACTGGCCAGCACTCGCCGTGGTCGTCATCGTGGCAATGCTCGTCAAAATCATACTGGCATTGCTATTCGTCATGCCATGCGTGCTCACGACTATCATCTATACCAATGCCGATAACGCAATAGCCATCGGCGACACCGTGAACCTGCCGGCCTACATCAAGTGGCTCTACCCGCTGACAGCGGCTGTCGGAGCCGCCGCCAACAGCGTGCTCCAGTGGGTGGTGATGATGCCAATGGCCTTCTTCGTCGGAAAGATAAAGCACGAGCGCACAACGTCAAACACAGAGCGTTAGCACAACATCGTTAAATAAACACATCAACAATTCACAAAACACATGAACAAGATTGTTGCGAAGGAACAATTCTCGGAGAAAGTCTTTAGAATTGTAGTCGAAGCACCACTCATTGCAAAAGCACGACGTGCCGGACATTTCGTTATCGTCCGCGTGGGAGAAAAAGGCGAACGCATGCCCCTAACCATCGCAGAGGCCGACACCAAGGCCGGCACAATAACACTCGTCGTCCAGAAAGTGGGCGTCAGCAGCACAAAGCTTTGTGACCTCAATGTGGGCGACGAGATAACCGACATCGTAGGCCCGCTCGGAAAGGCAACACACATCGAGAACTTCGGCACCGTGGTTTGCGCCGGAGGCGGCGTCGGCGTGGCGCCCATGCTGCCCATCATACAGGCTCTCAAGGCCGCTGGCAACCGTGTCGTCAGCGTGCTGGCAGGGCGCTCCAAGGAACTCATAATCCTCGAGGACGAGGTGCGCAAGTCGAGCGACGAGGTCATCATCATGACCGACGACGGCAGCTATGGGCAGAAAGGCGTTGTCACCGTGGGCATCGAGCAGGTCATTCAGCGCGAGAAGGTGGACAGGGTGTTCGCCATCGGACCGGCAATAATGATGAAATTCTGCTGCCTGCTCACCAAGAAATACAACATACCTACCGACGTGTCGCTCAACACAATCATGGTGGATGGCACGGGCATGTGCGGAGCGTGCCGCATCACCGTGGGCGGAAAGACACGATTCGTATGCGTAGATGGACCCGAATTCGACGGCCATCAGGTGGATTTCGACGAGATGCTCTCCCGCATGACGGCATTCAAAGCCGAGGAGCAAGCCGCTCTCGCAGCAGCCACAAATCAAGCACCAACAGCACCCACAGCCACCACCACAGCCTGCTCCACCACACCCTCCAGTGCCAACGCGAACCCCTGTGCGGTGAACGTGGACGGCGATTCCGCCGCCGACACCCCAGCCCCCGACTCCACCGCCGACCTCACCGACCGCAACGCGCCATGGCGCGCCGAGCTCCGCTCGGCCCTCAAGGCCAAAGAGCGCACAGCAATACCCCGTGTCACCATGACAGAGCTTGACCCAACATACCGAGCCACAACCAGGACAGAGGAAGTCAACCAGGGACTCACCCTCGAACAAGCTCAGGGAGAGGCACGCCGCTGTCTCGACTGCGCCAAGCCAAGCTGCATCGAGGGATGCCCTGTCAACATCAACATACCATCATTCATCAAGAACATAGAGCGTGGCAACATTCTCGGTGCCGCTCGCGTGCTCAAGCAGACATCCGCACTGCCTGCCGTGTGCGGACGAGTATGCCCACAGGAGAAGCAGTGTGAGAGCCGCTGCATACACGTCAAGACGGGCGGACAGCCAGTTGCCATCGGCTACCTCGAACGCTTTGCGGCCGACTACGAACGGGAGAGCGGAAACACCTCTATACCCGAGTGTGCCGCGCCAAACGGCAAGAAAATTGCCGTCATTGGCTCAGGACCCTCAGGCCTTTCCTTCGCCGGCGACATGGCAAAGCTCGGCTACGACGTCACCGTGTTCGAAGCTCTCCACGAAATAGGAGGCGTGCTCAAATACGGCATTCCCGAATTCCGACTGCCCAACGCCATCGTTGATGTGGAAATCGATGGCCTCAGAAAGATGGGCGTCACCTTTGTCAAGGACTGCATCATCGGCAAAACCATCACCGTGGAGCAGCTGGAGCAACAAGGCTTCGCTGGCATCTTCGTAGGCTCAGGAGCAGGATTGCCCAACTTCATGAACATTCCCGGGGAGAACCTCAAGGGTATCATGTCGTCCAACGAGTATCTCACACGCGTCAACCTCATGGATGCTTCAAGCGATGATTCAGACACACCAATACATCGAGCTAAAAGCGTGATGGTTGTGGGAGGCGGCAACACCGCGATGGACTCTTGCCGAACAGCAAAGCGCCTCGGTGCTGAACGAGTGTTCATAGCCTATCGACGCTCGGAGGTAGAGATGCCGGCACGACTCGAGGAGGTGAAGCACGCCAAGGAAGAGGGCATTGAGTTCCTCACTCTCCACAACCCCATAGAGTACATCGGAGACGAAAATGGCAACGTGAAAGCCGTCGTCCTGCAGAAGATGGAACTCGGAGAGCCTGATGCCAGTGGACGACGCTCACCGCAGCCCATTCCAGGAGCCACTGAGACCATCGACATCGACCAGGCAATAGTGGCAGTTGGCGTCTCGCCAAACCCCATCGTGCCGACAAGCATCGAAGGTCTTGAGCTGGGACGCAAGAAAACCATCGTCGTCAACGATGGCATGCAGACCAACATCCCAACAATCTTTGCCGGAGGAGACATTGTGCGCGGAGGGGCAACGGTCATACTGGCCATGGGCGACGGCCGACGCGCTGCGGCAGCTATGCATGAACACCTCTCACGATGAACCACCAACATGCCCCCGGCGGAATGCAAAGCCGCCGGGGAGCATCTTACAACCCACGGCGGGCTTCACGGCCATAATGTCGCGGATTTCACAATAACATCTTTTCACATTCCACCACCTTACACGCTACATGCGAAAACACCCTTCCTCCCTCCTTATCGCATTGCTCCTCGCTGCTACTACGCTCAACACCTCGGCGCAACGCAGACGTACCAACAGAGCACCAGCCTTACCCGTGGCCGAGCAGGTCAATGCGGCACTTGTAGCCTACGACTTCACACGCGCCGAAGAACTCCTGACGAAGGAAATCGCCACATTAAAACGCAGGCGACAACCCACAGAGCAGCTCGAACAACAGCTTCACACCGCACAACAAGGCATCATCAAGCTGAGAGCCACTGAGTGCATAGCCATCATCGACAGCGTTATATGCAACAAGGAGGAGGCACTGCGGGCCATACGCCTCAGCGCCGAGAGCGGACGAATAGACACATACGCCAGCACGTACCACACAGCCGATGCTCTTGGCGCAACAATATATGAGAACGAACTCGCCAACAAACGATACCTCGCTGTGCCATCGGCGGACGGCACAGGGCTAAGGCTGGCATACTCGGACAAGCTCGGAACAGAATGGGCGACACCAACACCCCTCACAGGACTCAACACCGATGACTTGAACCAAAACTATCCATTCCTGCTCGCCGACGGGGTCACACTCTACTATGCCGCCACGGGGCCGGAGAGCTTAGGGGGCTACGACATCTTCATCACACGTGCCGATGGCGAGGACGGCTCATTCCTCGCACCCGAGAACATTGGCTTCCCCTATAACTCGCTGGCCAACGACTATCTGCTTGCCATCGACGAACTCAACCAGCTCGGCTGGTTTGTCACCGACAGACTGCAACCTCAGGGGAAGGTGTGCGTTTACACATTCATTCCTAATGACACAAGACAACTCTACCCCGACGACACCGAACAGACCACTCTACGCGACAGGGCACGAATAACGGCTATACGTGACACCTGGGATGGCAACACACAAGAGGCTATAAAGCGCCTGCAGGAACTGCGCAGCGGCAAAACGGATGCGGCACACACAAAGCCTGACTTTGTATTCCCCATCGACGACAAACAGACATATACCTCAATCGACGACTTCAAATCAGCTACAGCACGCAAAAACATGCAAACCTGGCTGCAACTGAATGAAACCACTGACACCGACGCAACAATGCTCGAACGCCTGAGGGAGAAATATGCCACGGCGAAGGCTGACGAACGACAGGCCGTGGCAGCAGCGATACGACGCATCGAAGCAAGCCACTACCTGCACATCGAAGAGCTAAAACAGCTCGCAAAAGACATACGCAACGCCGAGATAACAAGCAAATAACAACCTTTATTACTAACCTTGACCACTATGCCTAACTACTTTCCACCATCTGAACTGCCCATCAACGGCGACGGTTCAGCATTCCATTTGCACATTCAACCGCAACAACTTGCCGACAAAGTAATACTCGTCGGTGACCCGGCACGAGTGGAAACAGTTGCAGCACATTTCGACAGCCGGGAAGCTGACATCACTAACCGCGAATTTCACACTGTGACTGGCACCTACGAGGGGAAACGCATCACGGTGCTGTCAACAGGCATCGGATGCGACAATATTGACATCACTGTCAATGAACTCGACGCACTGGCAAACATAGACTTCAACACACGTACCGAAAAACAGCAACACCGCACACTGACAATGGTCAGAATAGGCACTTGCGGAGGATTGCAGCCGTTCACACCTACTGGTACATTTGTAGCGTCGGTAAAGAGCATTGGCTTCGACGGACTGCTCAACTACTATGCAGGGAGAAACGAGGTCTGCGACCTTAAGCTTGAAGAAGCGTTCTGCAAACACATGGACTGGTCGCCTCTCAAAGGTGCACCATACGTGGCACAAGCCACGCCCGACCTCATCGAACAGATTGCAAAAGACGACATGGTCAGAGGCATCACCATAGCTTGTGGCGGATTCTACGGACCACAGGGACGACAGATAAGGCTCAAAACACAAGACCCGCTGCAGAACCAGAAAGTGGAGACGTTTCAATTTGGTGAACTGCGAATATGCAATTTTGAGATGGAGAGTTCCGCACTGGCAGGGCTGGCAGCACTCCTCGGCCACAGAGCCATGACATGCTGCATGGTCATCGCTAACAGACACACTACGGAGATGAACACCAACTATAAAAACTCCATCGACAAGCTCATAAAGCTCGTGATAGACAGAATCTGAAACACAACAACAACACGCATGTTAGGATAACACGATGATTTCATTTGAAAGCGACTACAACAATGGTGCCCACCCCAAGGTGTTGCAGCACCTCATCGACACAAACTCGGAACAAAGCGCATCCTACGGCTACGACAGGTGGTCACAACAGGCAAAAGAGAAAATTCGACTTGCTTCACAGCTCAACAGCAATGCCGACATCTTCTTCCTAACTGGAGGTACACAAGCCAACGCAACTGTCATTGATGCCTTGTTGCCATCATACGCTGCCGCCATTGCAACCACAACAGCACACATCAACGTGCATGAGTCCGGCGCAATTGAAGCAACTGGACACAAAGTCATAACACTGCCATCACACCAGGGACGCATGCATGCCGATGAACTACATGCATATCTGAACGCGTTTTTCAACGACCCCACATGGGAACACATGGCTGTGCCAGGACTTGTCTATGTCACCTTCCCAACGGAAATGGGCACCATCTACACGGCCGAAGAGCTGGAAGACATACACATCGTGTGCAAACACTACCAACTGCCACTGTTCATAGACGGCGCTCGCATGGGATATGGCCTCATGGCCGAAGGATGCGACATCACTCTACCTTGGCTGGCAGCACACTGCGAGGCGTTCTATATCGGCGGAACAAAGGTGGGAGCATTGTGCGGAGAGGCCGTGGTTTTCCCTAAAGGTGCACCAAGGGGATTCTTCACCATGGTGAAACGCCACGGAGCACTCCTCGCCAAAAGCCGCATAGCAGGAGTGCAGTTCGACGCCCTTTTCACCGACAATCTCTACATGGACATCTCACGCCACGCTGTCAACATGGCCATGCGGATGCGCAAGCTATTTGCCAATGCCGGCTTAACCATCAAGGACTCACCAACAAACCAACAGTTCGTACTCCTCAACCAACAGCAACAGCAAGCTCTCAGCAAGCACGTTCTCTTCGAGCCATGGGAGCCTGTGGACAATGTGTACACTCTATACAGATTTGTAACAAGCTGGGCAACAACAGATGACGACCTTCAAGTCTTAGCCAATGCAATCAACACTTTATAAAGCGCCTATCTACGACGACGACACAATATGCGCACTCGCCACTCCTGCTGGTGGGGCCTTGGGAATAATCAGATTAAGCGGGCAACACACCTTCGACATCATACGCAATATTTGTCCACACATAAAAGAGTCCGCCAAAACTCGCACCGCGATACTCGCTAACATCATCTCAGCAGAGGGAGACATCATCGACGAAGCCATAGTCACACTCTACAACAAACCACACAGCTACACTGGCGAAGACTGCGCAGAAATATCGTGCCACGGTTCAAGCTATATACTCAACAAAACTATTCAACTGATTGTATCACAAGGAGCACGAATTGCAAAACCTGGGGAATTTACCCAACGTGCATTCCTCAATGGGAAAATGGACCTTAGCCAAGCTGAGGCCGTGGCCGACCTCATTGCGGCAAGCAACAAAAGCACTCACCGCATAGCACTCGCACAAATGCGCGGACATTTCTCTTCCCAACTGAGCGCAATGAGAGAACAGCTACTAAAACTAACGTCGCTAATAGAACTCGAACTTGACTTCGCAGACCACGAAGAACTGCAGTTTGCCAACAGGCATGAGCTCCTACAGCTGGCAGAACAAATCAACACACGAATAACCAACCTCGCTCAAAGCTTCGCCACGGGACAGGCGCTCAAGGATGGCATACCTGTAGCCATCATCGGAAAAACCAATGTCGGCAAAAGCACATTGCTCAACAGACTGCTACACGACGAACGCGCCATTGTTTCAGACATACATGGAACCACACGCGACACCATAGAGGACACAATAGACATCCAAGGCATAACCTTCCGGATCATTGACACCGCCGGCATAAGGCAAACATCTGACACCATAGAGCAAATCGGCATTAACCGCACTTTTGCTGCAATTGATAAGGCTCTGATAGTAATTTGGATGCTCGACGCCACACCAACGGAGCATGAAATAAAGGAAATCACAAGCCGCATCAAGCAGCAGAAGGTCATCACAGTATGGAACAAAGCAGACCTGTTGACACCACAATACAACAAGACCACAGCAGACAATTCACGCACACTGTGCATCTCTGCCAAAACAGGACAGGGCATACGGGAACTGGAGGAGGCCATACATGACGCGGCATCCATTCACGAACTGACAGAACAAGACACAATAGTAACATCCGCTCGCCACTACGAGGCCCTGCGCAGAGCACATGAAAGCATTGGAAGAGTCATCAAAGGTCTAAACACTGAATTATCACCTTCACACCACACCCCAACAGAACTCATTGCAGAGGATCTCAGATTAACAATCAACAATCTTGCACACATAACAGGCGGTGCAATAACTCCACAAGAAACCCTTAGCTCTATTTTCGCACATTTCTGCGTCGGCAAATGACCTCTGTAAGTTATTGATTTATAATTGGTTGCGATTTTCTTAAAAAGAAAATAGAGACATTTTTTCAATTTTTACATCGCTAACTATCAAGACTTTACGTTTTTCATTTCAAGTTATTCGAGTCTTTTTATTTTCTATTTTCTACCGTATTTCTACCGTAGAAAGTACGATTTATGTCTCAAAAACCCATCAATGGCTGACATAAGTGTATAATTATTGTTAATTGTTGGGGATTTTCTGTTAATAAACGTATAATATTCCAGTTTATGTAAAACTTTATCGACCCTGTTCATACTCATTTTGCCACTTGTAGACCATATTTATTTACTGTCACACAAAAGTGACATTAATAATTATGAGTAATTACAAGCATTTCAAACATTACTACAATCCATACGATAGTTTGGATGTAGAGTGGCAGTATGTTGTATCCAAGGGCTATCTCACAATTAGTGAGATTGTTTGTCTTTCAGGGTTCACTAAAAGCTACATTTACCGTTTAGTTAAAAACGGCGTGATTCCATCAT
>JAFSVI010000186.1 GCA_017445145.1 Bacteroidaceae bacterium | reverse complement strand
TGACTTCGCCGACAAGAGCGTGACCGAGAACACCCGCGTCAGCTACCCCATCGAGCACCTCGAGAAAATCGTGAAGAAGGTCAACGGCAAGAGCGCAGGACCAGAGGCCAAGAACGTCATCTTCCTCTCGGCCGATGCCTTCGGCGTGCTGCCTCCCGTGAGCATCCTCACCCCCGAGCAGACGAAGTACTACTTCCTCAGCGGCTTCACAGCCAAGCTCGCCGGCACAGAGCGCGGCATCACCGAGCCCACGCCAACCTTCTCCGCATGCTTCGGACAGGCATTCCTCGAGCTGCACCCCACCAAGTACGCCGAGGAACTCGTAAAGCGCATGGAGAAGAGCGGAGCCAAGGCATACCTGGTCAACACAGGCTGGAACGGCACAGGCAAGCGCATCTCCATACCCGACACACGCGGCATCATCGACGCCATCCTCAACGGCAGCATCCTCAAGGCTCCCACAAAGAAGATTCCTTACTTCGACTTCGAGATTCCCACACAGCTCGACGGAGTGGCGTGGGGCATCCTCGACCCGCGCGACACCTACCAGGATCGCAGCAAGTGGGACGAGAAGGCCAAGGACCTGGCCGCACGCTTCATCAAGAACTTCGGCAAATACACCACCAACGAGGCCGGAAAGGCCCTCGTCGCCGCCGGACCGAAGCTCTGACAAACACAACACATCCACACATAGCGGCTGCGCTGCCTCCAAGGGTCAGCGCAGCCCTTTTTTTATGCCCTGTCGCGATAAGATTACCTGGGAGTGTCGGGTTGCGAGCGGCTTTGCCGCGAGCCGTTGCCACCATCGCCGCGCCAAGCAAGCGAGCGCAGCGCGGCAACCATCAACACTCGCCGCGGCTCCTCAGCGGTCCTTCCAGAAAGCGCGCGTGAAGAGCACGAGCACGCTGAGAATCTCCAGGCGCCCCATGAGCATGAGCAGCGTGAGCAGGAGCTTCACGGCCTGCGGCAGCACATCCCACGACATGGCAGGCCCGATGCCCGTGGCGAGCGACGGCCCCACGTTGCTGGCACACGAGAAGGCGATGGTGATGCTGTTGGTGCTGTCCACGCCCGTGAGGAGCATGGCAAAATACGTCACGAAGCACAGGCCGAAATACGCCACGAGAAACGAGAGCAGCGAGACCTGGTGCGAGTAGTCGAGGCTCACGTTGCCGGCGCGCGTGGGCAGCACGGCGGTGGGGTGGATGAGGCGCCGCATCTCGTTGCGCACGATGCGCACGAGCAGCACCACGCGTATGCACTTGAAGCCGCCGGCGGTGCTGCCCGAGCATCCGCCCACGAACATGCACAGCGCGAGCACGGCCCACGTGACGTGGGGCCACTGGCCAACATCGTCGTTGAACACACCCGTGGTGGTGATGAACGCCACGACCTGGTAGAGCGCATAGCGCACAGCCTCGACGACGCCATAGGCCCCCGTGTGCCACAGCGCGGCGGCGATGACGGCGGTGGCAGCGATGACCATCCAGACGTAGAAGCGCAGCTCGGGGTTGTCGAGCAAGTCGCGCCACCGGCTCTTGAAGAGCACCAGGTAGAGAAGGGTGAAGCTCACACCGCAGCTGAACATGAAGGCCACCGTGGTGAAGTCGATGGCGGCGCTGTGGTAGAAGCCCGTGACCTCGTTGTGGGTGGCGAAGCCGCCCGTGGCCGCCACCGTCATGGCATAGTTCACGGCGTCGAAGCCCGTCATGCCCTCGAGCCAGAAAGCCAGCGCACAGGCGGCGGTGAGCGTGGCGTAGATGCCCCATATCCAGCGCCCCGTGGTGCTCAGGCGCGGGTGCAGGGTGGTGCGCATGGGTCCGGTGGCCTCGGCGGCAAACACGCGCACCTTGCCACCCACCATCGACGGTATGACGGCGATGGTGAAGAACACTATGCCCAAGCCCCCTATCCACTGCGTGAGGCTGCGCCAGAAGAGAAGCGCGCACGAGAGGGCCTCCACGTCGTCGATGAGCGAGGCGCCGGTGGTGGTGAAGCCCGACATCGTCTCGAAGAAAGCATCCACGGGCTGCTGCAGCGCGCCGGAGAAGAGGAATGGCAGCGCGCCGAAGATGCTGAACACCACCCACACGGCCGAGACGACGAGGTAGGCGTCGCGGCGCGACATGGTGGCGTCGGTGCCGCGGCCCAGGTAGATCATGGCCAGCGCCGCCCCCTCGGTGATGGCGGCGGAGATGCCAAAGGCATACACGTCGGCCTCGCCGCGCAGCCACGCAAAGACGGTGCACGCCAGTAGCATGAGCACCTCGATGAGCAGCAGCTGCCCGAGGATCTTGGATATGATGCGCCAGTTGATCATGGTTGCTCGGAGCACAGGGGACACAGGCCCTTGACCAGGAAGTTGACGCCCTCGGTGCGGAAGCCGTCGGGCAGCGCCGGCGTGGGCACATGTATGCTGCGCAGGCAGTAGGTGCGCTGGCAGCGGCGGCAGTAGAAGTGGATGTGCTGGTCGTCGGGGTGGCAGTCGCCGGGGTTGTCGCACACCTCATACAGCGCCACGCCCGAGCCGTCCTCGATGACGTGGAGCAGATGGGCGTCGGCCAGCAGCGCCAGCGTGCGGAAGATGGTGCTGCGATCGACGCTGTCGAGGCGCTCGTCGAGCTCGCGCAGCGACATGGCATGTCGGCTCTCCGCCATGGCGCGGAACACGAGCAGGCGCGTGGCCGTGGGCCTCACGCCGCAGCTCTCGAGGTGGTGTGCATAGTCCTCTGCGCGCATGTCAGTAGGTGAATGTTGAGCCGCCAAGGAACTCGCGCAGCAGCGAGGTGAGCGGGATCTGGTCGTCGGGGATGGGGCTGAAGAATGCCAGCAGCTCCAAGAGGCGGCACGCCTCGCCATACGCGGGGCTGGCGGCATCCACGGC
This sequence comes from Bacteroidaceae bacterium, assembly GCA_017445145.1. GTDB lineage: Bacteria > Bacteroidota > Bacteroidia > Bacteroidales > Bacteroidaceae > Physcousia. The sequence goes on along the minus strand of JAFSVI010000186.1, from coordinate 5,188 downwards.
CTGCAGCAGCGGCTCCACATGGGGCCGCAGCACGGCGAATTCGTAGAACAGCGCGCTGTTCACCATCATGTCGGCATGGTCCTGGAAGGGGAAGATCCAACGCTCCTCGCCGGCGCGCACGCTCGCCCAGCGGTGGAGCGTGGTCTCGGCCGGACAGCCCCGGTAGTTGGAGTCGCGGATGAGGCGACGCAGGAGGCGGTTGTCGGAGGTGGAGATGCGGTGCACGCCGTCGAGCTGTATGGTGGTGAGGGCGGACACGTAGAGCAGGAACTTCTCCTCGGGCGCTATGCCGGGCGTGAGGTCGGGGTTGAGGGCATGGATGCCCTCCACGATGAGCACGTTGTTAGGACCCATCGCCACGGTGCGCCCGCTCGGCACGTTGTGGCCGCTGACGAAGTCGAAGCGCGGCAGCTCCACACGCTCGCCAGAGAGCAGAGCGTTGAGCTGCTCGTTGAAGAGCGCCACGTTCACTGCCTCGAGGCACTCGAAGTCCCACTCGCCGCGAGCGTTGCGAGGCGTGAGCTCGCGGTCGAGGAAGTAGTCGTCCATGGAGATGCTGATGGGCCACAGACCCTCGGCGCCGAGCTGCACCATGAGACGGCGCGCCGTGGTGGTCTTGCCGCTGCTGCTGGGACCGGCCAGCAACACCAGGCGCGTGCCCAGCTCCTTGATCTGCGCGGCCACCTTGGCTATCTTGCGCTCCTGGATGGCCTCCGTGACGTTGATGATCTCCGTGGCGTGGCCGGCGGCGATGGCGGCGTTGAGGTCGTCAACCGTGCGCAGGCCCACGATGTCCTGCCAGCGGCGGTTCTCGCACATGAGCAGGTGTAGGCGTCGGCTGTTCATGGCTGTTGGCGCAATGTGGCCACAAGCTCGGCCATGCCCTCGCTGGCACCCTTGCAGATGTGGGTGAAGGCGTGGGCGGCGTTCCACCGCACAGGCTTGGGGTCGATGAGATAGATGGGGCAGGAGGGGTTGGCATAGCCCACGAGGCCTGCGGCAGGATACACGTTGAGGCTGGTGCCGATGACCACGAGCACGTCGGCAGACATGACGGCCGCCGCGGCGCGCTCTATCTCGGGCACCGCCTCGCCAAACCACACTATGAAGGGGCGCAGCTGGCTGCCGTCGGCAGCGCGGTCGCCAAGGTGTATGTCCAGGTGGCCGGGGCCGAGGCTCACGACCTGCGACGGGTCGTTGGGGGCGAGGGTGGAGGTGGCCTTGAGTAGCTCGCCGTGGAGGTGGATGACGTGGGTAGAGCCTGCGCGCTCGTGCAGGTCATCGACGTTCTGCGTGACGACGGTGACGCGGAAGTCGCGCTCGAGGTCGGCCACAAGCTCGTGGCCGCGACAGGGCTTCACCTCCAGCAGCTGGCGCCGTCGCTCGTTGTAGAAGTCGATAACGAGCTGAGGGTTGCGCTCGTAGCCATCGATGGAGGCCACGTCCTCCACGCGATACTGCTCCCAAAGCCCCCCGCTGTCGCGGAAGGTGCTGATGCCGCTCTCGGCGGACATGCCTGCGCCGGAGAGGATGACGATGTGCTTGCGTGACATGGTGTGTAGATGAATGCGTTAGTGGGTGGTGGCGGGGCCAGGCGGCTCCCGCGTGGCGGCTTTTGCCGCCCTTTGCGAGGGCAAAAGTAGCGAAAAATCAATAATGTTGCCACTTTTAACCTATAAAAAAGCTAAAAACTTGCAACATTAGCGCAAAAAGCAGTAACTTTGCGCGCATTTTCGAGATACGCACATACTTATAATAAGGTAAAAAGAACATCACCCACAACACACATGAACAACATCAGCTACGCACTGGGCATGGGCATAGGCCAGCAACTCAAGAGCATGGGCATCGACGACTTCAGCGTCGAGGACTTCACAAAAGCCATCTGCGACATTCTTGCCGGAGGCACCACAGCCATGAGCCACGCCGACGCACAGAAGCTCCTCAATACATACTTCGACGACAAAGCACGCGCTCAGGCCAAGGATGCCATTGCCGAGGGAGCCGCATTCCTCGAGGCCAACAAGACGCGGCCCGAGGTAACAACCACCAAGAGCGGACTGCAGTATGAGGTGCTCACACAAGGCACCGGCCGACAGCCCAAGGCCACCGACAAGGTGCGATGCCACTACGAGGGCACACTCATCAACGGCACCGTGTTCGACAGCAGCTACCGCCGCGGAGAACCCGCCGACTTCCCCCTCAACGGCGTCATACCCGGATGGACAGAGGGCGTGCAGCTCATGAAGGAGGGTGCCAAGTTCCGCTTCTACATTCCCTACCTCCTGGCCTACGGCGAGCGCGGAGCGGGCAGCTCCATACCCCCCTACTCCACCCTCATCTTCGACGTGGAGCTCATCAAGGTGCTCTGACATGCCCACAGACACCCGACACTCAGCACACAAACAAAAACCAACCATAAACAAAAAACAACAACACACATGAAAAAGTTTGCATTCATCGCAGCTGCAGCCCTCGCATCGTTCATGGGCGCCTGCACACAGTCTGCACCCACTGCCAGCTTCCAGTCTGACATGGACACACTGAGCTACGCCATCGGCATGAGCCAGACCATGGGTCTGAAGGACTACCTCTCCATGCGCATGGGCATGGACACCGCCTACATCGACGACTTCCTCAAGGGCTTCGCCGAGAGCGTCAAGAGCAGCGACGACCCCAAGAAGACCGCCTACTACGCCGGACTCCAGATCGGACAGCAGGTGAGCCAGGGCATGCTCGAGAACATCAACCGGATGATCTTCGGCGACGACAGCACACAGACCGTCAACGAGAAGAACCTCTACGCCGGATTCATGGCCGCCGTGGCCGGCAAGGAGACTCTCATGACCGTCGATTCTGCCAACGCATACGTCCAGGCCAACATGGAGCGCATACAGAAGGCCGCACGCGAGGCCCAGTTTGGCGAGAACAAGGCCGCCGGCGAGAAGTTCATGGCCGAGGTGGCTAAGAAGGAAGGCATCAAGGAGCTGGGCAACGGCGTCTATTACGAGGTGCTCACCGAAGGCACTGGAGCCGTGGCCACAGACACCACACGCGTCAAGGTGTTCTACGAGGGCAAGCTCATCGACGATACCGTCTTCGACAGCAACCTCAAGAACGACGAACCCACAACCTTCGCCCCCGGACAGGTCATCCCCGGCTTCAAGGCTGCCCTCACCACCATGCCCGTCGGCTCCAAGTGGAAGGTATATATCCCCCAGGACCAGGCCTACGGCTCGCAGGACATGGGCAACATCAAGCCCTTCTCCGCTCTCATCTTCACCATCGAGCTTAAGGGCTTTGCCGAGTAACAGCATACCCACAACATACATACGACTATGAAAGCCACAGCAAGACTTGCTGTGCTCGTGCTCGCAGCGCTGGTGTCACTCAACGCCAGCGCTGCTCGCAAGCGCAGCAAGACCAAGAAGCAGAAACCTGCCGCAGAGAAGGTCGATACCGTGAGCATCGACACCTTCTCCTACGCCATGGGCATTGCGCAGACCAATGGCCTGCAGACTTACCTGCAGCAGCGCATGGGAGTGGAAACGCAGTACATGGCCGACTTCATCGAAGGATTCCGCCAGCCTCAGCTCACCGACGACGACAAACGCCTCAAGGCGCGCCTCGCCGGCATGGAGATACGCCAGCAGGTCCAGGGACAGATGCTGCAGCAGCTCAACCGGCAGGTCGATGACTCGCTCGACCTCATCAACGCACAGCTTCTCATCAGCGGATTCGAGCAGGCACTGGCCGGTACAGCAACCCTCAACGCCGACAGCGCACAGCAGATCACCAAGCGACAGCTCGACTACTACCACCGCACACGCATGCAGAAGAAATACGGCAACAACATTGCCCAAGGGGAGGCCTTCCTCGCCGACAACGCCAAGCGCGACAGCGTGCAGACAACACCATCCGGCCTGCAGTACAAAGTCATCACTGCCGGCACAGGAGCCACACCGGCTGCCACCGACCGCGTCAAGGTCAACTACGAGGGACGACTCATCGACGGCACCGTGTTCGACAGCAGCTACAAGCGCAACCAACCCGCCACATTCGCCTGCAACCAGGTCATAAAGGGATGGACAGAGGCTCTCACCATGATGCCCGTTGGCTCAAAATGGGAACTCTACATACCCCAGCAGCTCGGCTACGCCGACCGCGAAGCAGGAAAGATTCCGCCCTTCTCAACACTCATCTTCACCGTCGAACTGCTCGAAATCGTCAACTGACGGAGCCACAACGACACGAACAAGGGCATCAAATCAAGCTTTGATGCCCTTTTTCGTAGCAAAATGTTGGCACATAGAGAACTTTTCACTACTTTTGCACACACAAAGCCAACAACAACAGTTAAAACGACGCTCGCTGCTTCACGCCACTATGGCGGCCAAGCACCTGCAACAACACCTACCCACACATGGAAAAAATCGACAGCCTCGACAAGAAAATACTCGAAATCATCACGCGAAACGCACGCATACCATTCAAGGACGTGGCACAAGAGTGCGGCGTGTCACGAGCTGCCATACACCAACGAGTACAGCGCCTCGTGGACATGGGCGTCATCATAGGCTCAGGATACTACGTGGACCCCATCACTCTCGGCTACAACACATGCACATACGTGGGCATAACGCTCGAAAGGGGCTCCATGTACAAACGCGTCGTAGCTGAATTCGAGAAGATACCCGAAATCGTGGAGTGCCACTTCACCACAGGACCCTACACCATGCTCATCAAGCTCTATGCACGCGACAACGCACACCTCATGGAGCTGCTCAACAACCGCTTGCAGGAAATCGAAGGCGTCATATCCACAGAAACGCTAATCTCACTCAAGCAAAGCATAAAGAAAGTGGTGCCAATAGGACTATCCGAAGCCGACATCGCTGCCATCAAAGCCCTGACAGCACGCAAAGCAGCACTCCTCGACGACGCCGCAGAAGACTAACACCCGTATCCCCTCCCCCTCCCCTCCCGCATCCCCTCCCGCCTCCACTCCCCTTCCCCTCCCGCTCCCGCCACCGTTCCCGCTCCCCTCGCCACCTCCTCCCGCTCCCGCCACCGTTCCCGCCCCCCCGCTCCCTCCCCTTCCTCGCCGCTCCTCCCCCGAGTGTCTCGTTCCGAGCGGCTTTGCCGCGAGGCCCCCGTCCCCCCGAGTGTCCCGTTCCGAGCGGCTTTG
>JAFSVI010000185.1 GCA_017445145.1 Bacteroidaceae bacterium | reverse complement strand
TAGGTGAGCCACGGGTTGCCCGTGTCGGCCTGGCTGCTGAACGAGGGTATGCAGTAGCCGGCGGCGCCGGTGGCGTTGTCGCTGTAGGGGGCGTAGGCAAAGAAGCTCACGTAGTGGGGCAGCTCGCCCGTGTTGATGGCGCCGGTGGTCTCGCCCTCGCCGTTGGGCCAGTACTTCAGCGGGGAGTAGGTCCAGGAGGCAGATGCAGGAGGCGCAGCCTCCTGCCACCAGACACGCTCGTTGTACATGAAGTCCGGGCGCACGTTGCTGTCGAGATAGCGGTAGAGGCCCGTGTAGCAGCCGAACACGCCGAAGGCCTTGGCCTGCAGCGTGGTGAGGTCGTTGATGGCGTTGGCAGCGCGCGTGCCGGCGGCAGGCATGGGGCTGCCGGCGGCCGTCATGTCGGCGGTGAAGCCCACGGCGGCCGTACCCGGCCGCCCGGCCACGCCCGGGCTGTCGCTGTCGGTGTCGCTGTCGGCGCAGGCGGCGGCGAGCACCAGTGGCATAGCGGCGAGCATACACCTTATTATATTATATATGGTGGCATTGCTGTTCATGCTGAAGGGATGTCCGTGTGAGAAGTCTTTGCTGTCATGGCGCACATGAGCCGGCGCGTCATTCGTCGCCCGGCACATGGACCGTGGCCGTGGCGCCGTCGGCCCACGGCGTCACCGTGGCGTCGGCCTTCACGCTGGCGAGGCCGAGATGCAGGTGCAGGGTGTATTGCTTGCCCGGCTGCATGGTGATGGTGGCTCCGGTGCCGTCCTTGATGTAGAGGCTTATGGTGTTCTGCATGGAGCTGCCCGGTGTGGCCCCGTCGCCGAGGCGGTTGGCCACGAGCTTGGCGTCGTAGGTCTCCACGTCGTAGGTGATGGTGACGCGCAGCGGGGCGGCGTTGGGGATGACGTAGATGGGTGCTGCCAGCGCGGCGGCTCTCTCTTCCGTTGTGGGGTCGGCGGGGTCGGCGTAGGCCCATGTGCTGACGTCGAAGAGGTTCGTGGCGGTGTTGGTGACGCCCGTGCGTGTGGCGTCGGTGGCCACCAGCTGCGTGGCAAACTGCGTATTGTCGTAGGGCGCACCCTGCACGATGGCGGGGTTCAGCCCGGTATGTCTCTCGTTGGGGTCGGCGGCCATGCCCTCGCGGCCGTCGCTGCGGCCGTCGGCCACGGTGTAGGGCCATTTGTCGGGGGCGCAGTCGCAGTCGGGGCCATACCACTGGCCGTCGTACAGGTCCAGCTCGCCCTGGTCGGTGAAACCCTCGAAGACCACGCTGCGCACCCAGATGCGGGTGTAGGCGTCGGGGGTGTTGGTGTGGCCGCCCTGCTCGTCGATGTCGGCGTCGATGCGCACGTTCAGGGCGGCGAGGCGGTGGTGGAAGCTGAAGGTGATGGGTGCGGCGGCGGTGGCGTCGCCCTCGGGCTTGGTCCTGTTGAGGGCAGGCTCGCCCCAGCACAGGTCCACGCTGTGTGTGGGGCGCGTGTCGATGGCGTAGCGCACCCGGGGGTGGCCGTCGTCGATGGGGCGCGTCATGGCGGTGATGCCCGTGGTGCTGCCGTCGGCAGCGCAGCCCGTGGCCACGGCCACGGGCGTGTAGGGTGCGTAGGCGTAGAAGCTCACGTAGTGGGGCATGCGCCCCGTGACGCCCGTGGCCTCGCCCTCGCCGTTGGGCCAGTACTTCAGCGGGGTGTAGGTCCAGGATGCAGGAGGCACAGCCTCCTGCCACCAGACACGCTCGTTGTACATGAACGTGGGCAGCGCCGTGGCCTCGTAGGGGTGGGTGCCGGTGTAGTAGGCCAGGACGCCGAAGCCGCCGGCGCTGTGGGCGCCCGTCTTCAGCGAGGCGAGCGTCAGCACACCGGCCGTGCCGCCACGCGTGGTGCCGCGGTTGATGTATGCGTCGAAACCGATGGCTTGAGCCCCGACGCTGCCGCCAACGGCAGTGGCGCCGTCCTCAACGCCCGCACAGGCCGCCAACGCCAATGCGGCGGCCAGCATCAACAGCGTTGGTTTCGTGTACATCATTGACATGACATATTACTCATTATACATGCACCCACTCGGGGGCTTTCGGGTGAGACGGGATGACAGCTCGCTATGGTGTTGTGGTGGTGTTTTCTGGCAAAGAACCATTCACTGCGTCACCAGCCGTCCAGTCGTCAGCCACCAAGGCATCGAACTTCACGTCCTTCATGCCAAGCTTCAGGTTCAGGGTGTAGCTCTTGCCGCTTTCGAGCTTTGCGAACACGGCCCTCTTCAGGATGCGGTTTTCCACCGAGCTGCCACGCGTCTCCCCGTCGCTCAGGGTCACCGGCAGCTTGCTGTCGATGGTCTCGACGTCATACACTATCTCCACATCGACCTTCTCGCCGGTGGGGATCACGAAGATGCCACCCGTGGCCGCTGTGGAGCCATTGCAGAAGAGATTGACGGCAGAGGCCGAAGGGACACCCGTGCGCAGGCCCGCGCCGGAAGTGAGCCATGCTCCTGCCGACAGCTGGGCGGCGTCCTGCACCAGCTGAGGGTTCAGGCCCAGCACCGTCTCGTTGACGGCCTCAACGCCTGCCATGCCTTCGGCGCCATCCTTGCGGCCGTCATATACGGTGACGCTCTCGCCCATCTCCAACTCGTTGTTGCCATAGTAGTCTATCCAGCGGGCTGTGTTCGCCACGGGGTTGTTAAGGTTCAGCGCCGCACGCCTGGCGATGCCCGTGAAGCGTATGCTGCGCACCCACACCTTGGTTGCTGTGGCGCCGTCGGTTGCCGTCCAGCCGGAGGTGTTGTCTGTCTGCACGGTGACGGTCAGCTGCGACGTAGCATGCTGGAACGAGAAGTTGATTTTCGTCCCGGTGCCATCGGGCTTGCGCACATTGAGCCACGGCTTGCCTGCAGCGATGGTCTGCGAGGAACCGTTAGTTTCCCACGTCACAGCGGATGCTCCGGTTGTGGCCCAACACAGGTCCACACCTTTCGCCTGGTCAAACGAGGTGTAATACTGTATGACAGGGTCGCCCTGCAAGGAGTTGCGCTTCATGCCCATGATGCCCCACTGGTTGGCGGGGTCGCTGACATCGACACCTCCGATGAGCAAACCTGTGGCGGGGTCAGTGTTCACCCAAGGCAGATAGGCGAAGAAGCTCACGCGGTCCATGTCGGCACTCGATGCCGCCGAGCCGTGCTCGTTGGGCCAGTACTTGGTCAGGGTGTAGCCAAAGGCGGAGCCCGTGTACTTCACCTGCTCGTTGTACATGAAGTTGGGTGTATAGACCGGGGTGTAGTCGAAGTTGTCGGTGTAGTAGGCGAAGACGCCGAAGCCGTGAGTGCCCAACGCGGTGGAGGGGTCTGTCTTCTGCAGATCGGTGGTCGTAGCCGCCCCCTGCCATCCGGCACGTGTGGTGCTGCGTTGCATGTATGCGGAGAAGGCAATGGCGTCTTCCTCGGGCGACGTCTGCTGCGCATCCGTCGCCAGGTCGTCGCTGGCACAGGCGGCGATGAGTGTTGCCGCTGCGGCATAGAGAATTAGTTTTCGCATAAGCGTGTATGGTGTTTTATCGATGATTATTGCGGGTTGGGTGCTCGGAGTATATATTGTGTGGTGTGGTGTGGATTGTCTGAGTTGGGGGCTCCGCAGGGGAGCAGGTGTGTAGGCCGTGGATCAGGGCTTTAAGGTGTTGCATCCGACATGAGGCGTTGTGAGGATACCGGGATGCCGCAGCGGATGCTTGCGGCATCCCGGATATGAGAACCTGAGAGGCAGGTGAGAGTGCAGAACAGAGTTATGGGGTTACGGCGTCGTTGTTGTGAGGCAGGTCGGCACCACCGGTAACAGCAGTGGCATTCCAGTCGGTAACGGCAGCATCGAACTGCACGCTGTTCAGACCGAGATGGAGGCTGATGGTGTATTTCTTGCCGTTCTCAAGAGTGATGTTACCAGTAGTGGTGGATCCTGCTCCACCGGTAGTGATGTAACGTGTGATGACGTTCTTCACCACGCTGCCAGCTGTCACGCCGTCGTTCAGCTTGCCAGAGAGATTGGCGTCGGCTGTCAGCACGTCGTACTCGATAGTGACCTTCAAGGGGTCGCCATTGGGAATGACGAAGATAGGAGCATCATCAGCAGGAGCAGCAGAGGCTGATGTGCAGAACAGGTTGCCAGGCGTAGCTGTCACGCCAGCAGCAATCGCGGCATCGTCCCAAACTTTACTTTGCACAAATGTGGGATTGATGGCTGCATACTCCTTGGTGGCGGGTGTCAGACCTTCCTTGCCATCCTTGCGGCCGTCCTTGATGACGATCTCGGCGCCATTGTT
>JAFSVI010000025.1 GCA_017445145.1 Bacteroidaceae bacterium | reverse complement strand
ACCGACGCTCACCGGCGTCCGCCGCCGAAGCCGCCACGCCCGCCGCCACGGCCGCCGCGACCACCACCGCCGGGGCCGCCGAAGCCGCCGGGACCGCCGTCGGGTCCCTGGCTTGTGGCGCGGTTGCCCATGAGGTTGAGGCGGTAGATAACGCGCAGCATGCCGTAGGAGTAGATGGAGTTGCTCCACGAGTCGCTGCGCACGGTGGCGCTGATGTTGCGGCTTATGTTGGAGCGCTGGCCGAGGATGTCGTACCACTCGAGAGCCACGGTGAGGTTCTTCTGCTTGAGGAATGTCTGTTGCAGCTGTGCGTTCCAGATGAGCTCGTTGGTGTTCATGGAGTTGTCGGCATATCCGCGCCGCGACTGCTGGCTGATGTCGCTGCTCAGGGTCATGCCCCATGCCAGGTTGACCTGGAAGCTGCCGCCGTAGTTGAAGTTCCAGGTGTCGAGGTTGTTGCGGCTCTGGATGTCGTTGCGTGCGTGCTGGTAGCTGAAGCCCGCGTTGACGCCGAGGTCTATGCCGTAGCCCGTGTCGCCCCAGTCGTAGCGGTAGTTGAGGCGCAGGTTGTCGCCGAGGTTATAGCTCTTGGTGGTGGCCTTGACGGACGAGGCGTCGCCCTCCTGCTGCATATAGCCCACGCTGTTGTTGTAGTTGAAGTTGACGTTGTTCGACACGTTCCAGTACTTCTTCGGTCCGAGCGCCGTGTTGAAGCCTGCCCACAGCCATGTGTTCCAGTTGCCGTTGATGTTCTCGGGGCGCGTGGTGCGCACGCCGGTGGTGGTGTCGTAGGTCACGGCGGTGCTGATGCTGTTGTTGGTCTGCGAGAAGCCGGCGTTGACGTTCCATCCCATCTGCAGGTCGGGGAGGTAGTCGTTGTAGCTGGTCCAGAAGTTGTTGTTCCACGAGGGCTTCAAGCCGGGGTTACCCATGGTGATGTTGAGGGGGTCGCTGGTGTCCGTCACGTCGAGCAGGTTGGTCATCGAGGGCTGTGTCATGCGGCCGTTGTAGCGCAGGCGCCACTGGCTGGTGTTGGAGATCTTCCACCGCAAATCCACGCGCGGCGCCCAGTTGAACACGTTGCGGGTGATGTCGAAGTCCTGCTGGTTCTTCTGGTAGATCATGTGCGTGGTCTGGGGTTGCAGGCTCACGCCGGCGTTGAGGCGGAAGTCGCCCACCTGGTAGCGCAGCATGACGCTGGCGTCGTGGTTGTACTCGTTGTACTTGGCATACTGCGAGTTGTAGAGGTCCTTGGTGAGCTGCAGCGAGTCGATGCCGGCGACGTAGCCGGCGTAGAGCTGCGTGGCTACCTGCTCGTCGGTCATGCCGGCGAACTGCGTGGCGAGCATGTCGAGCACGTTGGAGTAGAGCGCGCGGTCGCTGTCGGAGAAGCGGCGCTGGAACTGGTATGAGAACTGCAGGTTGGCGCCCTTGAAGATGGGTTCGGAGTAGGAGAGGCGTGCGCGCCAGTTCCAGCTCTTGGAGGGCGACGTGGTGTTCTGGTTGTTGAAGGTGTATTCCATCAGCCGTTTGTAGTAGTGGATGAGGCTGTAGGAGTTGCTGTTGTTCTCGCTCTGGCTGATGCCGCCTCCGAGGTCGAGGGTGATGTTGCGCCCGGCCTTGCCCAGGCGGCGGTTGACCTGCATCCACCCGCTGACGTCGTAGCTGCGGTTGTCGCCGGTGTTGGTGCGGCGGTTGGCGTTGACGCGTATGGAGTCGGTGTCGGTGAAGGTGGAGTATTCGTCGAGCGGGTTCACCATGCCGGCGGCGTAGGGGTCGTCGCTGAAGGTGACGCTGGACGAGGTGCCGTTGCTGTCGCCCTTGTTGAGGGAGAAGCGCGGGCGCAGCTGTATGTTGGTGAGCGTGTCGGGCTGCCACTCGAGGCGGAAGTCGCCGTTGAGGCTCTGGCGGTCGCTGTAGCTCTGGCTGCGGCTGTTGACATACTGCGACATGGTGCTGGTGACGAACGTCTGCGAGTTGGTGCGCGTGAGGTTGTCGGTGGCGGTGTGGTTGTAGCGCACGTTGCCGCCAATCTCGAAGAAGCCGGCGTCGCCCTCGCTGCGGTCGTTCATCCACGCGAAGTCGCCGCCGCCCGTCTGCGTCTCCACCAGGCCGCTGCCGCCACGGCCCCAGCCGCCCCAGCCGCGGTCGCCGGTGTTGTTGGCGTTGCCGAAGATGGCCGTGCGCCACGTGTCGTTGAAGCGCGTCACGTTGAGGTTGGCGCGGTAGCGCTTCTCGGTGCCGTAGCCGCCGTCGAGGTTCACGCGCCAGCCCTGGCCCATGCCTTCCTTGATGGTGAGGTCGAGCACCGTCTCCTCCTCGCCGTCGTCGATGCCGGTGACGCGCGTGTAGTCGCTCTGCCGCTCGTAGGCCTTCACGTTCTTCACCATGTCGGCCTGGAGGTTCTTCAGCGTCATCTGCGTGTCGCTGCCGAAGAACTCCTTCTTGTTGACAAGGATCTTCTTCACCTCCTTGCCGTTGATCTTGATGGTGCCCTCCTCGGTGATCTCGGCGCCGGGGAACTTCTTGAGCAGAGCCTCGAAGTTGGAACCGGCGGGGATGCGGAAGGCGTCGGCGTTATAGACGAAGGTGTCGGCCTTCATCTCCACCTGCGCCAGCTGCGCCGTGACGAGGGCGTCCTTCATCATCTTGGCGTTGTCCAGGAGGGTGATCTCGCCTAACTGCAGGCGGCGGTTCTGCTTGGAGAGGGTGAACGTTTGGAACACCGTCTTGTAGCCGATGAACGACGTGCGCAGGATGTAGTCGCCATATTTGATGCCGGAAAGCGAGAACGAGCCGTCGTCCTTGGTGGATTGGCCCGTGACCTGGCTGCTGTCGGGGTTCATCACCACGACGGTGGCGCCGGGCATGGACTCGCCTTCGCTGTCAATGACTTTGCCGCTGATGGTGCCTTTCTGCGCGCTGGCCGCTGTGGCCACAAAAAGGAGCAGAAGGGTGAGTAGGGTGTGCTTCATAAAAATGAGGAAGTGTAGGGATAGTGGTTTGTGCTATCACCTTCGACTGCCTTGCAACATCACCGTTTAATGCATGTGCGCGTCTTTAACATTTATTTAGACATTGCGCGTATACCAGCGAGAGGAAGGCCCACACGGCGGGTATGGCCAGCAGACTGCTGTCGAAACGGTCGAGCATGCCTCCGTGGCCCGGCAGGATGTTGCCGCTGTCCTTCACCCCGAGGCGGCGCTTGAAGAGGCTCTCCACGAGGTCGCCCAGCGTGCCGGCCACGACGACGACGAGGGCCATGGCGGCCCATGTCAGGGGCGTGAGGGCGCTGTCGGACATGTAGGCCATGAGCTGCGAAGCGGCTATGGCCACCACGCCGCCGCCGATGCTGCCCTCCCAGGTCTTGCCCGGCGAGATGCGGGGGAAGAGCTTGTGGCGCCCGATGAGCGAACCGGTGCAGTAGGCCCCGGTGTCGCTGCACCACAGGAAAAGGAACACGGCCAGGACTATGGTGGCATCGCCAACGAGGGGCAGCAGGGCGAAGGGCAGAGCCACATACACCTGCGCCAGCATGGCGAAGGCCCAGTTGCCCAAGGGATTGTCGCGCTGAAGGTATAGCTCCTCGGCCATTAGCCACACCACACTGAGCAGCCAGGGCACCACGAGAAGGCGGGCGTGGGGCGCGTCGGGCGTCTGCAGCGCCGAGATGCCGACATAGAGGAAGGCGGCGGCGGCGGTTGTCACCACGCGGTTCACCTGCACGCCGGCATGGGCGTTGACCAATCCGGTGAACTCCCACACGGTGAGCACCGTGACACACAGGAACAAAGCCCACAGCGACAGCGTGCTGTGGAGTATGCCGCCCACCATCACGGCCACGAAGGCCACGCCGGTCGCGGTGCGAAGAACAAGGTTTTTCATCTTCTTCTGGGGTTAATTGGACCTACGTTCGTCTTATGCCAGCAGCTCCTCCGTGCGGCTGGCCCACGGGCGCTTGCCGAAGATGGCCTCCACGTCCTCGGCGAAGATGACCTCGCGCTCCACGAGCATGTCGGCCAGGCGGCCGTGGCCCTCGCGCTTGTCCAGCAGGATGGCCTTGGCGCGGGCATACTGCTCGGCTATCATGCGCTTGGCTTCCTCGTCGATGAGGCGCGCCGTGTCCTCGGAGTAGGGGCGCTGCCACGAGTATTCATCATTATTATAATAGCACAGGTTGGGCAGCTTGTCGCTCATGCCCATGTAGGCTATCATGCCGTAGGCCTGCTTGGTGACGCGCTCCAGGTCGTTCATGGCGCCGCTGCTGATGTGGCCTGTAAACAGCTCCTCGGCGGCGCGGCCGCCCAGCGTGGCACACATCTCGTCGAGCATCTGCTCGCGGGTGGTGATCTGGCGCTCCTCGGGCAGGTACCATGCTGCGCCCAAGGCGCGGCCGCGCGGCACGATGGTCACCTTCACCAGCGGGTTGGCATACTGCAGGTTCCACGAGATGGTGGCGTGGCCGGCCTCGTGGATGGCGATGGTGCGCTTCTCCTCCTCGGTCATCACCTTGGTCTTCTTCTCCAGTCCGCCCACGATGCGGTCCACGGCGGCCAGGAAGTCCTCCTTCGTCACGGCTTCCTTGCCGTGGCGTGCGGCGATGAGGGCGGCCTCGTTGCACACGTTGGCGATGTCAGCGCCGCTGAAGCCCGGCGTCTGGCGCGCCAGGAGGTCGATGTCGAGCGAGGCATCCACCTTGATGGGCTTCAGATGCACTTCAAACACCTCGCGACGTTCCTTCAAGTCGGGCAGATCGACATGTATCTGGCGGTCGAAGCGTCCGGCGCGCAGCAGCGCCTTGTCGAGGATGTCGGCGCGGTTGGT
>JAFSVI010000184.1 GCA_017445145.1 Bacteroidaceae bacterium | reverse complement strand
GCCCCCGCCCCCCTACCCCGCGAGGGCATGCGCCGCAAGCTCTTCCTCACCGCCCCGGCGGCCGCTGCCGACCCGCGCCTGGCCGCCTGCCCGGCCATCACCCTCCGCATCGTGTGCTCAAAGGGCACCTACATCCGCGCCCTGGCGCGCGACATCGGGCAGGCCTTGGGCACCGGCGCCCACCTCACCGCCCTGCGCCGCATGCGCGTGGGCGACCTCGTCGCCGACCGCTGCATCACCATGGACGCCCTGCCGGCGTGGCTCGACGCCCACGGCTTCCCGCCCCTTCCTTCCAAACCCGAAACAACCAATACCCCCACATCATGAAGCTTTCCCAGTTCAAGTTCAAGCTCCCCGAGGAGCGCATAGCCCTGCACCCGGCACCCTTCCGCGACGAGTGCCGCCTCATGGTGCTCCACACCGAGAGCGGCATCATCGAGCACCGCGACCACTTCTACGACATCCTCGACTACTTCGACGAGCACGACTGCTTCGTGCTCAACGACACCAAGGTGTTCCCCGCCCGCCTCGAGGGCAACAAGGAGAAGACCGGCGCCAAGATCGAGGTGTTCCTCCTGCGCGAGCTCAACGCCGACCTGCGCCTGTGGGACGTCCTCGTCGAGCCCGCCCGCAAGATACGCATCGGCAACAAGCTCTACTTCGGCGAGGACGAGAGCATGGTGGCCGAGGTCATCGACAACACCACCAGCCGCGGCCGCACGCTGCGCTTCCTCTACGACGGCCCCCACGAGGAGTTCAAGGAAGCACTCTTCGCCCTCGGCGAGGCACCCATACCCAAGCACATCGTGGCGCGCGACGCCACGCCCGAGGACATGGAGGACTTCCAGTGTGTGTTCGCCCGCAACGAGGGAGCCGTCACCGCCCCCGCCTCGGGCCTCCATTTCTCCAAGCAGCTGCTCAAGCGCATGGAGATCAAGGGCATCGACATGGCCTTCGTCACCCTCCACTGCGGCCTGGGCAACTTCCGCGACATCGACGTGGAGGACCTCTCCAAGCACAAGATGGAGAGCGAGGAGCTCCACGTGGACCAGGAGGCGTGCGACATCGTCAACCGCGCCCACGACGAAGGCCACCGCATCTGCGCCGTGGGCACCACCGTGCAGCGCGTGCTCGAGACCGCCATCGGCGCCGACATGCACCTCAAGGCCTTCGACGGATGGACCAACAAGTTCATATACCCGCCCTACGAGTTCGGCCTCGCCACGGCCATGGTGGCCAACTTCTACATGCCGCTCTCCACGCTCCTCATGCTCACCGCCGCCTATGGCGGCTACGACCTCGTCATGGCAGCCTACAAGGAGGCGCTGCGCGACCAGCGCTACCGCTTCGGCACCTACGGCGACGCCATGCTCATCATCAAAGACTGACGCCCGCCATGCTCTACACCCTCTGTCTGGGTTCCAACCTCGGCAATCCCCGCAACAACATCCGGGAGGCCATGAGACACCTGCGGGCGTGCCTCGGGGTGCCAACCGCCGTCTCGCCCATCACCGAGAGCGAGCCCTGGGGCTACGCCAGCGACCACCGCTATGCCAACGCCGCCGTCACCATCGAGTCCGACCTCACACCCCAGCAGATGCTCGCCACCACGCAGCAGGTGGAGCGCGACATGGGGCGCACGAGCAAGAGCCACGACGGCCGCTACGAGGACCGCATCATCGACATCGACATCATCGCCGCCGGCCACCACGTGGTCTATGACCCCGACCTGCGCATACCGCACCCGCTCATGTGGCAGCGACCCTTCGTGCGCACCACGCTGCAGGAGCTGCGACCGACCATCGCCGACCTCGGCATGCCATCGCCACTGGCCGACTACACACCCCGCGTGGCCACCATAGGCTTCTTCGACGGCATGCACCTCGGCCACCGACACCTCATCACGCAGCTCACAGACCTCGCCGAAGGCCACACGCTGCCACCCATGGTGCTCACCTTCGACCGCCACCCACACGATGTCATACACCCCGACGAGCCACCCGTGGGACTGCTCACCACCGCCGACGAGCGCCAGCGCCAGCTCCAGGACATAGCCCCCGGCGCCGAGATGTGGACGCTCCACTTCACGCCCCACATGGCGGCGCTCACCGCGCGCGAGTTCATGGAGCGCGTGCTGCGCCAGCAGCTCAACATCGGCACACTCCTCATTGGCTACGACCACCACTTCGGCCACCCACTGCCGGGGCGGCGCGAGAGCTTCGACGACTACGTGGCCTACGGCCGCCAGATTGGCATCGAGGTGGTGCGCGCCACGGAGCTGCAGGCCCCCTTCCACGTCAGCAGCAGCACCATACGCCGCGCCATCGCCCAGGCACGCGTCGGAGCCGCAGCCACCATGCTCGGACGACCATACCGCTGGCAGGGCACCGTCGTCCACGGCAACCAGATCGGACGCCAGCTCGGATTCCCAACAGCCAACCTGCAGCCCCTCCACCCCGAGCTTATCACCCCTCCCCGAGGCGTTTATGCCGCATGGGCCATCGTCCCCGAGGCTTCCGCCGTGCCTGAGGCTTCTCCCTCAGGTTCCCCCGCCCTCATCCCCGCTATGGTGAACATCGGCACGCGCCCCACCGTCGCCGCCGCCGTGCCTGAGGCTTCTCCCTCAGGCCCCGCCGCCGTGCCTGAGGCTTCTCCCTCAGGCCCCTCAGCCCCCGCCACCACCATCGAGGCCCACCTCATAGGCTTCAGCGGCGACATCTACTCCCGCACCGTGACCCTCGACTTCGTGGCCCACCTGCGCGACGAGCAGCGCTTCCCCAGCGAGGCGGCCCTCGCACGCCAGCTGCGCCGCGACGCCGCCGCCGCCAAACGCATGCTCACATCCTCGCAGCCACGCCCCCGCCGCAGCCTCGGGCAGCTGCTGTCGTCGGCCCTCAACTCCTTGGCCAGCAGAGCGTGGGTGTACATCTTCATCTTCATCATCGGCCAGATGCTGGGCCTCTTGGTGTTGGAGGGCATGTTCGCTTGCGGCATCTACGTGGGCGGCCCAGCGATGCTCGCCATCTCCGTCATCGTGGCCAACCTCGCAACCATAGCCCTCGTGATGCTCGGCGCGCCGCCGCCACGCATCGCCACACCATCCTTCTTCGCCGACGCCGTCTCCAGGCGCTTCTTCCAATACCTCATCGCCGCGCCAGGCGTCATCATCGCCGTCAACATCATACAGGAGCTACTGCTCTTCTGGCTGCCCGACATCCTGGGCACCGACCGCATGGCCGCACTGCTCGACGAGCCATTCGGCATCATCGCAGTGTGCCTCCTCGCACCCGCGGCAGAGGAACTCGTCTTCCGCGGTGGCGTGCAGGGAACACTCGCCAGCCGACGCCACGCCAACGCCCACCGACCCGTCGTCATCGCCGCCATTGCCTTCGCCATCATACACATCAACCCCGCACAGATGCCGGCAGCTCTCATCATCGGCATATACCTCGGCGAGGCCTACCGCGAGACAGGCACCCTCGTCACACCCATGCTCATACACGCCATCAACAACTTCATGGCCGCCTGGCTCATCACCTTCTGCCCCGAGACAGCCACCGTGGCACAGCTGCTCGGAGGCACCCCGCAGACCATTGTCGCCGGCGTCGTGGCCGCAGCATGGGCCGCCGGCGTCCACCTCGCGGGCCGCAGAAATGACTAATATCAACTTTTAGCCACACCGCTCCACTTTTCATCGCCCGACCTCTTGCACGTCACGGCCAAAAGGCGTAACTTTGCAGCGACTTGCCCACAACTCCGGGGGCAAGCCGCTTTCATGTTCGGGACAAACTAACAAACAACGATGCACACACAAGCCTTAACATCTGCCGCCTATGGACAACGCCGCGCCTGGCAAGCCCAGCCCTGCAGACCTTGCAAAAGGGAAGTATGACACAACGGAAGAAGAGTGTCAAAACATGTGGCAAGAGTTCAAAGCCAAGCTCAACACACTTGGCCACCTGCTCCAAGCAAGAGCTTCCGCCGGTGCGTCGGCGGAGACATCGCCATGTGTACACATCGACAACGCACTCTTCGCATACATAGACAGCATACGGGCGGCGGCCAACGACATGAACGCCCTCGCACCAAGGTTCGCACACTTTGTCACCGAACCCGCCAACACACCACTCACCACCCACTACTACTCCGTGCGCGACATGGTGCACCAGCAACCCAGCGTGCTCACCGCAAGCCGCTGCCTACGACAGGGCGAATGCATCGTAGCCGAGATGCGACGCTGCCAGCTCACCTTCGACATCAAAGCCGAGATGGCACAGCTGCGCGACAGCGACTTCTTCCGCCACCTCACCAAGGGCATACGCAAGGAACTCGGACGCAGCCACGACGAATTCATGCAGGAACTCATGCGGCGCGACCACTGGCGGCCTCTCGCCGAGCGATGCGACGTGGCACTCGTTGACGACCTCCTCGCCGACAACGCCGCCGACATCCTGCGCCGACAGGGCTTCAACGCCTTCGCACACTTCCTCACCATCGCCATCCTGCTGCAGCGCAACACCATCCACAGCCGCAACCGCATCTTCACCGACGAGGACTACGCAAAGGCCATTGGCGAGACTCTCGACGAACTCCACAGCACAGACACCGCACACCTGCTCGGCATCTGGTACGAGTGGCACACCATGCAGCAAAACCGCACACGCTCCCTCAAGGCCTTCACCAACATCGTCAACACCTCACACGCCGCACAACAGCAGCAGTTCACCATCAGCGACGACAGCCAGTTCCGCAAACGAGCCAACGACCCATACCTCAGCAAAATGGCGCCCGAGGAATGGCTCCTCGACGTGTGGGAAAACAAGGGACAGCAACAGTTCACCAAAACAGAACGATACCTCGAGAGAATGCAAATCGGGGCCGCAACATTCCAGCGACACCTCGACCAAATCATCTGACACCGCCGACACCGACACATCAACCGCCACTGTCGCGAAACACAGCCACCGCCTCCACCGCGAAACACCTCCCCGCCGCCGCCACCGCCGCCGCCGCGAAACACCTCCCTCCCACCGCCGCCGCTGCGAAACACCTCCCCCCGCCGCCACCTCCGCCGCCGCGAAACACCTCCCTCCCCACCGCCACCGCCGCCGCGAAACACCTCCCTCCCCGCCGCCACCATGGCGGCCACACCTCCAACAGCAAAAAGGGCACGAGCCCTTTTTTTTATATGATTATCCGCAATCGTACCACCAAAGAGACCGCAACGCGGTCTTCGCTCAATAACCGAGGGTACGAGCGTAGCGAGCACCCCCGGATAACAAACGCTATAGAGGCAAGCACTCTGAAAGAGTGCCCGAACAGCGTAATGG
>JAFSVI010000183.1 GCA_017445145.1 Bacteroidaceae bacterium | reverse complement strand
GTGGTGTTCTTCTCCTTCTTCTCACCGAAGGCGAGCTGAACGGCCTTGTAACCGTCCTTCTCAACAGACTTAATCTGAGTTACAACACAAGGACCAGCTTCGATAACAGTGCACGGTACATTCTTACCGTCGGCACTGAAAACGGATGTCATTCCGATTTTTCTTCCAATTAATCCTGGCATTTCAGTTTAAAATTAATAATGTTATATAAAAAATTGATTCCTTCTTAAGTGGCTGTCGCATTTCCGATGCACACAAACCCACTTAAAAAGGAACCTCAACCGCTTCATTCTTGAAGGCTAAGTTGCTCTTTATCAGGGTATTGTTAGCTCTCGGGCCAGCGCAATACGCACTTTTGCGGCTGCAAAGGTACAAATAATAAGTGTAACACACACCATTTTACACCTTTCAAACCCCAACTTTTAAGTTTTTTTATGATTTAATCCCTTTTCTCGTAAAAAAGTCATGACGCAATAATGCGTAACGACCAAAGGGGAGTTTGTCGTAATGTAACTACTAGTTTGTCGTAATGTAACTGGTAGTTTCTTACCGAGAAACTCATAGATATCTGGGAGGCAGGAAAAGGTCGCACGGTCGCAGTGCGACCATGCGACCACTTACTCTTTGCCAAAAAGTCGCATAAAGTTATTCAAGCAATCTTCACTTTTTCTGAAAACACCTGTATTTAAACGCCTTTCCCGATATGGATGTGGGATGAGGTAACATGGTCGCACTGCGACCATGCGACCATAAGTGCGATCAGATAGAGGATGATGAAGAGGATGATCAGCAGCAAGAGAAAGAAGACCACAAAGGTCTATATTCAGTCGGTGTAATTTAAGAAAATGAACTCACAGGTGGACTGTCCCCATGTGATTTTCCTGATACAGACATAACGAAAAACATCACGTTTGCTGCCATCGTCAATCAGTGGTATGCTCAAAATACTTTGCAGACATGATAAAGGCAATAATTCCAATTACCAGGAATGTCAATAAGAAATATACAAGTCCCATAATCACCTCCTATTCTTTTTTGAATGTTTAATCAAATAAAAGCCAAATACAACGAAGAACATTACCACAACGACACCAACAGAATACAATATAGTGGTATTAGCATCCTCTTTCATGATACCTGCCAAGATAACACCAGCGAACACCAATTTCGCAACATCTAAGCAAAACTTACCACCCTCTAAAGCAAGGGTTTCGTTTGTGTCTTCATGCTGTTGCTTCAGTTGAACTTCATTTGGTGCATTAACCTGTTCGTTCATCTTTGGTTTCGCCTTTTCTCTTCGTGTAGTCATACTTTACTTTCTTTTCTGGGGGCAAAGATAGTGCAAATAAATGAAACTTCCAAATTTTGGAGCATAAAATATGCATTTACCCTGCGGCAATTCCGTGTCAGTAAGTTAAAGATCGAGGCAATATTTGATCGAAAGAAATCATCACGACGCATACATCTATGCACTCATTAGAATATGAGTAGGATCAGATAGACGATCAGGAAGATGATGATCAGCAGCAAGAGGAAGAAGACCACAAAGGTCTCTTTCGGACGGGTGAGCCCGAGGGTATTGATAAAGAGCCAGGTGTACCATTCCGCCAGCCGGGGGTGCCGGTCGATACGTTCCTCAATGCGGCATAGCCATTCGTTCATCCGATCAAGCTCACAGGGGGGCTGTCCCCGTGTGATTAGATTTTCGGGGTCTGTCAGCAAGTCAATTACTGCACAAGTGTCTAATAGCAACCTCATGGATTGATGATTTTCTGGCCGTCCCTATAGCTCTTACACTGAGCCTGCAGTTCAGGAGAAACCAATTCTATGACCCACTTGTTGGCTCTCGCTGTTCTGATAGTCTTCGAGAGTCTTCTTCTCGTCGAAACATTTGTTGTCTTTGCTTCCATCTTTCTTTTTGTTTTGATTTTCGGGGCAAAGACACGATAAGTTTTTGATATCTGCAAGGATTTATGGATATATTTTATCCCTGCGGCGATTGTGTCAGTATGTCAAGGAACGCCTGAGCCGAGCACAGAGCACAGAAGAGCACAGAAGAGAAATATGAAATATTAATCATCTTTATGCACTTTCATATATGTAATTCTGAAACAATCGGTTTTTGCTCTGTTCGGTTGGCTCGATATCGATAGTTTGCAGGGGTGAGACGGCAATAAGATTGTTGGAATAGCGCGTCAGATAGTCGATGGCCGCAACACTATTGATGCTACCGTCAGTCGGCATAGAAGAAACTACCTGCGACACGAACTCGTATTCTTTCTGCGGAAAGAGTCCTCGTAGGGCATCCAGCTTCTGCGGTGAATAGCGCACGTCTACCTTGTCGCCATCGACGATAATCAGCC
Source organism: Bacteroidaceae bacterium (assembly GCA_017445145.1). Lineage (GTDB taxonomy): Bacteria > Bacteroidota > Bacteroidia > Bacteroidales > Bacteroidaceae > Physcousia. Next base: position 12,905 of record JAFSVI010000183.1, on the reverse strand, counting down.
CCACGCTAATGCGCTCGGAAATCTCGGGGCGAATGACTGCGTAAATGATGCTGTATCTCATATTATTTCGTATTATCGTTTAGACATTCCATAAAAATATCCCATACCTCAGCCGTCCAGCGTTCATCAAACAACTGAAGCAGTTTATCCTTGACTACACTCTGAGGTACGTTCCATTCCGTCGGCATTTCATCTAAAATTTGATTGACCTGTACACTGGCCCGTTGGATGCTTTCGCGAAATACCACTTTAAGACGGTCAGCAATTACTTGGATGGTTGCTGTCTCCTGACCTTGCGAAAGATGTCGGAAGAAATCGGACCAAAGAATAGTATCGGTCGTCGTAAGTTGTGACAGCGGATATTCAAACGTTGCGGTATTGAGTATGCAACCATAATCTATCGACACCAATCTGCTGTGGGCAACATCATACATCAGGTTCGCATTGTTGGCATTACGGTCTTCATTGGCAATCCAGAAATCGAATAGTGCAATCCGCATCAGTTGTTCCAAAGTATCAACAGTTGCAGGCACTTTGGCGTATGTTGATGGGGTAATGTCCACCACGCCGTCCAACCACTTGCTCCCGATTGATGGAGCAGAAAGACTATGCGACTGATTGATACTAGTCCAGTGCGAAGACTTGATTCTGACAAGTGCGATGTCAGGGGTGTTCAGTTGCCATGACTCAGCCATTCTTGCTCCGATGAGTTCGCACGCCAGTTTGTAGGCAGCAGCCGATGAGCGCATGTACTTACAGACGTAGATGTTTACGTCTGAGCACATCACAAGCACAGGTTCTTCGCCTGTACGGAATTGCTGCTCAATCCTTTTGGCACTGTCAATTATAGAAATCATCACTCAGTTTTTCTTTCTTTTGGCTGCAAAAATAGTGCAAACCGAGCAAAAAACCAAATATTATTTGAGTTTTTTCGAGGTGCAGCCTATCTTCGCCTCATTTTGAGGCAAAGATACGATAAGTTTTTGAAACTTGCAAGGATTTGGGAGAAAAGTTTCTGCCTGTGGCCATCGCAAAAAAGCGGCGCATCGGGGATGCGCCGCTTTTTTATCGTGGGAGAAGATAATACTATACCTTGATCTCAACCTCAACACCGCTGGGGAGCTCGAGCTTCATCAGGGCGTCGACAGTCTTAGCTGTTGAGCTGTAGATGTCGATCAGACGCTTGTAGTCTGAAAGCTGGAACTGCTCACGGGCCTTCTTGTTAACGAAGGTTGAACGGTTCACGGTGTAGATACGCTTGTGTGTGGGAAGGGGGATAGGACCGCTGATGATAGCACCTGTGGCCTTGACTGCCTTCACAATCTTCTCGGCTGACTTGTCTACGAGTTTGTGGTCGTAGCTCTTCAGCTTGATACGAATTTTCTGACTCATTGTCGTTAATTATTTAATTAATTTGTTATTTAATATGGAGGCCGCTAAAGAGTCATTTGCTCAGCGACACTCCGCTAATTATCAATTGTCAATTATCAATTGTCAATTAATTAAACGAGGTCGGCACGGCCCTTAACCTCTTCGAGTACGGCCTTAGCCAGCGTGCTTGACAGCGGTGCATGGTGATCGTACTCCATAGAGCTGGTGGCACGGCCTGAGGTGATGGTACGCAGAGCGGTAACATAGCCGAACATCTCTGCGAGAGGAACCATTGCCTTCACGAGGCGGGCGCCGGTGCGAGTGGAATCCATTCCCTCCACCTGTCCGCGACGCTTGTTGAGGTCGCCGATTACGTCACCCATGTTCTCTTCCGGAGTAACGACTTCCAGTTTCATCATGGGCTCCATGAGTACGGGCTTTGCCTTAGCGCAGCATGCCTTGTATGCCATCTGAGCAGCGAGCTCGAACGAGAGCTGGTCAGAGTCAACGGGATGGAAGCTGCCATCCACGAGCTCCACCTTCAGGCTGTCCATGGGGAAGCCGCCGAGTATGCCGTTCTTCATGGCGCCGGTGAATCCCTTCTCCACGGCGGGGATGAACTCCTTGGGGATGTTGCCGCCGGTGACGCTGTTGATGAACTGCAGGCCTGTGCCCTCAAAGTCCTCGTCGGCAGGACCCACGTTGACGATGATGTCGGCAAACTTACCGCGTCCGCCGGTCTGCTTCTTATAGACCTCGCGCAGGTTCACGGTCTTGGTGATGGCTTCCTTGTAGTTCACCTGCGGCTTGCCCTGGTTGCACTCCACCTTGAACTCGCGCTTGAGGCGGTCGATGATGATGTCCAGGTGCAGCTCGCCCATGCCGCTGATCACGGTCTGTCCGCTCTGCTCGTCGGTGCGCACGGTGAAGGTGGGGTCCTCCTCGGCCAGCTTGGCCAGGCCGTTGCTGAGCTTGTCGAGGTCCTTCTGCGTCTTGGGCTCCACGGCGATACCTATCACGGGGTCGGGGAAGTCCATGCTCTCGAGCACGATGGGTGCATCCTCGTCGCAGAGTGTGTCGCCGGTGCGTATGTCCTTGAAGCCCACGCCGGCGCCTATGTCGCCGGCTGCGATGACCTCCACGGAGTTCTGGTGGTTGCTGTGCATCTGGAAGAGGCGGCTCACGCGCTCCTTCTTGCCCGAGCGGGTGTTGTAGATGTAGGAGCCGGCCTCCACCTTGCCGCTATACACGCGGATGAAGGTGAGACGTCCCACGTATGGGTCCGTGGCAATCTTGAAGGCCAGGGCCGATGTCTTCTCGTCCTCCGATGGCTTGCGGTCCTCTTCCTCGCCCGTGTCGGGGTTCGTGCCGACGACGTTGGGCGTGTCCAGCGGGCTGGGCAGGAAGGCGCAGACGTAGTCGAGCAGCGTTTGCACGCCCTTGTTCTTGAACGACGAGCCGCAGAGCATGGGCGTGATGTCCATCTTCACGGTGGCGGCGCGCAGGGCGGTGAGTATCTCCTCCTCGGTGATGGTGGAGGGGTCGTCGAAGAACTTCTCCATGAGCTCGTCATTGTACTCGGCCACGGTCTCCAGCATCTTGTTGCGCCACTCCTCGGCCTCGTCCTGCAGGTCGGCGGGGATCTCCTCGACGCTGTACTCGGCACCCATGGTCTCGTCGTGCCACAGGATGGCTTTCATCTTGATGAGGTCCACGACGCCCTTGAAGGTCTCCTCGGCACCGATGGGTATCACCACCGGCACGGGGTTGGCTCCGAGCACGTCCTTCATCTGGCGCACGACCTCGAAGAAGTCGGCGCCCGAGCGGTCCATCTTGTTCACGTAGCCGATGCGGGGCACGTTGTACTTGTCGGCCTGGCGCCACACGGTCTCCGACTGTGGCTCCACGCCGCCCACGGCGCAGTAGGCTGCCACGGCGCCGTCGAGCACGCGCAGCGAGCGCTCCACCTCGGCGGTGAAATCCACGTGTCCCGGGGTGTCGATGAGGTTGATCTTGAATTTCTTGTTGTTCCAGTTCCAGAACGTGGTGGTGGCGGCGGAGGTGATGGTGATGCCACGCTCCTGCTCCTGTGCCATCCAGTCCATGGTGGCAGCGCCGTCGTGCACCTCGCCGATCTTGTGTGTCAGGCCGGTGTAGAAGAGTATGCGCTCCGAGGTTGTCGTCTTACCGGCATCGATGTGTGCCATGATGCCGATATTGCGGGTCAGATGCAAATCATGTTTTGCCATTAGTCGTGTGGGGGGGTTGATGATTACCTGTGTTCGTGTTACTTTTAGAAACGGAAGTGTGCGAACGCACGGTTAGCCTCCGCCATGCGGTGCATGTCCTCCTTGCGCTTGAAGGCGCCGCCCTGCTCGTTGTAGGCGTCCATGATCTCGGCGGCGAGCTTGTCGGCCATGGTCTTGCCGCCGCGCTTGCGGGCGAAGGCGATGAGGTTCTTCATGCTCACGCTCTCCTTGCGCGAGGGGCGGATCTCGGTGGGCACCTGGAAGGTGGCACCGCCGATGCGGCGGCTCTTCACCTCGACCTGGGGCGTCACCTTGGCTAGTGCTTCTTTCCAGATCTCGAGTGCGGACTTCTCCTCCTCCTTCATCTTGTTCCCTACGATCTCCAGGGCGTCGTAGAAGATGCCGTAGGAGATGCTCTTCTTGCCGTCATACATCAGGTGGTTGACGAACTTGGAGACTTTCACGTCGCCATACACGGGGTCGGGCAGGACGACACGCTTCTTTGGTTTAGCTTTACGCATTGTTGTTGTGGGTTTTGTGGTTTGGGCTGTATTCGTTTGTCTTCAACGCCGCCGGCCTCTTCGCGAGGCGGTGCGGCATTTACTCAACCGCGGTTATACGAGCACAAAACGGGTTAGTTACTTTTTCTTTGCTGCCTTGGGGCGCTTGGCGCCGTACTTCGAACGGCGCTGGGTGCGGTTGGCCACGCCGGCGGTGTCGAGCGTGCCGCGCACGATGTGGTAGCGCACACCGGGGAGGTCCTTGACACGTCCGCCGCGCACGAGCACGATGCTGTGCTCCTGCAGGTTGTGTCCCTCTCCGGGGATGTAGCTGTTGACTTCCTTGCTGTTGGTAAGGCGCACACGGGCCACCTTACGCATGGCGGAGTTAGGCTTCTTGGGCGTCGTGGTATAGACACGGACGCACACGCCGCGGCGCTGGGGGCAGCTGTCGAGGGCGGGGCTCTTGCTCTTGTCCTCCATCGCTACGCGGCCTTTCCGCACGAGTTGTGAGATTGTAGGCATTGTTGTTTGATTTTTATTGTTATATGTTATGTATTTTGATGCAAAGCATGAGTGAAAAGGGCATAATATGCCCATTTCGGGCTGCAAAGGTACGGTTTTCCCGTCAATTAGCAATGTCTTTGGCCGATAAAATTCCACCACAACGGCCGCAACGCCAGCCAAAAACGCTAATTTTAGGTTTATTTAACTATTCGCTACCTCCCGTTAACACTCATATACACAGTTATCAACACCTTTTCATGCCCGCCCGGGCATGCCTCACCTTCATTCCTGCTCCACCCTCCAGTCGTCGATGCGGCGCGTGGCGGTGTCGAAGTTCACGCCGATGGCAAAGAGGCGCCGCCCGTCGGCAGCGAAGGGCGCTGCATACTTTCGCTCGCGTATCTGCCGCAGGGCTTATGGTTTCGACGGCAAATCTAGTCATTTCTCCCGTAACGGCCAAATTTTGGAGGCAGAATCGGCGCGGCGGCGACAGGCACACCCGTCGCCCCACGCACAGACCCGCCCGCCGGCATGCGATGCCGACGGGCGGGTGTAACGATACTTGCCGACAGACGCGGCGTCTGCAGAAAGGAGCGTGGCGCTAGCGCACGAGCACCTTCTGCCCGCCAACGACGTATATGCCCGCCGGCAGCCCACGCAGTGCGGCACGCACGTCGCTGACACGTGTGCGCACACGGATGCCTGTGATGGAGTATATGTCCGCCGGCCCGTCGGTGGCAGCGATGCGGGCTATGGCATCCTCGTCGCCGGCCACGCACACGGCGGTGTAGGTCGTGGCAGCGCGGACGACGTCGGTGGTGATGGCGTCGTCGCTGAGGTGGTCGCCGTTGCGCAGCCAGTGGCTGAAGACGTAGCCCGCCTCGGGCTGCAGCGCCAGCTGCACCTGGCTTCCGGCGGCAAAGCGTCCGGAGGTGTGGGCCAGCAGCTGTGCGTGTTCGGCCTGGATGATGACGTCATATTCGGCCGGTGCGAAGAGCGCCGTGAGACGCCGGTCGGCACCGATGTCGAGGGTGAGCGCGGCGTCGGTGGCGAGCACGCCTCCCGTCTCGGCATCTATCCATCGGCTGAAGACGTAGCCCTCGGCCGCCGTGGCGGTGAAGGTGTGCTGCCCCATGCTCATGGCTCCGCCGACGGGGTCGGTGGTGCCGCAGGCGTCTTCGGGCGCCACGGTGATGGTGACGTTGGCATTGCCGGTGAGGGCCTCCGTCCACGTCAGCGTCTGCTCGCCCATGACTTCGCGCTTGTCGGGGTTGCGGAACTTGTAGGCGTTAACGCTGAGGCTGTGTTCGCCGGCCTTTGGCGTGAGGCCAGAGATGTCCAGCGTCCAGCGGCGCTTGTCGTCAGTGCTGGTGAGGGGGCAGTCGCCGAGGTCCTCGAGGCGTCCGAGCGCCGTGAGCAACACGTGGTTGAGCGTGAGATTGCGTATGGCACCCGTCATCTCCACCTGTATGGTGGCTACGGGCTTGGTGGTGGTGGAGCCGTCATGGACCTCGGTGCCGTCGGCTGTGAAGAGCTTGACGCTGAGCAGGCGCACGGGCTGGTCGGGTCGCTCGTCGAAGTGGAGCAGATAGTCCTCCTCAGCCGAGGCGAGCTTGTCGGCCAGGTGCATGATGCATTCCTGCTGCATGGAGTAGTCGGGCTGCGGCGTGAGCTCGCTCTGCCAGAAGTTGGCGGGCGAGAGGCGGGCGTTGTCGCTGCGGCGCGTGACGCTGGTCAGGCGCATGAGTCCGCCTGTCGGGTCTGCCAGGCGCACATACACCCATCCTGCCTGCTTGGCGCTAACGTGCAGTATGCCCTCGCCCACGGTGCCAGTGGCGGTGATGGTAGCCGTGGCGCTGACGTCCTCGACGTCGCTCTCCTGGCCGTCGGCGGTGAGCACCACGTCGGGCAGCGAGAGGTCGTCGGGCGCGTCGTTGAGCAGGTAGGCGTCGCCCAGCGTCATGGCCGCCAGGCGCGCGTCTGTCTCGCTCTCAGCGCTGAGGTCGATGGGTGTGGCGGGCGGTGTGGCGCTGACGGCGCGCACCAGCTCGCGCGGGGTGTTTACGGTGATGCGCGTGCCGCTGCCTGCCACGGGCTGCACTCCGGCAGCCACGGCGGCGATGTCGGTGGTGTGGGCGCTGGCGGCGGTGGTGTAGAGCCAGCGTGCGGCGAGCTGCCGCTGTGGCGCGTCGGCGGTGTAGCTGAAGTCCTCGAAGCTGATGTTGGCTGCCTGGCCGTCGATGCCGGCCCACTGTGCCATGAGGCCCGTGGCGGTGCCGTCGCTGTTGGCCACCACGCTGGGCAGCGTTGCGGCGAGGTCGAGGCGGCTGAAGGTGGTCTCGTCCTTGCTGCGTGCGAGGAGTGCGAAGATGCCCGGCGAGGCGGGTTCCATGTCCTCTGTCCCGGCCTCATCATTGATGAAGTGGCGGCCGATGAGGTACGTCAGCTCCACCTCGCCCGTGCCGGGGATGACGGTGAAGACGTAGTCGTAGAGCGACGCCGTCATGTGCATGCCCGTCTGCGGGTCGATGTACTGCAGCTGCCCGCCCAGGCCGTAGCGGCAGCGGCCATCGGGTGCTGCCTCCGTGAGCGGCGTGAGCACGACGCGCAGCGAGCCCTCGGTCTGTGCCGCCAGGCGGCGGAAGGAGCCGTCGGCGGTGAAGCCCGTTGCCTCGCCCTCGGCGAAGGTGAAGCGCTCGGTGCGCCACTCGTATGTCTCGATGTCCGACACCTCAGGCAGGAAGCGCATCTTGGTGTAGGCCGAGGTGTATTGGTTGCGCACGCGCAGCGTGGCTCCGAGCTGGTTGCCCACGATGACGCTGTCGGCGTCGAGCTCGAGCTTCCAGAAGCCGCCGTAGGAGGGCAGCGGGATCCATGTGTCATCGGGCACAGGCACGGGCATGGGCGGCGCTGGCAGGCAGTCGTCGCATGCGTCGGGCGCGGGTTTGGGATCGGGGTCGTTGCCGCAGTCGTCGCCATAGCATTGGGGGTTGGGGTCTATGGCTGGCTTGTCTCTGCCACCGCCGTCGGTGCAGCCGAAGAGAGTGCTGTATGCGTCCTCCTCGTAGAGAGTCTGGCCGTTGATGTCGAACTCATAGTACATGCGCACGGCGGAGATGAGGCGCCTCATGCCGCTGCGTGTGCCCTCGTAGGCCACGGTGAGGATGTGCTTGTCGCCGGGTTCGAGCACGGCGGGCATGTCGTTGAGGAAGGTGAAGGTGCAGCCGTTGACGTATGGGAAGCTCAGGCGCGAGCGCAGTGCCGTGCGGCTGCCGATGTTCTGCAGCGTGATATCCACGGTGTCCTTTCCGCACTCGAAGCCGCGGTCGGCGATGGTTGCCTTGACGATGGCCTGCGGCGCCTCGTGGTCGATGTCGAAGCTCTGCTCTATGTAGTAGAAGTCGCCCTCGTCGTCGTGGCGCACCACGAAGTTGCCGATGAGCGCGCGGTAGGGCATGAAGACGTCCACCTGGCGCTCCTCGCCCGGACCCACGGCGATGCGGCGTCGTGTGGTGACGTGGCGCGCGTGTGCCAGGGTGATGTCGTAGGTGCCTTCCTCCATCTGTTCCGTCTGCCAGATGCCCTGCGCGTTGAGCGCTCCGGTGTGTACCACACGACCCGTACGCACGTCAGCCACAGTGACTGTGGTGCCTGCCACGTGGCTGTAGTCGGCGTTGGCCAGGGCATAGACATCGCTGGCGCGCACGGCGAAGCGTGCATACTCATGGCCTGTGACGTCGATGCTGATGGGCAGTCCGGCGGCAGGTCCCTCGGTGGGCTTGAGCTGGAAGTAGCTCTTGTATGTTCGTCCGGCATGTTTGGAGGCATCGGCCACGAAGGTGAAGTGTATGGTGGCCGAGGCACCGGGCGCTAGCGAGGCGAGGCGGTCGGCATCGTGGAGCACCCACGAGTCCTGTGCCAGGGCCGAGAGCGGTCCGGTGGCCTTGAGGCCATGGTTGGTGACGGTGACGGCGTATGTGCGGTTGCGGCCGTGGAGCATGGTGGTGCGTATGCGTGTGGGCGAGAAGACGAGGTGCGACGTCGTGGCCTGGCAGCGGTAGCTGATGGTCATGGTGGTCTGCAGACCCTCGGCACTGGTGGCCACGGCGCTGAAGCGCTGCCACTCGGATGTGGGCTTGCGTGCCGTGACGGTGAATGGTATGCGCACGCTCTCGCCGGCGGCTATGGTGCCTGTGGGCGGCGTGAGGCGTATGGTGCATCCCTCCGGCACGGGTTCTGTGAGGCGGAAGCTGCTGATGGCGATTGGCTTGGCGCTGAGGTTCACCCACGTGAAGTAGCCATTGAGAGTGGCATTCTCCTTGACCACCCACCGTGTGCCCTCGGAGCAGTAGAGGCTCTGGTTATACACGTGGAGGCGTGTGGTGCGAGCGGCCTCTGTCTGGCCTATGGCCGTGGCCTGCACGGTGAGCCAGCCGTAGGCCGAGCGGTCGGTGCGCACGTTGGCGCGGAAGTTGCCCTGCGCGTCTATGCGGGTGTCGGTGTAGCTGTTCTGACCCTTGCCGCGCAGGCTGATGCGCACCGTCTGCCCGTTGAGCAGACCGTCCTCCTCGGCCGTCATGCGTCCGCTCACGGCTACGACATCGCCCGGCAGGCAGTCCTCGGGCGCCACGCTGACCTCGCTGACCTGGAAGGGCGCCTTGATGGTGATGTAGCCGAACGAGCGGCTCAGGTTGTTGCCGTAGTTGAGCTCATTGATGGCGCGGCCGGCATTGACGCGAGCCCAGACGTAGTAGCTGCCCACACGCTGCGGCAGCTGCGCCTCGAACTCGAAGGCGGCCTCGTCGCCAGGCGCCAGGTCGCGGTCGGTGGTCACCTGGCAGATGCCGACGGGGTTGAGCAGGTAGTAGCGCCGGCTCGAGGCCATGCTCACGTCGATGGTCATGCCGGCGGGCAGCACGCCGGTGCCGTAGTTGCGGATGGTGGCGCGCAGCGTGGTGGGCAGTCCGGCATAGAAGCGCGGTCCCACGCCCTCGATCTTGGTGCATACGGCGTCGGGCAGCGTGCGGTCGGTGACGCGCAGGCGCAGGTAGGCGTCGCCGAGCTGCGGTGCCGTGGCACGCACGAGTATGTCGGCGGCGTCGTCGGTGGTGCTGTTGCGCGCCACGCGTATGGTGGTGGTGGCGGTGCGGCTGCCGGCGGCGATGGTGACGGGCGTGGGCTGGAAGCTCACACGCGCGTCATCGCACGTGAGCGACACCGTTGCGGGAGCCGAGACGTCGGCCTGCACGCGGCGCACGGTGATGGTGGCTGTGCTGCCCTCGCCCACGGCGCTGACACGGCTGCTCAGGGTGAGGTAGGGCTGCTCGTCGTCGCGCACGGTGAGCGTGGCGGTGGCCGTGGAACGGTCGTCGGCACCCGTGGCGCGTGCGGCGGCGGCGAGATAGAGTGCTGCCGTGAGCGTGGCCTCGCGTGTGCCATCCACGGCGCTGTTGTCGGCCACGTGGACGGGCACCTGCAGCGTGGCCTCGCCGGCGGCGAAGGTGGCGCGCGAGGTCTCGAACCACACGTCCGGGCGCGAGCTGGTGAGCAGCACGGTGGCCTCGCGCTCCGTGTCGCGGTCGCGGGTGATGGTGGCTACGAGCGGCAGGGCGTCGTCGTCATCGTCCATGTTCTCCGTCACGGCGGGCTGCGAGAGCGTCATGGCGAGCGACGGGCGGTCGTCGTCGAGCAGCGTGAGCGTGGCCGTGGCCGTCTGGTAGCTGGCGGCCGAGGCTGTGAAGCGTATGCTCTGGTCTGCCTCGTAGAGGTCGTTGTCGGCGGTCGGCACCTCGATGGTGGCGGTGCTCTGCCCAGCGTCGAAATGGAAGCTGAACGCCTTGGTGAAACGGCTCATGGCGCTGCACCTTACCGTCAGGTCCAGCTCGTCGGTGAGCTCGCCTCCGCGCTGTGCGGCGACGGTGAGCGTCTGTCCCTCGGTGAGCGGGTTGGGCGTGAGCTGCAGCGACAGCGGGTTCTTGTCGTTATCGACTCGCTGCAAGGTGGTCTCCACGGCGTTGTAGCCGTTCTGGCTGCTGATGGTGAGCGTGACGTGGCCCTGGCGCACGATCTTGTCATCGACGGCGGCTATGCGCAGCGACGTGCCTGCGGAGAGGGCGGGTATGGTGACCTGTGTGGGTAGCGTCAGTCCGTTGCAGGTGACGAGGTTTTGCGCGTCGGCCGTGATGATGAAGGTCTCGGCCCGGCTCCAGTCGCCGCTGCGTGTGAGGGTGAGCGTGGAGCGTAGGTAGGAGGAACCCTCGTAGATGTAGTTCCTGTTGGCGGTGAGCGTCAGCGTCTTGCCGACGCTGACGGTGGCAAGGGAGACGCCGGTGTTGTTGCCGCGGTCGGTGAGCAGCTCGCCGGTGGAGGACGTGGGCACCACCTCCACGACGGCGTGGCACTGGCCATCGACGTGGAGCACGGCGGGGAGCATGGTGGAGAAGGTGGCGCCTGTCGTGGCGTCAGCGGCCAGGATGTCGGTGTGGCGTATGCTGCCGAGGTATGACCTCACACCCGAGGCGCCCTGGAGATAGAGCTTCGCCGTGAAGCTGGCGCGTGTGGCCCCGGTGCCGATGTTGGCCACGTTGTAGCTGATGGTCAGCTCCTTGCCCGGACCGGAGGCGGAGGGGGCGAGCGTCACGTTGCGCACCGTGAGGTCGGGGTGCTCGCCGGCGACGACCGGCACGGGTGTCTCGCCGTCGGTGCGCGTGGCTATGTTGTTGCCGCGCTTGTCGGTGAGCACCACGTTGCTGATGCTGACCTTCTTGTCCTGGCCTGCGGCGCTGGAGGGGATCACCATGGGCAGACTCAGCAGCAGGCCGTCGTTGCCGCGCAGGTAGTTGTTCTGGAAGGTGGCGACGACGACGCGCCAGGCATTGGGGCGGCCGCTGATGGCCGAGAAGCTGGCGGTGTGGCCGTTGGAGCGTGCCGACAGGCGCGGCACGGCATCCTGCGGCATGCCGTAGGGCAGCTGGATGTCGAACTGTGCGGAGACGACGGCGTCGGTGTTGCGCAGGTAGATGGGCACGTCAACCGTCACGCCGGGGCGGTACTCGAGCTGCGGCACATAGAGGTAGTTGGCGCGCGGCATGGGCATGATGATTGGTGCAATGTCGGCGTGCGCTCCCGTCCATGCTGCCACGGCGAGCAGCACCGTGAGCAGGAGACGCATGGCTCCCGTCGCGGGTGTGTTTCTGGTGATTGCTTTCATGTGTGGATGGGTATTTTGTTGTTAGTTTATTTTATGACGAGCTTTCTGCCGCCGATGATGCTGATGCCCTGGCGCGGGCGGGCCAAGCGCTGGCCGCTGAGGTCATAGGCGGGCTGACTGGCGGCTGGACCCGGCGGAAAAGCGCCGGGCACGGCGGCGGATGGCGGAAAAGCGCCGGGCACGGCGGCAATGGCGGTGGCCTCATCCAGGCCTATGGCCAGGGGCTGTGCCTCGGGCGTGGCGGCGAGGGCTGCGGTGGGCGTGGCCAGTGTGGAGGTGAACAGGATGGGCCGTGTCTCCCCAGGCGCGACGAGGGGCTGCTGCGTCAGCGCCACGATGGCGAGGCGTGTGCCGCCGCCGGGCGTGGCGCGCGTGGCCAGCAGGTAGTCGCTCATGGGCAGCGCCAGCGAGAGCTGCTCGGGGGCTATGCCGTCGAGGGTGATGTCGATGGCGGCCACGGGGGCGGCGGCGGGAGCCGTGAGGATGATGGCCCCGGGCGTGGCGGACAGGGTGGCGGCGGGGGTGGCTCCTCCGGCAAAGCCGTCGGAAACGGCGACACTCGGGGCGGCGGCACTTGGGGCGGCGGCACTCGGGACGGCGGCACGCGGGGCGGCGACACTCGGGGCGGCGGCACTCGGGGCAGCGGCAGGCGGGGCGGCGGCAGGCGTGGCCAGGAGGATGTTGACGGTGCAGACGATGTCCTGTACGTTGATGGTCTGGTCGTCGGAGAAGGTGTTGGCGTTCTTGAAGTTGAAGGGCGTGGTCTGCGCCGGGGCATGGATGTAGCGCAGCGTCCACTGTGGGTCGAGGATGTTGACCACGCCGTCGTCGTTGGCGTCGCCGGGAATCATGTCGGGCACGATGCGGAACTCAATGTAGCCGATGCCGTAGAAGTCGCCCATGCCCATGACGGCGATGTAGGCGGTGCCCACCTCGACGTTGTCCGAATAGGCCACGACATAGTCGCGCCCCTCCTCGAGATACGTGCCGTTGAAGTAGAAACGTATCTCGGGGCATATCTCCTGGCCCGTGTAGGTGTAGTCGGGGCCTCCGCGCACGGTGACCTCG
>JAFSVI010000182.1 GCA_017445145.1 Bacteroidaceae bacterium | reverse complement strand
GGGGTGTGGGAGAGGGGTGTGGGGGGACGGGGGAGGGGGCGTTTGGGCAGGGGTAGGAGTTATGGGGGATGGGGGAGAGGGGTTTGGGATGGGGGAGGGGTTATTGGGGATGGGTTATTGGGGAGAGGGGATGGTGTTTGAGATGGGGGAGGGGGCTTAGTGGGCTTCGAGCCAGTTGGCACCCCAGCCGCAGTCGGCGATGAGCGGCACGCGCAGGGTGTAGGCGGCCTGCATCTCCTCGATGACGATGGCTTCCACGCGGTCGCGCTCGTCGGGGTGGACGCTGAAGTTGAGTTCGTCGTGGACCTGTAGTATCATCTTCGAGCGCAGTCCCTCCGCCTCGAGGCGGCGGTGTATGCGCACCATGGCAATCTTGATGATGTCGGCCGCCGAGCCTTGGATGGGGGCGTTGATGGCGTTGCGCTCGGCAAAGCCGCGCACGGTGGCGTTGGCCGAGTTGATGTCGCGCAGGTAGCAGCGGCGTCCGCAGATGGTCTCGGTGTAGCCGTGTTCGCGTGCGCGGGCTATGCTCTCTTGCATGTATGCCTGCACGCGCGGGTATGTGTCGAAGTATTGGTCTATGAGCTGCCGCGACTCCGTGCGCGAGATGCCGAGGCGCTCGGTGAGGCCAAAGGCCGTGATGCCGTAGATGATGCCGAAGTTGGCCGTCTTGGCGCGGCTGCGCTCCTCGCGTGTGACGTCGGCGATGTCCTTGTGGAAGACCTTGGCGGCTGTGGCGGCGTGTATGTCGTGGCCGAGGCGGAAGTCCTCGATGAGGCCCTCGTCGCCGCTGAGGTGTGCCATGAGGCGCAGCTCGATCTGCGAGTAGTCGGCCGAGAAGAACAGCTGCCCCGGCTCCGGCACGAATGCCTTGCGTATCTCCTTGCCGTCGGCCGTGCGCACGGGTATGTTCTGCAGGTTGGGGTTGGAGCTGGAGAGGCGCCCTGTGGCCGTCACGCTCTGGTTGAAGGAGGTGTGTATGTGGCCCGTGCGGGGGTTGATGAGGCGTGGCAGCGCGTCGATGTATGTGCTTACGAGCTTCTTGGCGGCGCGGTAGTCGAGGATCTTGCCCACGATGTCGTGCTTGGGGCGCAGCTTCTCGAGCACCTCCTCGCTGGTGACGTACTGCCCGCCCTTGGTGCGGCGCGGGTGGTCGCTCAGGTGCAGGCGGTCGAAGAGCAGCTCGCCCACCTGCTTGGGCGACGAGATGTTGAACTCGCCGCCCGCCAGGGCGCGTATGTCGTCTTCGAGGTGGCGCATGCGCTCGGCATGGAGGCGTCCGGCCTCGGCGAGCGATGCGGTGTCGAGGCACACGCCTGTGCGCTCCATGTCGGCCAGCACGGGCATGAGTGGCATCTCGATGTTGGCGAAGAGGCGTGCGGCGCCTTCCTGCTCGAGCATGGGTTCGAAGGTGTGTTTCAGGCGCAGGGTGATGTCGGCGTCCTCGGCGGCGTAGGTGCATGCGCGCTCCACTGGCACGTCGCGCATGGTGGGTTGGTGGGTTTTGGGCTTCTTTGTGTCGCCGTGGTACGGCGACGTACTCAACACTTCGTCGAAGTGGATGGTCTTGTAGCCCAGGTATGCCTCGGCCAGGTAGTCCATGCCGTGGTGCATCTCGGGCTGGAGCACATAGTGGGCCAGCATGGTGTCGAACATGGGCGGCGCCAGGCTGATGCCGTAGGCGGCCAGCACGTTGAGGTCGTATTTCAGGTTCTGACCCACCTTGACGATGGCGGGGTGCTCATACAGGGGACGGAACTCGGCCACGATGGCCGTGGCGGCGTCGCGGTCGGGCGGCACAGGCACGTAGGCGCCCTCGCCCTCGCGTGTGGCAAAGCTCAGCCCCACAAGCTCGGCCTGCATGGCATCGGTGCTTGTGGTCTCGGTGTCGAGGCTCACCTCCGTGGCGGCGAGCAGCGTGGCGAGCAGCGCGGCGCGTTTTGCGGGTGTGTCGGCCAGGGTGTAGGAGGCCGTGTCGGGCGAGTATGCAGCGAGGGTCTTGGCGGCGGCCGTGGTGTCGGTGCGGTAGCTTCCGGGTTGTGTGCTGCCGCTGCCGGCGGTGGTGGTGGTGTCGTCGTCGGCGCCGATGTCGGCAAAGAGGTCGCCCTGCACGGGCTGTGGGCGCGTGGCGGCGGCTGTGGCGGCGGCGTCGTGGGCGGCTGTGCGGCGCTTGATGAGCGAGCGCATCTCCAGGCGGTTGTAGATGTCGGCAAGGGCGGCCTCGTCGGCCGCCTTCACGGCCAGCGCCTCCATGTCGAGCTCCACAGGCACGTCGGTGACAATCTCTGCCAGCCACCGCGACAGGCGTATCTGCTCGGCCGCGCCTTCAACCTTCGTGCGCAGGGCGCCCTTGAGCTGGTCGGTGGCGGCGAGCAGCGCCTCGATGCTGCCAAACTGCTGGATGAGCTTCGAAGCCGTCTTCTCGCCCACGCCCGGGCAACCGGGGATGTTGTCGGAGGCGTCGCCCATGAGGCCCAGGATGTCGATGACCTGGCGCGGGTTGGCGATGCCCCATTTGCCACACACCTCCTCCGGGCCCATGACCTCGAAGTCGCCCTTCGAGCCGGGGCGCAGCATGCGCACGCTCTCGCCCACGAGCTGGCCGTAGTCCTTGTCGGGAGTCACCATCAGCGTCTCGATGCCCTGGCGACCGGCCTCCGTGGCCAGCGTGCCGATGATGTCGTCGGCCTCGAAACCGGCCACCTCGATGACGGGGATGCCGTAGGCCGCCAGGATGCGCTTGATCCAGGGCGTGGCAAAGCGGATGCCCTCCGGCGTCTCGTCGCGCTGCGCCTTGTAGGCAGGGTAGCGCTGGCTGCGGAAGGTGCCGCCCGGCAGGTCGAAGGCCACGCCGAGGTGTGTGGGCGCGTACTTGGCCATCACTTCCTCCAGGATGTTGACGAAGCCCAGCACCGCCGAGGTGTTCTCGCCCTGGCTGTTGATGCGCGGGTTCTTGATGAAGCCGTAGTATGCGCGGAAGATGAGCGCGTAGGCGTCGAGCAGAAGGAGTCGGGTCATGGTGTGTGAGGCGTGATGTTGGCGCATGGGCCGCTCGGGCCTATGCGGGCGCAAAGGTACAAAAAAAGATTCGACAAAGGCCGTCGGCCACCATAGTTTTTCGCCTAAAAGCCAAAAAAAGCATAAAAAAGGCACACAGACACCCAAAAACACGCACACGTGAGCCGCCAACTCTAAACTTTTTGCGTACCTTTGCCGCCGATATGCTACACGACATCCAAACACCCATTGCCGACGACCTGCGGCGATATGCCGATGTGTTCCGCCAGAGCCTGCGCGCCGACAATGAGCTTCTTGCAGCCGCGCTCGCACACGTCACACGCCGCCTGGGCAAGATGATGCGCCCTACGCTCGTGCTGCTCTGCGCGCGACAGGGCGCCAACGGCGTGACGCCAGAGGTGCTCCACGCCGCTGCCGGCCTGGAGATGCTCCACACGGCGAGCCTCGTCCACGACGACGTCGTCGATGAGAGCGACATGCGGCGCGGGCAGCGCTCCGTCAATGCGCTCTTCGACAACAAAGCCGCTGTGCTCGTGGGCGACTTCATGACCTCCAAGGCACTGGCAGAGCTGGCGCTGACGCACTCGCTGCCCGTCGTGGAGCGCACGGCTTGGCTGGGCCAGACGCTGGCCGACGGCGAGCTCGAGCAGCTCTCCAACACGCATCTCACCACCTTCGACGAGGCGGCCTACTTCAGCGTCATCGCCAAGAAAACGGCGGCCCTCTTCTCCACATGTGCCTGCGTGGGCGCCCTGCTCGGCGGTGCCGACGACGCCACACGCGCCACCCTCGAGCGCTATGGCCACCTCGTGGGGCTTTGCTTCCAGATGCGCGACGACATCTTCGACTTCGACGAGACCCTCAACGTGGGCAAACCCAAGGGCAACGACATGCTCGAGGGCAAGCTCACGCTGCCCGTCGTCCACGCCGTGGCCACGGCAGCCGACGCCGACACCGCCGCGACGTACTTCCGGCGTCTCGCGCTCAAGGTGCGGGCGCAGGAGGCCTCGCGCCTTGAGATACAGGAACTCGTGGACTTCACCATACGCCGTGGCGGCGTGGCCTACGCCGAGCAGCGCATGCGCCAGCTGCGCGACGAGGCCGTGGGCCTGCTCGCCACACTCCCTGCCTCCGACGTCACCACCGCCCTCTGCCGCTACATCGACTTCGTGGTGGAACGGACGTCGTAGGCCCCACACCACCGCCCATCACCATCCGACAATGAAACATATACTCATCATCAACGGCCCAAACCTCAACCTCCTCGGCCTACGCGAGCCGGGGGTGTATGGCTCACGCACCTTCGACTCCTACCTCGACGAGCTGCGCAGCGCATACCCCGGCGTGGACATCGCCTACTACCAGAGCAACCACGAGGGCGCCCTCATCGACAAGCTCCACGATGAGGGCTTCAACGCCGACGGCATCATACTCAACGCCGGGGCATACACCCACACCAGCATCGCCCTGCACGATGCCATAAAGGCCATAACGGCACCCGTCGTAGAGGTGCATATCAGCAACGTGCACCAGCGCGAGGACTTCCGCCACCACAGCTGCATCAGCGCAGCATGCCGGGGCGTCATCTGCGGCTTCGGCCTCGACAGCTACCGCCTCGCGCTCGAGGCGCTGATAGCGTAGCACGCCGCTTGCGCCGCGCATCCGCCGGGCAGGGCCTCCCGGCTCTGCCGGGCAAGGTTCTCCCGGCTCTGCCGCGCACCCGCCGGGGTGGTCCTCCTGGCTCTGTCGCGCATCCGCCGCGCAAGGCCTTCCGGCTCTTCCGCGCATCCTCCGCGCAGGTCCTCCCGGCTCTGCTGCGCACCCGC
>JAFSVI010000181.1 GCA_017445145.1 Bacteroidaceae bacterium | reverse complement strand
GTGTGTTTGGGGCTATTCTTTTGATGAGCGGAAGAGGAAGAGTTCACCAAGACGGTGGGTCTTTCGGCGCAGCACGAGGCCCGCGCCCATCTCCATGACTTCGCCGTCGAGGAGCGACTGCGTGTTCTTGTGGTAGAAGAGGTTGACGTAGCGTGTGGCGCTCTTGTCCAGACGGTATTCGATGCTGACGTTGTCGATGATGCTCGCGCCGCTGTTGACGGCATCCTCGCCAGTGCTGACGCGGCCACCAACGATGACGCTGATGCGGTTGCCCCAGAAGCGCTTGGCGAAACGGAAGCTGTAGTCGGTGGTCGTAGCACCGGTGGTGCTCGTGCCCTGGTCCACGCCCATGGAGATATCCACGCTCTTCAGGGCCTTTCCGGCGATGTTGGAGATCTGGCTCTGCAGGAAAGCGTTGAGAGCGTTCTGCCCGGAGAAGCCGCCTGTGGTCGAGGAGCTGTTGTCGGTGATGTACATGCCCGTGGCGAGCATGGTCACTGCAACACGACCGCGCTGCTCGGTGGACATGGTGGCAATCTCGTTTTGCACAAGCATGTCCTCGGGTGCCTCGAGGGTGAACTCCAGGCCCATGTTGTCGAGCGTCTGTGTGATGGCGAGGCCCACGTCGAAGAACACGCTTCGCGGCTGTCCGTTCTCGGTGAGTGTGGTGCGCATGCGCTCTGTGGCCGTGAGGTTCAGGTGTGGGTTCGCGACGGGTCCGCGAAACTCCACGTAGCTGCCGCTCTTGATGGCAAACTCCTTGAGTGGGATGACCATCATGGTGTATTTCAGTGTGCCGCTGTTGATGGTGTAGCGCCCATTGAGCTGGAGATTGCGGTCGGGGGTGTAAGCCAGTGAGAGTGTGCCTCCGCCCTCGAGATCGACATAGTTGGAGCCGTCGGGGCTGAGTAGGCAGTGGAACTGGGCCGCGTTGGCAATCTGTATGTTCATGAAGAGGGTGAGGTGCTTGGGACGTGCCGCAGCGGGAGGCGTGTCGATGCGCACGGTGTCGGTGAAATCCACAAACTCCACGAGGCCTGCCAGCTGGTCCTCGGCTGACAGGGGCGAGTCGGCGAGCACATAGGTAGCGTCCGTGGCTGGCAGCACGCTGAGCGACCCCATCACGCTGAGATTGTCCGTGGTGCCGCGCACACGGGCATTGCAATCCACAAACACCTTGCCGTAGGCCACGGAGGCGGCCTTCTTGCGGGCGTTGATGAGTTCGAAGTCCTTGGCCGTGACGTCCACGTCGATAGCTATGCGCCCGAGGTCGGCAAAATCGATGCCGCCGGTGAACATGAGCGGCGTGGCGCCAGTGGCAAAGAGGCGGAGGCTGTCGAGCGCAAGGCGGCTGCGGTTGATGGCGATGTCGCTGTCGGGCATGCGAAGGTCGAGGCTGTAGAGGTCCGAACGGATGGTCACGTCGCTGGTGTGCAGCGTGCCGCCAACGTCGGGGCGGCGGCTGTTGCCGCCTATGTGCATACTGCCGAGGAGGAAGCCCCCGAGCTGGGCCATGTGTACTCGCCCGGCAGCGTCGCCCTTGGGTATAAAGCCATTGGCCAGCGAGAGAGGGAATGCGTCGAGCGTGACGTCGGCATTGAGGGCCATGACCCCATCATGCGTGGCCTTGCCCAGCGTGCCGCTGACGGAGGCCACGGGAAGTCCGGTGTGGAGCAGGGAGCCGTCGATGAAGTGGCTGCCATCGGCGTTGGGGAGATACACAGCCTGCAGCCCCACCTGCCCCAGGGGTGCCGACTCATAGACGAGGTCGCTGGCGGTGACGTCGGCCGAGAGGGTTATGTTGCTGTCGTGCTGCACAAAGTGGAGGTCGCCATCGAGGAAGCCTGTGAGGCGAGGTGCGTAGGGCACCACGCTGACTATTTCGCCGAGGTTTATGCGCTGCAGGGCGAGGGTGATGTCCTGGCGGGCGGCGTCGTTGGGTGTGGTGTAGATGTTGATGCCGGTGCCGTCGTCGCCCAAGAGGCGCAGGTCGGCATCCACACGGTTGCGCCGCAGCAGACAGAAGTGGTTGTCGGCATTGGCTTGGAAACGGCGGTAGGCGATGACGGGCTGGAGCGGGTCGAGGGTGAGGCGCAGCGCGTCGTCCTCTATGGCGGCACGCATGGAGAGGTCCACACCCGTGCGGCCACGCTCGTCGAGGTAGAGCAGACGTGCCACAGAACC
>JAFSVI010000180.1 GCA_017445145.1 Bacteroidaceae bacterium | reverse complement strand
TGGCACACGGTCGAGGGTGATGCAATAGTCGCACTGCACCACAAACTTCTTCTTCAGCCACAGCTTGCGCTGGAAGTTCTCAAGCTGTGCCAGCATCTGGATTATCTTTTGGCCAACCTGCTTAATAGCGCGTACCACATTGAGCTGACTGTTGATGTGCTGAGGGTCAAGGTCGTCGATATGCAGCACTTCATTCTTGATATAGAAGTCCAGCTCGCGGCTGAGGAATCCACCCAGGTCTTTGTGAATAAAGTAGTCGAAGGAGTTCTTGGCGGTATAGTCCGTCAGATGCTTCTCCAAAAGGGTGCGGTTTGGCTCCTTCTTGGTAGGAGCCTTTACGTTCAACAATTCCTCAAACTCTGCAGGCACTAATGGCGTGATTGCTTTAATAGCGTCTTCCATCATACTATCCTGCTTGGTAGCCTTAGGCATCAGTTCGTATGTGAAATAGATGTTCAGCTCGCCCTCCGAGGTTACTTCCATCACTTGTTCGTCTGCATTCTCTGGCTGATAGAGTGCAAAGCGACGCTCCATATTGTTCTGTGCCTTGTTGTTGTTCTGCTCAGTGGAAGCATCCTTCAGCACGAAGTGAACCTTTCGTCTCGACGTAGGCAGCACAAACGTATAGTTGCGGAAATACTCTGATGTCTTGATGTAATATTGGTCGCTGTTGGCCCAATGCAGTTTCACCTCCTCGCCGTTGTAGGGAATGGCATAGGTATTATCCTTATAGCGACGCTTCGACAGAAAGTCACCACCATCGTAGTAGCGCGAAAAGAAGGTTACCAAGTGGGAGAACACTTCGCCCTCCATATCCTCTGCACTGCCTCCTTGAGCCAACTGTGCTTTCAGCTTCTTATACTCAGCAACATGGGGATTGGTATTTGGCAGCGTCTCGATATCCATACCGGCAAACATCTGCTCTATCTCTGCCATGCGCTGCTTGGCCTGCTGAGTGTTTCCACCATTGCCTTGCAGGGCCGTCTTTACCTGCGGCAGCAAATCGACTTGCAGGAAATGCTGTATCTCGTCGCGCTTCTGGTTCATGATGCGGTAGATGCCAAAGTCCAGCTCGGCATGATCCATCATGAAGATTTCTTGTAGTTTGGCGACAAACTTGTCGTAGTAATTAACCATATATATATTTACGATTTACGAATTTGCTATTTCTTTTCGATACCACTTTTTGGCTATTTAACTTTCCAACGGACAACAAACAGATTTTGTGTTTCCGTAGCTTTCACCATGCGCTGCTCCAATTCGGTAATCATCCGCTTGCGCTGCTGGCTCACTTCCTCCTCGCGGTCTTCAAGGTCATTGCGCAGGCGACGACGCTTGCGCTTCATCTCCTCCACCTTCTTTTCGAGGTCCAGTTTCTCAGCTACCGACTGTGCATTGCGGGCATCACGCTCCGCAACCAGAATGTTCTTCTTCAGCGTGCTGATTTCGTCCTCAATACCATCTATCACATCGTGCTCCCACTGGTAGATGCGCGTCTCTTCTTGTTGGAAGAATTTCAGGTTGCGAGCATCTATCTCCTTCAGTTTGGCGGTGGAGTGTTGGGCTACGTCTTTGCCTAATCGCCGACGGATGTCATCACCTGCTTTTTTTGTCTGCTGCTCCGTGCCACCATTGAGGAATAGCTTTTCGCAATTCTCTTGCGAGAGCGTTTTACCCTCATCAGTAAAGGCATTGAATAGCAGATACTGTTCATCGCTAAGGGCAGAGACACCTAAAGAAGCCAATACCAAATAACCCTCGCTGCCATTCAGATAGTCAGGCAGGTTGGCGTTCATCGCCAATGCCTGCTGGTCGAAGATAATCTCTGCATCGTCGCTTAACGATAGCGATAAAGCGGAATTGATGACGTGCTGAGCCAATGGACTGCTCAGACGATAAGGCGTTGCATCGTCAGTATTCTTAAGCATGGCGTACTTGCCTGTGCGCTGACCTGCCACGGGCGTTCGCAACACAAAGGTATGCTGCTCATCGTTGAAGACAGCTTCTTTGCTCAGGATATACTTAGTGAGTTCCCAAAAGATGTGCTCATAACGGTTGAGGAAGGCTCCTGCATTGTCTTTCGTCATGCGAAGATGCTCCTGAACGTTGATGTCGAAGTTCTCCAACACCTGCGAGCGCACCTCCGTCATGCGCTCGTCTATCTGTTGTTGCATATCAGCTTGCAGCTGTTCGAAGGCCGCGTTGATTTCCTCCTCGCTGCGACATTGCTGGTAGATATGCCAGATGCGCGACTCTATATCGAGTGTATCTGCCTGCCCTAATACTTCGTCACTGGCACCAAACACATCGTCGAAGAGCTTGAACTTGGTACTTAGCAGACTGAACACGCGCACATCGGCATAGTTGCGGTTGTTCAGGAAGTTGACAACAACAACGTCGTACTTCTGTCCATAGCGATGGCAGCGACCTATACGCTGCTCAATGCGCTGCGGGTTCCACGGCAGGTCATAATTGATAACCAGCGAACAGAACTGAAGGTTCAGGCCCTCGGCAGCGGCCTCGGTGGCTATCATGATGTCTGCCTGATGCTCAAAATAGTCAACGATGGCAGCACGGCGGTCGGCAGCCTTGATGCCACTCACTCGGTCTGGATGCTCCAGGCACCAGCGTCTGTATATCTCGTTGGTTTGTGGCTCTGAGGCTTTACCATTGAAGAGCACGATGCGATTGGCATAGCCGTTAGCCGCTAAATAGTCTTTCAGATAAGCCTGCGTCTTTGTGGATTCCGTGAAGATGAGTGCTTTTTGTTCGGCTCCTTGCTCACCCAGTTTCTTGAAGGCCCGCTTCAATGCTTTCAGCAGTGCTGAGGCTTTCGAGTCGCTCTTGATGGCTTGTGCCTTTTCGATAAAACCGTCTATGGTGGCAATCTCGGCTTTCAGTTGCGGTATGTCTATCTCGTCTTGGGCAAAAAGGGTATTGTCCTCGGCAGCAATATCCATCCTCTCGTCTTCGTAGAGGCCCCACTCTTCGGCATCCACCAAGTCATCTATCGTGAAGCGTTCCGTTTGCTGACTCTCCAGCATCCGTTGCAATCGCTCTTTGATATGCGTCAACGTGAACACGAGGGCGTAGGTCGATGAGGCCATAATCTTGCGGATGATTATCGTGGTCAGTTTCCGTTGGGCTGCTGGTACGCTGTAGATGTCCTCACGGCGCAGGAAGTTGGAGACTGCCTGATACAGGTCTTGCTCCTGGTCGGTAGCGTTGAACTTCTGCGTCAGGGGCAGGCGATGGGTGTAGTTGATGTATTCGCGGACATCCTTACGAAGCGTTCTGGTATAGAGTTTCTGTATGCGCTGTCTCAGCTCCTGCAGGTTTTCTCCCTTACCATAGTGTTTGCGAAACGACTTTTCGCTGCCAAACAGACGGTCGTCGATGATGCTGGTAAGGCCATACAGCTCCATAAGCGAGTTCTGGAAGGGTGTGGCAGTAAGCAGGAGTTTACGCACACCCGTCAGTGCATCGCGCACTTCAGCTGAGGTCTTGGCACTGCTGCGATATACGTTGCGCATTTTATGCGCTTCATCGATGACTGCTAAGTCGAAGCCGTGTAGCAGAATATGTTCCTTATGCTTGGCTGCAAAGTTGTAGCTGCAGATGATGGCACGCTTGGGGTTCAGTGGATTCTTGCCCTCTCGTTGGTAGGCGTTATAGTTCTTGGTGTCAAGAATCTCGCTGGGGATGCCAAACTTATCGAGCAATTCCGCTTCCCATTGCTTGCGCAGGGAGGCAGGGCTGACGATGAGTATCTTCCGCCTGCCTGTGGCCCAATACTGGCAGACGACGAGTCCGGCCTCGATGGTCTTTCCCAATCCCACCTCGTCAGCAAGCACCACACCTTTGGAGAATGGCGAACTGAAGGCAAACAGGGCGGCATCAATCTGGTGGGGATTGATGTCAACAGTTGAGCTGAGCAGCGACTGCGACAAAGAGCCAAGGTCGCCACCGGCCTGCTGCTGAGTGAGCAGGGCCGCATAGTAGCGTGCGTGATAGCGAGTGATGCCTGCCACCTCATTGAGGGATTTGCCGCTCGGCTATGCCGTTTTGCGTGCAAAGAATCCCGATTCTTGTGCGGCCAGGCTCCCCGAAGGCTGCGGGTTATTGATTCAGGTCTCTACACCAAGGAGCATAAAAAACGTGGAGCCAGTCCTGTTGCCCGTTCCACGAAGTAAAGGCTCTCGCATTGCCCTGATTGTCGAAACGAGCAACGTGGAGAGCCCCACAGTGAATGCTATAGTGATTACCCATGCGGATACACTGATGGCTGTCTCGCCATCCTTGTATATACACAATATGGGCTGTCTATAAACATCCCAAGGGGCGTCCTCGTTGCCTTGTTTTTGACAATCAGTTCGAGTTTGCGAGATTCTTACTTCGTCAAAACCAAGGCGTCAGAAAACGCCTATGTCCATGATGTCTGCACCGCCAGCTTATGCCACCCGTCCGTCGGATTGACACAGGGCAGCCGCCGCAATGCATCGGCAAAGGTACAAAAAAATGTGTTGCGTCGCAGCCTCTTGCCCAAAAATCTTCAAACGGCGGCGAACATTTAACCGTTTTTGTGAGAAAAGGGGCCGAGAGGAGGCGAAATTCGCCCTCGGATGAGAAGAAAGTCCTATTGTTGCAGCAGAAATAGCTCGGCCATCGCGGAGGTATGACCATCTCAGGCGTGGAGGGTCGTCTGCGGCTGAAAATGGGGAGCAACATGCTGCGCAAGTAGCCATGCGCTCCACGGGGAGCGAGGAAACGCTCCGCGCTGAGCGAGGAAACGTGCCGCGGGGAGAAAGCTTACGTGCCGCGGTAGCGGCTTTGTCTGTCGGAGGCTGGCAGCCGGGGGCATCGTGGTGCATCGGTTTCAACATCGCGTCGATGCCCCCGCATCTTGGCGCCGCTGGGTGGGTGAGCAGGGGGTGGCGAGCGCCGTCTGTGTTGGGTGAGGTGACTTTTCACCATGAAGCAAGGCGAAATCTCGGGCGTGGCAGGTGGCTTGCTTCTCCGCGGCAGGGCTTCATCTGAGATCGTTGTGCGTGATGTGGTTTGCGGTCGTGGTGACCAGTCATGTGCTGGCACCTTGTGCTGCAGAGTGTTAATCTTCCTTAATTAGCTTTGTGGCATCGTTTTTAATGCTTAGTTTTGCACACAAATCAGGTTGAAACGGTCATGTCAGGCATGCATGCGTCAGGGTTTCACCGCCGGCGAGTGCTCGCTCGACAAAAGGCAACCAACTCGGGGCAGCCGTTTCGCTATGATATAGCATAACAGAAGCCGTAATATGATAAGCAAGTTCATAAACCCATTCACAGATGTAGGTTTCAAGCGCATCTTCGGCCAAGAAATCTCAAAGCCCGTCCTCATCACTTTCCTCAACACGCTGCTCGAGGGCGAGTACTGTATCGCCAATCTGAAATACCTCGACAAGGAGCAGCTCGGCATAGCCGACAATGACCGTTCGCTCATATATGACATATACTGCGAGCTTGAGGATGGGGGGCATATCATAGTGGAGATGCAGAACAAGAGCCAGCCATTCTTCAAAAACCGCAGCATATATTATATCTCGCGTTCCATAGCCATGCAGGGCGAGCGCGGTGCCGAATGGGAATATAATGTAAAGGCAACCATATTGGTGGCGTTTCTCAATTTCCACCAGAAAGACATATCCACGGATTTCCGTACCGATGTCTCGTTGATGGACATGCGCCACAAGACGCCGTTCAGCGACCGCATGCGGCTCATCTACCTCCAGTTGCCTCTTTTTCAGAAAGAGCTGGAGGAGTGCGCCACCGTTTTCGAACAAATGATTTACGTATTAAAGCACATGGACGTACTACAACGAATGCCGGAACTGCTGCAGAATGCAGTGTTCCAGAAAATTGCCAGCATTGCCGAGGTGGCTTCCCTCTCCCACGAAGACCGCATCCGCTACGATGCCAGCATCCGCCATTTTCGCGACACCATAGCCGTGATGGAAGGTCAGTATGAAGAGGGTATGAAGCAAGGCATGGAGCAAGCCAACATCGACATGGCACGTAAGATGAAGGCGCTGGGTGCAGACGCGGCCTTCATCGCCAAGGTGACAAGCCTGGCCGCAGAGCAGATACAGCGGCTCTGATGCCATGTGGCAGCGGCATGGAATAGTGAAAAAACATTAAATTGATGAAAAATATATCCTCCGTGGCCTGAACTTTGGACATTTTGTGCTACCTTTGTGCCGTCAAAACGGAGGCATGCGCCTTGCGTGTAGGCAATGGACTTGTAGCTCAGTTGGTTAGAGCAACAGACTCATAATCTGGAGGTCCTAGGTTCAAGCCCTAGCTGGTCCACTCAGAGATTCCGACATATCCACGGAACAGCGGTTCAAGGAGACAGGCGCTGGCATGAACGTGCACACCGATGCTCCTCTTCGAAGTGTCGAAGCGACCATAGGTCGAGCGCACTGACGGATTCACAATTCACCGGCGACAAGCGACCCGTGGATTGTGAATCCGCTCCTTTTCTATTGACAACGCATACAACCCTCCGTCACACAAAATATCAGACACGCCACACCTCACGCCACATCTCACGCCACTCCGGCAGCAACCGGGTGCGCATCCTTATGGCAGCCAGCGCGCGCCAGCGCCGCCGGGACGCCGTGAGTTCAAGTGCAGAGACCATACCTCAATTCAAGATAACAAACCACATCATTTCACATTCATCAGATGGCAGATAGATTAGACATCAAAGAGCTGGAGCAAGTGGTGGTGCGCTTCTCCGGCGACAGCGGCGACGGCATGCAGCTCGCCGGCAACATCTTCTCAACCATTAGTGCCACTGTGGGCAACAGCATCTCCACCTTCCCTGACTACCCTGCGGACATACGCGCCCCGCAGGGCTCGCTCACCGGCGTCAGCGGCTTCCAGGTGCACATCGGCGCCGGGCAGGTATATACGCCGGGCGACCTGTGCGACGTGCTCGTGGCCATGAACGCCGCTGCCTTCAAGACGCAGCTGCGCTACGCCAAGCCTACGGCCACCATCATCATCGACACCGACGCCTTCGGGCCCAAGGACCTGGAGAAGGCCGAGTTCAAGACCGCGGACTACATCGCCGAGATGAGCGTGGACCCCGACCGCGTCATCGCCTGCCCGCTCACCACGATGGTGAAGGACGCGCTGGCCGACACGGACATGGACCAGAAGTCCGTGCTCAAGTGCCGCAACATGTTCGCCCTGGGCCTCGTGTGCTGGCTCTTCAGCCGCGACCTGGACGTGGCGTTCAACTTCCTGCGTGAGAAGTTCGCCAAGAAACCCGCCATCGCCGAGGCCAACATCAAGGTTATCCAGGCCGGCTACGACTACGGCCACAACACACACTCGTCGGCCATGAACGTCTATCGCATCGACACCAAGGAGAAGGTGCCCGGCCGCTACATGGACATCACCGGCAACAAGGCCACGGCCTACGGCTTCATAGCCGCTGCCGAGAAGGCAGGTCTGCAGCTCTATCTCGGTTCATACCCCATCACGCCCGCCACGGACGTGCTCCACGAGCTGTCGAAGCACAAGAGCCTCGGCGTGAAGACCGTGCAGTGTGAGGACGAGATTGCCGGCTGCGCCAGCGCCGTCGGCGCCAGCTTCGCCGGGGCGCTGGCCGTGACGTCCACCTCCGGCCCCGGCATCTGCCTCAAGAGCGAGGCCATGAACCTCGCCGTAATCATGGAGCTGCCGCTCGTGGTGCTCGATGTGCAGCGCGGCGGACCTGCCACGGGTCTGCCCACGAAGTCGGAGCAGACCGACCTCCTGCAGGTGCTCTTCGGCCGCAACGGCGAGAGTCCCATGCCCGTGCTGGCCGCCCTCTCCCCGACGGACTGCTTCTATGCCGCCTACGACGCCGCCAAGATCGCGCTGGAGCACATGACGCCCGTCGTGCTGCTCACCGATGCCTTCGTGGCCAACGGCAGCGGAGCCTTCCGTCTGCCAGACATGGCGCAGATGCCGGCCATCTGCCCGCCCTACGTGCCCGAGGAGCTGCGCGGCAAGTGGACACCCTACATGCGCGACGAGGCCACCGGCAGCCGCTACTGGGCCGTGCCGGGACGCGAGGGCTTCACGCACATCCTGGGCGGACTGGAGAAAGACAACCGCACGGGTGCCATCAGCACCAACCCCGAGAACCACGACCTCATGACGCGTCTCCGCGCCGAGAAGGTGGCTCGCATCCAGGTGCCCGACCTCGAGGTCATTGGCGACAAGGACGATGCCGACCTGCTCATCGTGGGCTTCGGCAGCACCTACGGACACCTCCACGCCGCCATGGATGAGCTGCGCGCCGCAGGCCGCAAGGTGGCTCTCGCACAGCTGCGCTACCTCAACCCTCTGCCTGCCAACACCGCCGAGGTGCTGAAGCGCTACCCGCACGTCATCGTGGCCGAACAGAACATGGGCCAGCTCGCCGCCTACCTCCGCATGAAGGTCGATGGCTTCGTGCCCGCGCAGTTCAACCAAGTCAAGGGCCAGCCCTTCGTGGTCAGCGAACTCGTAGCTGCATTCCAACAGATATAATAAAGTAATAAAGCACCACTAATTGCACGAATTACTCGAATTCAAAGCTATCCTGTCGTCATAATTTTAGCAAATTGTACGAATTGAGAGGAAACCGCTTAATTAGTTTTGAAAGGTCAACGATGGATATTCTATTCAAAGAGGAGTCATATAAGATAGTCGGGGCAGCCATGGCTGTACACCGCTTCTTTGGCTATGGCTTCCATGAGAAAGTCTATCAGGATGCTTTGG
This sequence comes from Bacteroidaceae bacterium, assembly GCA_017445145.1. GTDB lineage: Bacteria > Bacteroidota > Bacteroidia > Bacteroidales > Bacteroidaceae > Physcousia. The sequence goes on along the minus strand of JAFSVI010000180.1, from coordinate 38,242 downwards.
AGATTGAATTCCAACAGCAGAACATTCCGTTCTTACGCGAGGAACCAATCTTTGCTACCTATCAGAACCAAGTGCTGAAGACCGAGTTTAAGCCTGATTTCATCTGTTATAATCGCATCATCGTAGAGCTGAAGGCTGTGCAGGCAATAGAGGACTATCAACGTTCACAGGCTATCAATTATGCAAGAGTAGCGAATATGAGCTTGGCTCTCCTCATCAATTTCGGTGAGCCTTCACTACGATATGAGCGCTATCTCGTCTGAGCATGCCTGTTTCCACCATAACGTGTTCTCTTAACAGTGTTGCTCCCCTCACAGATTCGTTAAATTCGATATAATACCGATGCGAAGAAACAATTCGATAAATTTGTGAAATTCGTGGTTCAGTAAATCATAAGTAGTATGTTTACAGCACAAGACTATAAGAAAGGTCAGCCGCGGTGGTGCCCCGGGTGCGGCGACCACTTCTTCCTGGCCAACCTGCACAAGGCGTTGGCCGAAATCGGCGTGGCACCCCAGGACATCGCCGTCATCAGCGGCATCGGCTGCAGCAGCCGTCTGCCCCACTACATGGCCACCTACGGCATGAACACCATCCACGGCCGCGCGGCAGCCATCGCCACGGGCGTGAAAGTGACCAATCCGCGCCTCGACGTGTGGCAGATCAGCGGCGACGGCGACGGCCTGGCCATCGGCGGCAACCACTTCATACATGCCAACCGCCGCAACATAGACCTGAACATGATCCTCCTGAACAACCGCATCTACGGCCTCACCAAGGGACAGTACTCGCCCACCTCGCCACGAGGCTTCGTCAGCAAGAGCAGCCCCTACGGCACCGTCGAGGACCCCTTCCGCCCGGCAGAGCTGTGCTTCGGCGCACGCGGCCACTTCTTCGCACGTGCCGTGGCCACAGACGCCCCCGGCACCATAGAGGTGCTCAAGGCCGCCCGTGCCCACAAGGGCGCCAGCGTGACGGAGATTCTGCAGAACTGCGTCATCTTCAACAACGGCACCCACGAGAGCGTATATACCCCCGCCGGCCGCAAGAAGAACGCCATCTACGTGCGCCACGGCGAGAAGCTCGTCTTCGGCGAGAACTCCGAGTACGGCCTCGTGCAGCAGGGCTTCGGCCTGAAGGTGGTGGAGATAGGCAAGGACGGCTACACCATCGACGACATCCTCGTCCACGACGCCCATGCCGAGGACAACACCCTGCAGCTCAAGCTGGCCCTCATGGGCGACGGCGACGGCTTCCCCATCGCCCTCGGCGTCATCCGCGACGTGGAGGCCCCGACCTACAACGACGCCGTGGAGGCGCAGATTGCCGAGGTCAGCGCGCAGAAGAAGTACCACACCTTTGCCGAGCTGCTCGAGACCAACGACATCTGGGAGGTGAAGTAAACGCTCAATGCCACGCCGTGGCAGCCAACGTCTGGCGGCGCCGTCGGGCCATGAGCCTGGCGGCGCCGTCGGCGTTGGGGTGGTGGAGAGGCGTTGCCGCTGCCGTCGCCACCACGGCGGCCGTGCCGTGTGCGGCCGTGTGCGGTCAGTAGATGGCTTGTGCTATCTGGCGTATGCTATCCACGGCGCTGAGTGTATAGAAATGCAGGCTCGGCACGCCGTGGGCCATCAGCTCGCGGCACTGCTGCGTGGTCCATTCCACGCCCACCTGGCGCACCTCGTCGTCGCTCTGGCAGCGGCGCAGCTCGGCGTAGAGCGGCTGCGGCAGGTCGCAGCGGAAGGTCTTGGGCACCACGGTGATCTGCGACAGCTTGGTGAGTGGCTTCAGGCCCGGTATGATGGGCATGGTGACACCGGCTGCGCGTGCCATGTCGAGGAAGCGGAAAAAGGCCTCGTTGTCGTAGAAAAGCTGCGTGATGGCCAGCGTGGCACCACGGCGCTGCTTCTCGAGCAGCACGTCGATGTCGCTCTGTATGTTCGGGGCTTCCTCATGCTTCTCGGGATAGGCCGCCACGCCAAACTCAAAGGCCTTGCCCGGAATCTTGATGGGAGTGCCGTCGCAGAAATAGCCCGCATTGAAGCGGTTCACCTGGTCTATGAGTTCCAGGGCGTGGGCCAGGCCGCCGGGTGTGGGCTGGAAGGCGCTCTCCTCGCGCGCCTTGTCACCGCGCAGGAGAAACACGTCGCTGATGCCCAGGAACTGCAGGTCGAGAAGCATGTACTCGATGTCCTCGCGCGTGGCGCCTGAGCACACGATGTGCGGGATGACGGGGATGCCCCAGCGCTGCTGTATGGCAGCTGCGATGGCGATGGTGCCGGGGCGGCGGCGCACGCGCCGTCGCTCCACCATGCCTCCTCCTACTTCGCGATAGACATATTCCGAGCGGTGGGTGGTGATGTTGATATGGCGCGGGGCGAAGGGTGCCAGCGTCTCAATGGTGCGGAAGAGCGAGTCGGTGCCGGTGCCCTTGAGCGGCGGCAGCACCTCGAAGCTGAAGCCTGTGGCGGGTTTCCCGGTGGTGGGTTCGGCGTAGATGTGTGCGAGCATGTGTGTGGTTGGGAGTGTGTCTGTGATGGTTTTCTTGGGCGCAAATATAGGCATTATCTGCCAAATGCGTGTCATGGGCGGGTGCCTTTTTGCACCTTGGCTCATACTTTTTGCGGGGTGGGGTGGGGCAGCGCCTCATGCCACCTGCGCCACGGCGAAGATGAGCACTGCATAGCGCACCACCTTGCCGATGGTGATGGTCAGGAGCGAGAGCCACGGATTGGCGCGCACGAAACCCAGTGCCACGGCGATGGCCGACCCCATTATGGGCATGAAGCACAGGATGCCAATCCACGCGCCGTAGCGCTCCATCCACCGCTCGGCGCGATGCACCTTCTCGGGCGAGACGCGCAGATAGCGTTCTATCCACTCCATCTTGCCCAGGCGCCCCACACCGTAGTTGACCATGGAGCCGCCGACGTTGCCCACCGTGGCCGCTACGAAGAGCCACACCGGGTCGAGGCCCGCCAGCTGCAAGGCGGTGACCACGGCCTCGCTGCTGAAGGGAAACACCGTCCCGGCGATGAACGATGAGATAAACATGCCCCAGTAGCCCCAGGACTCGAGAAGCTCAAACATGCTGTTTCGTCTCCTTTGTTTTTATCATAGCAGCTGCCGGACGTAGGCTGTGGCAGCGGACATGTAGGCCTGCACATCCGGCACGAGGTTGACAACGCCAACAGCCACGAGCGCCAAGGCCAGCACCACGACCCACGCATTGGTGAGCCACGTGCGCGTCAGGGCGACGAAATGTGCTGCCGAGGGAGCCATGGCCAGCACCAGCAGCGGGAAGAGGTGGTCGAAGTGGCGCGGCTGCAGCGCGAGCCACAGCGCTGCCACGGCCATGGTGGTGAGGAAGGTGTAGTGGCTCATGCGCACACGTATCTTGTCGTCGTAGCTGCGGCGCACATAGTGGACAAACCCCGTCAGCGCCAGCAGAGCCGCCACGGCCAGCAGCAGGCAGCGCGCCAGCCGCGGTGTCATCCAGGCGGCCACGGCTGCCGGGGCGCCGCTCTCCGCCGCGAGCCACATGGCGTAGGGTTGCGGCGTGGGGAACTGTCCGCTGATGGCTGTGGTCACGGGTTCGGCCACGGGTGCTATGATGGCCTCGCAATGGGCTGTGAAGGCGGCGAAGGTGAGCTGCGCGCCGAGCGCCGAGGCTGGTGTGGCGGGGACGGGTGACGTCGTGTCTGGCACGATGAGTGCTGGCGTGGGTTGCTGCACCTCGGCCAAGGTCTTTGCGAAGAGCGCAGCTGCCGCCCACAAGGTATATGGCAGCACAATGCCTATGAGCGCTGCGCCGAGGCACCGCCACGTGATGGAGCGCAGGTATATGGCCTGGCTCCAGAGCAAGGGCAGCGCGAAGAGCAACAGCGGCGGCCACTCTATGCTCCCGAGCGAGAGGCACGCGAAGGCATGGAACGTGGCCACCTGCGGGCGGTTCTTGGCGCGGGCGAAACCTCCCAGGCCACCCCCGCCGCGCGACGATGCCACGTCGTCGGCCGACGATGATTGCGGCGCGGTGTGCAGCAGGTAGTGGTGGGCCATGGCAGCGGCGAGCATGACGATGAGTGCGGCGCGGTGGGTGTGGAGGTAGCCGCTGGCACCCAGGAAGGCCAGCACCAGGACGGCTGCCATCTGCGAGCGGGTGCGCAGCAGGGCGTTGGCCGTGGTGAGCTCGATGACGAAATATGTTGTCAGCGCGGCAACGAACCAGGCGTGGAGGGCCGTGCTGGTGTAGCCGCCCTGGGGCAGCCACCACAGCAGCGTGGCCACCACGGCGGTCAGAGGCAGTGTCAGTGTGCTCTCGGCAATGGCGTTTTGCAGGCGGTGTCTCACTCCAGGTCCTTTCCTATGTCGCGGCGGAAGTAGCGGCCGTCAAAGTCGATCTGCGCGGCTGCCTCGAAGCTGCGCCGCAGTGCCTCGTCGCGGTCGCACCCGTAGCTGCTCACGGCTATGACGCGCCCGCCGGCAGTGAGCAGGCGGCCAGAGGCATCGCGCTTGGTGCCGGCGTGGAACACCACGCTGTCGGCTCCCAGCTGCATGCGGCTCATGTCGATGGCTTTGCCTTTCTCGTAATGGCCGGGGTAGCCGCCGCTGACGAGCATCACGCACACGGCGGCACGCGGGTCGAACTCCACGGCGCGCGTGTCGAGGTCGCCAAGGGCCACACCCTCGAACAGCTCCACGATGTCGCTCTTGAGGCGCAGCATGACGGTCTCCGTCTCAGGGTCGCCCATGCGGCAGTTGTATTCTATGACCTTCGGTTCGCCGCCGCAATTGATGAGGCCGAAGAAGATGAAGCCCTTGTAGCTGATGCCCTCGGCAGCAAGGCCTTCGACGGTGGGACGCACGATGCGCTCCTCCACCTTGCGCATCCACGCCGCGTCGGCAAACGGCACCGGCGACACGCTGCCCATGCCGCCCGTGTTGAGGCCCGTGTCGCCCTCGCCGATGCGCTTATAGTCCTTGGCCTCGGGCAGGAGGGCATAGTGTGTGCCGTCGGTGATGGCGAACACCGAGCACTCGATGCCGCTGAGAAACTCCTCGATGACGACGCGCGCCGAGGCCTGGCCGAACATGCCGTCGAGCATCTCGCGAAGCTCCGTCCTGGCCTCTTCCAGCGTGGGCGCGATGAGCACGCCCTTGCCGGCACAGAGGCCGTCGGCCTTGAGCACGTAGGGTGGCTGCAGCGTTTCGAGGAAGGCCAGGCCCTCCTCGATGGTGTCGGCGTTGAAGGTCTGATGGGCGGCGGTGGGGATGCCGTGGCGCTGCATGAAGCCCTTGGCAAAGTCCTTGGAGCCTTCGAGCTCGGCTCCGGCCCTCGACGGGCCAATGACGGGTATGCGTGCGAGGCGTTCGTCGGCCTGGAAGAAGTCGTAGATGCCATCGACGAGCGGTTGCTCTGGCCCCACAACGACCATGTCGATGGCATTCGTCAGGGCAAAGTCGCCGATGGCGGCGAAGTCGCCCAGCGAGAGGCCGGCATTGGCTGACAGGCCGCCGTTGGCGAGTGCAATGCCCTCGGTGCCGGCATTGCCGGGAGCCACGATGAGTGTGTCAACGCGGGGCGATTGTGCTATTTTCCATGCAAGGGCGTGCTCGCGGCCGCCGCTGCCAAGAAGGAGTATATTCATTATGGTTATTTATTTTAGATGGTCGTCGAAATAGCGGGTGATGCGCTCGTGGAGGTGAACCTGGTCGGTGCCGAACATGTTGTGGCCGTCGCCGGGATAGAGGAAGAGGTCGGGCTGCGTGCCGGCGTCGATGCACGCACGCACGAAGGACAAGGTGTGCTGCGGCACGCAGGTGGGGTCGTTGTAGCCCAGGATGATCTGCAGGCGGCCCCGCAGGTTCTTGGCCTTGGGCAGCAGCGACGAGGCGGCATAGCCGTCGGGGTTCTCGTCGGGGGTGTCCATATATCGCTCGCCGTACATCACCTCATAGTACTTCCAGTCGATGACGGGGCCGCCGGCCACACCCACCTTGAACACGTCGGGGTGCGAGCACATGAGGTTCGTCGTCATGAAGCCGCCGAAGCTCCAGCCGTGGATGCCGAGGCGGTCGGCATCGACCCAGGGCAACGACAGTAGGAACTCCACGCCCTGCATCTGGTCGGCCATCTCCTGATCGCCGAGGTGGCGGAAGGTGGCCTGTTCGAACTTCAGGCCGCGGTGTTCGGAGCCGCGGTTGTCGAGCACGAAGATGACGTAGCCGCGCTGCGCCATATAGATCTCCCACCCACGGAAGTAGTAGCCACGCGAGGCCTGAACGTTGTGGGCGTGGGGTCCGCCATAGACATATACCACGGCGGGATACTTCTTCGCCGGGTCGAAGCCCACGGGCTTGATGAGGCGGTAGTAGAGGTCGGTCACGCCGTCGGCGGCCTTGATGCTGCCGGAGGTAATCTCCGGCACGGCGTAGCCGGCCCACGGGTCGGGGGCGTCGAGCAGGAGCTTCGCCCCTGCCTTCCCTGTGCGGGGTGGGGCATAGCCCATCAGGCTGCTGGGCGAGCCTTTGGAGGCTTGGCCTTTGTCGGTCTGCAGGATGGCGACCTGGCGTGCCACTGTCGGCGAGGAGTAGGTGTCGATGAGCTGTGTGCCGCTGTCGTTGAGCGAGGCGGTGTGTACGCCCTCGCCGGCGCTGAGCAGTTGCAGCTTGGGCTTGGCTGCGATGGCTGCCGACCACACGGTGTGGTGGAGCGGGTGGGTGGCGTTGGCAACGAATATGGCCGTGCGGGCCTTGCGGTTGAAGCCCACGAAGTCGCGCACCTCATAGTCGCCCGGTGTGAGCAGTGTCAGGGCGCGGCTGTTGCTCACGGTGCCGCCGCCGCCAGCATTGTGCCACTCGGGATAGACGTGTTTGTTCAGGTCGATGAGATAGAGGTGGTTCCAGTTGTCGCGGCGGCTCTGCATGATGGCCTTCGTCTTGTCCCACGGCAGGAAGGCCAGCGTGTGCAGCGGCTCCACGTACTTGGGGTGCTTCTCCTCGAGGATGGGTGCTGCGGCCTTGGTGCCCGTGGCGGCGTCGTAGGCGAAGAGCTGCATGTGGTTCTGCTCGCGGTTGAGCTCGAAGACATATAGCGTCTGTGCGTCGGGGGCCCATGAGAGGTTGGTCATGTAGTCGGTTTGCGGCTTGGGGTTCTGCAAGGTGGTGGTGGTCTGCGCGCTGACATCGTAGATGAGCACGCTGACATCCTCGCTCTCGCAGCCCGCCATGGGGTACTTATCGACGTAGGTGGCGGCGATGCGCTTGGTGATGTCCACCTGCGGGTATGACGGGATGCGGCTCTGGTCCTTGCGGTAGAAGGCCAGGCGCGTGCCGTCGTCGCTCCAGAAGAGGCCTTTGCTGATGCCGAACTCGTCGCGGCTCACGCTGTGGCCATAGACGATGTCGTCGGAACCGTCGGTGGTGAGGCGGCGCCGTGTGCCGTCGGGCAGCTGCACATAGACATCTGCGCCAATGCAATAGGCCAGGTTGCGGCTCCGGGCGTTCCAAGCCAGCTCCGATGCTCCCTCGGCAATGTCGGCGCGCCATGCCACTTCGCCCTTGCCGAAGTCAATCAGGATGAGCTCGCGCGGCAGCTGCAGCATTGCTATGGTCTCGCCCGGATAGGGCATGGTGAGGGCTGTGCAGGCGCGCACCTTCTGCTCGCCGACGATGGCGTTGAGGCTCTCGGCCGTGAACAGTTGTGTGTCGGTGTCGAGGCGCGTGGCATCATCAACGGTGAGCTTCACTGGCACATCGCCCCACCACGTGGTGAACATGTACTCGGGCTGGAGGTTCCAGAAGGTGGAACCGCCCGCCATGAGGTCGTTGAGGGTGAAGCTCTTGAGCGTTTGTGCAGTCATTGTCGTTGTGGTGGCCAGCAGCGCGGCCAGGATGACGCATGTTCTTTTCATGTCTGATATGTGTGGGGTGGGTTAGTAGGCCACCGAGCATGCCATGCCGAGGGCGCGCACGCGTTCGGCTATCGCGTCGAGGGTCTGTGCGTCGGCTTTGCGGAGGCTGTGGTCGGGCGTTGGTCGGTCGATGGTATATACCATTACGCTTTGCGGTGCTATGCGCTTCAGCGCTTCCAACCATGGTGCCACGTATTGCTCGTCGGTGTTATCGACATGGCCCGTGAGGAACATGGTCTGCACGATGACATGCCCGTTGAAGCGGGCGAGGGCATCGATGATGGCCTGGAGGTCGTAGCCCGGGGCGGGGCGGTCGAGGCGGCGTATGATGTCGATGTCCACCGTGTCGAGCTTCTGGATGTTGTTGTCCACGAGCATGAGGGCTTGGTGGACGGCGGGCTTGGTGACCTGTGTGGCGTTGCTCAACACGCTGATGCGTGCCTCGGGGCAATAGGCATCGCGCAGGCGGCGCGTGTCGGCGATGATGTCGGCGAACTGTGGGTGCAGCGTGGGTTCGCCGTTGCCGGCAAAGGTGAGCACGTCGGGCAGGCGCCCCTCGGCGCTCATCAGCTCGAGCTGCCGTTGCAGGCCCTGGGCCACTTCGTCGCGTGTGGGGCGCGGGCTGCCGCCGCGTGCGTCGGCGTTGAAGCCGCACTCGCAGTATATGCAGTCGAAGGAGCACATCTTGCCGTCGGCAGGCATCAGGTTGATGCCCAGCGAGAGGCCGAGGCGGCGGCTGTGGACGGGTCCGAAGATGGGTGATGGATAGAGCAAGGTGATGGGTGGTGATTGAGAGGTGGGTGAGTGGGGTAGTGGTGAATCTGTGTGTGGCGGTATGTGCGGCTGACAGCCGCATGCAATAGACGAAATTACCGCTTTGCAATAATATATAGAGGTGTGCGTGTGTGGAGGTGTGCGGTGTGTGGGAGGCTAATTCACCACGGCCACCTTGCGGCCGTTGGCGATATAGAAGCCTGTGCGAGTGGTGTCGCCCACCTGGCGCCCCAGCATGTCAAAGACGCGTCCGTCGGTGGCGCCGTTGGCGGTGGGAGAATCCACATGCAGCAGGTCGTCGGGGGCGGTGAGGGTAATCACCTGTTCAGCCACGGTGGGCAGGACAATGCAGTCGGTGCGCACGATGGTGGGTTGCAGGGGCCTGCCGGCGGCGTCGGTGATGATGTAGCGTGCGATGTCGGGAGCCGCTATGGGCAGCTCGCCGGCCACGGTGGCGCGTATGGTGGCCTGTGTGAGGCGGCTCTCGGCCCATGTCATGTCAACCTGGAAGCCACCCACGGCACGCAGGCCGCGCACGTTGCCGCCGCGCCACGTGTAGGGCAGTGCCGGCAGCAACTGCAGCGTGTCGGTGTGGCTTTGCAGGAGCATCTCGGCCATGCCGGCGGTGATGCCGAAGTTGCCGTCGATCTGGAATGGGGCGTGCGAGTCGAAGAGGTTGTAATATACGCCTCCCGCACTCTGGTCGGTGCCGTAGCTGGTGCTGTGCTTGAAGGCCAGCTTGAAGAGTTCCACACACTGGTCGGGCATGAGTGCGCGGGCAAAGAGGTTCATCTTCCATCCCATGCTCCAGCCTGTGGAGGGCAGCCCGCGCAGCACGAGGCTGCGCACGGCGGGTTCGTAGTAGGGGTTTGTGGCTGGCAGGTTGGCAAAGGGGTAGAGCGCCATCATGTGTGAGAGGTGGCGGTGGCCGGGTTCGCTGGCCGTGCCTTGGGCGTAGGTGGTGTATTTCCATTCGCGCAGGATGGTCTCGCCGTTGCGCACGCCGTTGCGCGCTCCCGAGGTGTACACTTCGGTGTGCAGGCCGTTGTCGAGCTTGCTGAACTTGGTCTTAATCTGGTTGAGCTGCGAGGCGCTCACACCGCTGTCGTCGCCCAGCAGCTCAATGGCCTTGATGGTGGCGTCGAAGAGGTTCCACACAATCTGCTGTGAGTGGGCGGTGGCGTTCTCCGTGGGGCCGTGCTCGGGGCTCCACTCGTTGGGGCATTCCCAGGTGCCGTCGGCGGCGCGCTTGAGGCGCTGCATCCACATCTCCACGGCCGAGAGCATCACGGGCAGTGCCTTGTTCTTGAGGAAGTCGCGGTCGCGGGTGTAGCGGTAGTGCTGCCAGAGGTGGTCGCAGCTCCACGCCCCTGCCTCGGGGTACTGCTGTGCCATCCAGTTGGTGCAGTTGCCGAAGATGTTGTTCTCGGTGAAGCACGCCCAGCCCTTCGTGTGGCCCAGCCAGTCGCGGGCATACTGCCTCCACACGGGTTGCACGAGGGCCATGTTGTAGAGGTAGTTGAGGTACTTCTCGTGCATCTCCGGCAGGCCCGTGCTCTCGGCTGGCCAGTAGTTCATCTGTATGTTGATGTTGGCGTGGATGTCGGCGTTCCAGGCGGGGCTGTTGCTGTTGTTCCAGATGCCTTGCAGGTTGTTGGGCAGGTCGATGCCTCTGGAGCTGGCGATGAGCATGTAGCGGCCGTAGGCGAAGTAGAGCTGCTCGAGCATGCGCGCGTCCTTGGAGCTGGTGAGCGACGACTTGCTCTTGAGCGTGGCATACTGGTCCACGAGCTTGTCGGTGGTGCGCACGTTGGCGGCGCCGTCGAGGCTCAGGCGGCAGCGGTCGAAGTACGAGGTGTAGTCGGCTGTGTGGGCGGCGAGCAGTGTGCCCCAGTCCTTTTGTGCGGCGGCTGCCACGCGGCCCTCGGTGCGGGCGCGCAGCTGGTCGGTGGCTGCCACGAAGCCCGGTGCCGTGGCATCGTAGTCGGTGCCGGCGGCGAGGATGACGAGAATCTCGTCGGCATCGCGCACCTCGATGGCGTTGTCGGTGGCGGCGACGGTGCCCCCGGCGGGGATGACCCGCATGGAGGCGCAGTAGCTCACGGTGGCAAGGCGCCCCTCGAAGGTGGCCGTCGTGCCGTCGATGGTGCCGCGTATGTTGTGGGCGTTCCATAGGCGGAAGCTGTGGCTGAGGCGGCCGGGTTGGGATGCAGTGAGGTGAATGGCAATGACATCATCGGGTGCCGACGCTATGTACTCGCGGCGGAAGGTGATGCTCTTGTCGGTGCTCTTCCACTCGGCAGTGGCCACGGCCGTCTCCAGGTCGAGGGTGCGCACATACTCCTTGGCACCCTTAGCCGTCGTGGTGCCGAAGGCATCGCTCAGGTCCTCGATGTATAGATGGCCGAAGTTCTGGTAGCCGCCGCCGCGGTCGTAGTCGGTGGAGGAGCCGGTGACGAGTGTCTTCTCGTTGAACTGCAGCAGGTCCTGGCGCAGACCGCCATAGACCATGGCGCCGAGCTGGCCGTTGCCGATGGGCAGCGCATATTCCATCCAGGGATTGCTGACGGTGGCCTTCGTCACGGGCGCAGTGTACCACAGCGTGAGCAGATGCTCGGGGCGGTAGGAGGTGTAGGCTGTTGTGGCCCACTCGGCGAGCTTCGTCGGCTGAGGGTCGGTGTCGGGCAGCGTGGCAGGGTCGATGAAGAGGAGCGGGTTGTTGGGGTCGCCGGCGCTCCACGACCCCAGTTCGCGACCCAAACCGAAGCCACCCCATTGGTTCATGCTCTTGCCGCCTTCACTGGCTGCCTGTATCTCCCAGGCCGGGGCGTAGTCGGCGTGGGTGGTGGCGGCCAGGCGCAGGTTGCCCGTGGCGCTGGTGGCAGCAGCGTAGCGGCTCGTGGCGCTATTATAATAGATGTGTCGCCCTTGCTTGCTGATAATCTCGCAGGCGTCGGCGCTGCCTGTGAGGCGCCACAGCTGCGCGTCGTTGCTCTTGTCGAGGTCGGCTGTCTGCAGCGTGGCGCCCTCGCCCATGTCCATGAGCGCTGCCTCGCCGCGGCAGAAACGGATGACATACCATTGTGGGTCGGACTCGGTGCTGAACGTCGGTGGCGTTTGCGCAAGAACACCGTGCTGACCGATACAAACAAAAAGCGCGCAAAGCAGAGCCTTGCCGGCGCGAAGTGAGGACAGTCTAATCATGGCAAACGTGTTAGGGGATTGCGAGTGCTCGAAACGGGAATCGAACCCGTACGGCCGTTTCAGGCCAAGGGATTTTAAGTCCCTCGTGTCTACCTATTCCACCATTCGAGCGGCTTGGCGCGGCAAAGGTACGTAATTTCTTCCAGCTTTCTTGCGCATGGCTCCACTTTTTTTCGCCTTGATGCCTTTTTTCCCTCCTTTTTGGGGCGTGGCATCTTTTTTTCGTGCGACAAGGCATCATATTCCTCAGCTTTTTGCTATCTTTGCACCCGCATTTACCCTTCCCTCATTCTGCATGGACGACAAAGCAGTGCCCCACGACGGCATCACCCACCACCTCAACCGCATGTACCAGGACTGGTTCCTGGAATATGCCTCGTATGTCATTCTCGAGCGCGCCGTGCCGCACATCGGCGACGGCTTCAAGCCTGTGCAGCGCCGCATCCTACACTCGATGAAGCGCATGGACGACGGCCGCTACAACAAGGTTGCCAACATCGTGGGCCACACCATGCAGTTTCACCCCCACGGCGATGCCAGCATCAAGGATGCGCTGGTGCAGCTTGGGCAGAAGGAGCTGCTCATCGACTGCCAGGGCAACTGGGGCAACATCCTCACGGGCGATGACGCCGCCGCCGGCCGATACATCGAGGCGCGTCTCTCGAAGTTTGCCCTCGACGTGGTGTTCAACCCCAAGACCACGGAGTGGAAACTCAGCTACGACGGCCGCAACAAGGAACCCATCACCCTGCCGGTGAAGTTCCCCCTGCTGCTGGCACAGGGCGCCGAGGGCATTGCCGTGGGACTCTCGTCGAAAATACTGCCCCACAACCTGGGCGAGCTGTGTCAGGCGGCCGTGGCCTACCTCCACGGCGAACCCTTCCAGCTCTATCCCGACTTCCCCACGGGCGGCAGCATCGACGTGGCCAAGTACAACGACGGGCAGCGCGGCGGCGTGGTGCGCGTGCGCGCCAAGATTGAGAAGCGCGACAGCAAGACGCTGGCCATCACGGAGCTGCCCTTCGGCAAGACCACGGGGTCGCCGCAGAAGCCTTCGCAGTTCATCGACAGCATCCTCAAGGCGGCCGAGAAAGGCAAGATCAAGGTGCGCAAGGTGGAGGACATGACGGCCGCCGGCGTGGAGATACTCATACACCTCATGCCCGGCGCCAGCTCCGACAAGACCATCGACGCACTCTATGCCTGCACCGACTGCGAGGTGAGTATCTCGCCCAACTGCTGCGTCATCGACGGCCGCAAGCCATGTTTCCTCACCGTGAGCGAGGTGTTGCGACGCTCTGTCGATAACACCAAGGAGCTGTTGCGCCGCGAGCTGCTCATACGCCGTGGCGAGCTCATGGAGGCCCTCCATTTCGCCTCGCTCGAGGAGATATTCATCGAGGAGCGCATCTATAAGGGCAAGCCCTTCGAGAACGCCAACAACACCGACGAGCTGTGCAACTACATCGACGAGCGCCTGACGCCGTTCTACCCGCAATTCGTGCGCGAGGTGACGCGCGATGACATCCTCCGCCTCCTCGAAATCAAGATGCAGCGCATCGCCAAGTTCAACAAGGACAAGGCCGAGGAAGCCATAGCGCGCATGAAGGACGAGATAGCCGGCATAGACCGCGACCTGGCCAACATGGTGGAGGTGACAGCAAACTGGTTCCGCTTCATCTACGACAAGTATGCCAAGGACCACCCACGCCTGACGGAGATACGCAGCTTCGACAGCATAGAGGCCAGCAAGGTGGTGGAGGCCAACCAGAAGCTCTACATCAACCGTGAGGAGGGATTCATAGGCACGGGGCTGAAGAAGGACGAATTCGTGTGCAACTGCTCCGACATCGACGACGTCATCATCTTCTACAAGGACGGCACGTACAAGGTCATACGCATAGGCGAGAAGGTGTTTGTGGGCGAGACGGAGCGCTCCAAGGCCGAGAAACGCAAGTGCCAGATCATACACGTGGCTATCTTCAAGCGCGGCGACACGCGCACCATATACAACTGCGTGTATCGCGACGGGCGCGCGGGAGCGTTCTACATCAAGCGCTTCAACGTGACATCCATCACGCGCGACCGCGAGTATGACGTCACACAGGGCAAGCCCGGCAGCCGCGTGGCCTACTTCACCGCCAACCCCAACGGCGAGGCAGAGGTCATCAAGGTGGCGTTCAAGCCCGTGCCCAAGCTCAAACGCCTCACCCTGGACAAGGACTTCAGCGACATCGCCATCAAGGGCCGTGCCAGCATGGGCAACCTGCTCACGCGGCTCGACGTGGAGCGCATCACCCTCAAGAGCCACGGCACCAGCACCCTGGGCGGGCGCAAGGTGTGGTTCGACTGGGACGTACATCGCCTCAACTACGACGACCACGGGCAGTACCTTGGCGAGTTCCATGCCAACGACTCCATACTCGTGGTGCTGCCGGGCGGCGACTTCTACGTCACCAACTTCGACCTCAACAACCACTATGAGCCCAACCTGCTGCGCATAGAGAAATATGACGCCGACAAGGTGTGGACGGCGGCCTTCTACGATGCCGACCAAGGCTATGCCTATCTCAAACGCTTCGCGCTCGAGGCCACGACACGCCACCAGAACTTCGTTGGCGACGCCACCGTGGCGGCCCACGCTGTGGCTGGCGGCAATAAGCCTGCCAACACGGACGTCATGGCCGACATAGCACAGGCACGCAAGGCGGGTGCCAACTGCCTCCTGCTGCTCACCGACACGCCGCAACCACGGCTGCTCGTGAGCTACGCCGCCCCCGACGACTTCCGCGACCCTATGGAAATCCAAGCCACCGACTTTATCGGCCAGAAGAGCTTCAAGGCACGCGGCAAGCGCATTACCACACTCAACATCGCCGCCATCGAGGAGCTGGAACCAACCATGCCAGCTACGCCAGATGGCGACACTCCGACAAGCGACATCCCCGACGGCGACACTCCAGCTGATGACACCCCGACAGGCGACATCCCCGACGGCGACACTCCGGCTGATGACACCCCAGTCGGCGACACCACGGCCGATGAGCCAGCCGCTGAGGCTGCAACGGCCCACACCACCGCAACACCGTCAGCTCCTGCAGCTCCCGAGCCCGCCACGTCTCAGCCTGCCGCTCCCGAGCCGACAGCCCCCACCCCAAGCTTCGACCCCGTCACCGGCCAATTCAACCTCTTCGACTAATGCGCCAACATCTTCTAATGCAGCTCGCAGCAGCGTGTCTCCTTTGCTGCAACATCGTTGCAGCCAACGCCCAGGAGCCACCCGCCCAGGCCCTCCCCGCTCAGGAGCCACCCGCCCAGGCCTCCACCCAGCCGCCCCTGTCCCCTCAGCCCCAGGCCGGGCCACGCACGTCATTCGCCACCCATGCCACGCTCTTCGGCATAGGTGCCACGCGCCAGCTCGACACATACCTTTCGCCCGTCAACTACCGCGGGCCGCAGCTGACATTCATCAAGGAGAAACTGCGCCCCACACGCTTGATGCACGGCCGCGTGTCCTACCAGGGCATATTCCAGACCGACTTCACCCTGATGCACAACCCGTCTGACAATGGCCGGTGCCTCGGCGGCAACATGCGCTATGATGCCACGTGGCACTATAGCTGGACACCGCTGCCGGCATTGCGCGTCATGGCCGGGCCGCAGCTCACAGCCACAGGGGGCTTCCTCTACAACACCCGCAACAGCAACAACCCCGCACAGGCACTGCTCGCGGCTGACATCGCCGCCTCGGCAGCCGCCATCTACACCTTCCGCCTCTGGGGCCACACCATGCGTCTGCGCGAGCAGTTGGACGTACCGCTCATAGGCGTCATGTTCAGCCCCAACTACACTCAGAGCTACTACGACATCTTCTCGCAGGGCAACTACGACCACAACGTGTGCTTCACACACCCCGTCAACCGCCCCAACCTGCGCTCGATGCTCACCCTCGACTTCCCGCTCCTTGGTGCCACCATACGCGCCGGCTACCTCCTCGACATACGCCAGAGCCATGTCAACAACCTGCGCCACCACGCTTACAACCATGCCTTCGTCATCGGGTGGGTGAAGCACCTCGGCCACCGCAAGCACCGCGATGCGGCGCAAGAACCATTCATCATGTAGCGTCACAATCATGAAACCTCTCAGATACATCCTCCTCGCATGCCTCGTGCTCACCTCATGCATCAGCGAGGAACAATACGACAACACCCCACGTGGCAATCTCGATGCCCTGTGGACCATCATCGACCAGAACTATTGCTTTCTCGACTACAAGCAGCAGGAACTCGGCTTCAACTGGGCACAGGTGCGCATCGACTACCGCCAGCGCCTCAGCGACAAGATGAGCAACGCACAGCTCTTTGAGGTGCTGGCCGACATGCTCTCCACGTTGCGCGACGGCCACGTCAACCTCTATGCTGCCCACGATGTGGGGCGCAACTGGTCGTGGTATGAGGAGTATCCCCGCAACTTCGACCCTCTCCTGCAGGACGCCTACCTCGGCACCGACTATAAGATAGCCTCCGGGCTCTCCTACCGCATCCTGCCCGACAACATCGGCTACGTCGTGTGTCCATCGTTTGCCAACGTGGGTGGCGACGGCAACATCTCCGAGGTGCTCTATGCATTGCGTCTGTGCCGGGGGCTCATCCTCGACATCAGGGGCAACGGCGGCGGCAACCTCACCGAGGCCCAGCGCCTGGCACGCCGCTTCACCAACGAGCGCCGCCTGGTGGGCTACGTAGCCCACAAGACGGGTCCCGGCCACACCGACTTCTCCGAACCCGAGGCCGAATACCTCGAGCCGTCGCCCTACATGCGATGGCAGAAAGCCGTCGTTGTGCTCACCAACCGCCAATGCTACAGCGCTGCCAACAACTTTGTGCGCGACATGAAGCAATGTCCGCTCGTCACCATCCTTGGCGACCAGACGGGCGGTGGCAGCGGTTTCCCTTTCTCATCCGAACTTCCCATAGGATGGAGCGTGCGCTTCTCGTCGGCTCCGAGCTATGATGCCGACATGCAGCACATTGAGTTCGGCATTCAGCCCGACACGCTCGTGACCCTCAGCGACGACGATGCCCAACGCGGCATCGACACCCTCATCGAGGCGGCCAGGGACCTTATCAGCCGCAGCCGGTAGCAGGGCTGCTGACGGGTGTGTGACTGTCGGTCTCTGTCAGCTCTCAGCCAGCAGGGGGCGTATGTCGTCGAGTATGGCGAAGAGGCTCTCCACGGTGTCGGCGCGCAGCATGTCGATGCGCTTCTGGCGGAAGTCGGGAATGCCCTTGAAGAGCGGCGACGCTGCCAGGTGGCGGCGCGAATGCAGGATGCCCCGGTACTCGTCGAGGC
Source organism: Bacteroidaceae bacterium (assembly GCA_017445145.1). GTDB lineage: Bacteria > Bacteroidota > Bacteroidia > Bacteroidales > Bacteroidaceae > Physcousia. Next base: position 20,996 of record JAFSVI010000180.1, on the reverse strand, counting down.
GTTCCACGGAGGCGAGCACCTGTTGGCGCAGGATGTCGAGCTTCTCGTCGGTGGTGAACGTGCGGCGCGCAAAGACCCACGGCTGCCCGAAGGTGGCGCGGCCAATCATCACGGCATCCACGCCATAGCGGTCGAAGGCGCTGTCGGCCTCTGCCACGCTGTGGATGTCGCCGTTGCCAATGATGGGTATGCGCATGCGAGGGTTGGCACGTACCTGTCCGATGAGGGTCCAGTCGGCATGGTCGGTATAGAGCTGCGAACGCGTGCGGCCGTGGATGGTGAGCGCGTCGATGCCGCAGTCCTGAAGCTCCTCGGCCAGGGTGATGATGATGCGGTGCTCCATGTCCCAGCCCAGGCGTGTCTTGACGGTGACTGGCACCTCGGCACCCACGGCATCGACCACGGCGCGCGTGATGGCGAGCAGCCGTGGCGGGTCCTGGAGCAGCCCTGCGCCGGCGCCCTTGGTGGCTATCTTCTTCACGGGGCAGCCGAAGTTGATGTCGAGCACGTCTGGGTGGGCGTAATCGACGACGATGCGCGCTGCCTCGGCCATGGTGGCGGGGTCCTTGCCGTAGATCTGTATGGCCACGGGGCGCTCCTCGGCGCACACCTCAAGCTTCTTGAGGCTTTGTTTGACCATGCGCACGAGGGCATCGCAGTTGACAAACTCAGAATATACCATGGCGGCGCCCATGCGTCGGCACAGCAGGCGGAAGCCGATGTCGGTCACGTCCTCCATGGGTGCGAGCAGCAGCGGCCTGTCGCCAAGGTCGAGGTTGCGGATAGTCATTGTTGTTCGATTGTTGTCGGTAAGCAAGGACGCAAAGCGATGTCACTTTGCGTCCTTGTCTTTCCGGAGTATGGTTTGTTGTCGTTGATTGCTGACGCTCGCGGACGGGGCATGGCCGTGGCGGCTCTCAGCCCATGGCCTGTTCCAGGTCGGCGATGATGTCGTTAACATCCTCGATGCCCACGCTCAGGCGTATGAGGTCGGGTGCCACGCCGGCCTCGCGCAGCTGCTCGTCGGAGAGCTGGCGGTGGGTGTGGCTGGCGGGATGCAGCACGCAGGTGCGTGCGTCGGCCACATGGGTTACGATGCTCACGAAATGCAGGCGGTCCATAAAGCTGATGGCATCCTCGCGCGTGCCTTTGAGGCCAAAGGCAATGACGCCGCACGACCCCTTGGGCATGTACTTCTGTGCCAGTGCGTGGTACTTGTTGCCGGGGAGGCCGCAGTAGTTGACCCACGCCACGCGCGGGTTCTTCTCGAGCCATTCGGCCACGCGCTGGGCGTTCTCGCAGTGGCGCTGCATGCGCAGGTGCAGGGTCTCCAAGCCGATGTTGAGCAGGAAGCTGTTCTGTGGTGCTGGTATGCTGCCCAGATCGCGCATGAGCTGCGAGACGAGCTTCGTGGCGTATGCCTTGCGGCCGAAGGCGGTGGTGTAGGTGAGGCCGTGGTAGCTCTCGTCGGGCGTGGTGAGGCCTGGGAAGCGTTCGATGCCAGGCGCCGTGGTTGCTGCTGCACCTGCTGTTGCGCCGTGGTCTTGGTGCGTGCAGCTCACCCAGTCGAAGTTGCCGCTATCGACGATGGCTCCTCCCACCTGCGTGGCGTGCCCGTCCATATACTTTGTCGTGGAGTGTGTGACGATGTCGGCACCCCACTCGAAGGGACGGCAGTTGATAGGTGTGGCGAAGGTGTTGTCGATGATGAGCGGCACGCCATGCTCGTGGGCCATGCGCGCAAAGCGCTCTATGTCGAACACGTTGCCACCCGGGTTGGAGATGGTTTCCCCGAAGAAGCACTTGGTGTTGGGGCGGAAGGCGGCGCGGATGCGGTCATCGTCCCAGTCGGGGTCGATGAATGTGCAGTCTATGCCGAGCTTGCGCATGGTCACGTTGAAGAGGTTGTACGTGCCGCCGTAGATGTTGCATGAGGTGACGAAGTGGTCGCCGGCCTGGCAGATGTTGAACACCGAATAGAACGACGCCGCCTGGCCGCTGGAGGTGAGCACGGCGGCCACGCCGCCTTCGAGAGCTGCTATCTTCTTGGCCACGAAGTCGTTGGTGGGGTTTTGCAGACGTGTGTAGAAGTAGCCCTCATCTTCGAGGTCGAAGAGGCGCGCCATTTGCTCGCTGGTCTCGTAGCGGAAGGTGGTGCTTTGGTATATGGGCAGCTGCTGTGGTTCGCCCTTCTTGGGTTCCCAACCTCCGTGGATGCATATTGTGTCGAGTGAGGTTACCCTGTGGTGGTTGTCTTCCATTGCCATACGTTGGTTTTGATGTTGGTGTGTGTGGCCCTACTCGGCTATGAGCAGGAAGTAGTTCTTCTTTCCCTTCTGGACGAGGAGGTAGCGCCCGTCGATGAGGTCGGCCTCCGTCACTGCCTGGTCAAAGGCGGCAAGCTTCTCCTTGTTGAGGCTCACGCCGCCACCCTGCACCATCTTGCGCATCTCGCCCTTGCTGGGGAAGCATTGTGTCTCCGTGGCCATGAGTTCCACGGCCTTGATGCCCTCGCCGCCAAGCAGCGAGCGCGAGAAGCGGAACTGCGGCACGCCGTCGAAGACGTCGAGCAGCGTCTGCTCGTCGAGAGCCATGAGGGCTTCCTTGGTGCTCTTGCCGAAGAGCATCTGCGAGGCCTCTTGTGCCGTGTGCAGGTCGGCGTCGCCGTGGACCATGCGCGTCACCTCCTCGGCCAGCCGGCGCTGCAGCTCTCGGCGTCCCGGGTCCTGACGGTGGCGCGTGATGAGGTCGTCAATCTCCTCCTTGCTGAGCGATGTGAAGATCTTGATGTAGCGCTCGGCGTCGTCGTCGGCCACGTTAATCCAGAACTGGTAGAAGCGGTAGGGCGAGGTGTAGCGGCGGTCGAGCCACACGTTGCCCTGCTCCGTCTTGCCGAACTTGCGGCCATCGCTCTTGGTGATGAGCGGGCAGGTGAGGGCGTAGGCCTCGCCGCCGCCCATGCGGCGTATCAGCTCGGTGCCCGTGGTGATGTTGCCCCACTGGTCGGAGCCGCCCATCTGCAGCTTGCAGCCGCGCTGGGTGTTGAGGTAGTAGAAGTCGTAGGCTTGCAGCAGATGGTAGGTGAACTCGGTGAACGAGAGGCCGTCGCGTGCCTCGCCGTTGAGGCGTTTCTGCACGCTGTCCTTGGCCATCATGTAGTTGACGGTGATGTGCTTGCCCACGTCGCGCGTGAAGGCCAGGAAGGTGAAGTCCTTCATCCAGTCGTAGTTGTTGACGAGCTCGGCGCGGTTGGGTGCGTCGCTGTCGAAGTCGAGGAAGCGCGCGAGCTGCGCCTTGATGCAGCTCACGTTGTGGGCCAGTGTGGCTTCATCGAGGAGGTTGCGCTCCTGGCTCTTGCCGCTGGGGTCGCCAATCATTCCCGTGGCACCTCCGATGAGTGCCAGCGGCTTGTGGCCGCAGCGCTGCAGGTGGCGCAGCATCATCACTCCGCACAGGTGGCCTATGTGTAGGCTGTCGGCCGTGGGGTCGATGCCTACGTATGCTGTGACTTGTTCTTTCTGGAGGAGTTCCTCCGTGCCCGGCATCATCTGGTGTACCATGCCGCGCCATTTGAGTTCTTCTACGAAATTCACTTTATTTGCTGTTAATGTGTATGTGACTGTTGGTTGTGGGGGTGTTGGCGGTGTGCGTCAGAGGCTGATATGGTGCGCCTGCACCGGTTGCTTGAGGAAGAGCTGTGCCGTGGGTGCGAAGTTGTCGGTCTGCTCGGTGGTGAGGAAGGTGGCCGTGGCTCCCTGTGTGAGGCGCTGCTGCATCTCGGGGTGGCGGCGCAGGTAGTCCTCGAGCGATGCTGCCACGTATTCGCCCTGCGGTATGATGGCCACCGTTGGCGGTGTGTGGCGGCGTATGGCGTCCATGAGCAGTGGGTAGTGCGTGCAGCCCAGGATGATGGCATCGATGAGCGGGTCGCGTTGGAGCAGGTTTGCCAGGTGGCGCCTGACGAAGAAGTCGGCCCCGGCGGTGAGGGCCTCGCCGTTCTCCACCAGCGGCGCCCACATGGGGCATGCCTCGGCGGTGACCACGATGTCGGGTGCCGTCTTGGCTATCTCAAGCTCGTAGGTGTGGCTGCGTATGGTGCCCTGTGTGGCCACGAGGCCCACGTGGCGTGACTGTGTGATGGCTCCTATGGCTTCCACCGTGGGGCGGATGATGCCGAGCACGCGTCGCGTGGTGTCGGCCATGCGCGGCAGGTCGTGTTGCTGTATGGTGCGCAGCGCCTTTGCCGATGCGGTGTTACATGCAAGGATGACGAGCGGGCAGCCCATGTCGAAGAGCCTGTTCACGGCCTGCAGCGTGAACTCATACACTATCTCGTATGAGCGCGGCCCGTAGGGTGCCCGTGCGTTGTCGCCTATGTAGAGGTAGTCATACTGCGGCAGGCGGCGCCGTATCTGGTCGAGTATGGTGAGGCCGCCGTAGCCGCTGTCGAATATTCCTATAGCGTTGTGCATCTCAGACATTTCAGTGTTTGCCATCTTTGCTCTTGCCCGTGTGGGCGTTGCTGCCCGACGGCGTCAGGGGTTAGTGGCGATGCCAAGTTCCTGCATGACGAGGGGTGTGATGTCTATGGTCGCCCCGGGCGCGAGGTAGGGTGCTGCGTTGGAGTCGGTGTTGACCACGCAGACGAGCGCCAGGCGCGCCGCCACGGCGCCGATGGCGGCATCGAGGCGCTGGCGTGCGGGCTGCTCGAGTTCGCCCTGTGCCTTGACGAGTAGCTCCTGCACCTGCTGGCGGAATGCCACACCCTGCTCCATGAGCTGCTGCAGCTCTGTCTGCCGTTTCTGCATGATGCTGCGCGGGAAGTCCTTCTGGCCCTGCAGGAACTCGGAGAACTTGCGCTGGAACTCGTCCTCGGCGCGCTGGGCCTCGGCCTCATATTGCGCCTTGAGCTGCTGGAACTGCTGCTGCGCCTGGGCGTATTCGGGCAGCTGTGCCACGACGGCGTTGTAGGCTATGTAGCCCAGAATGGCAGGTGCCGTTGCCGTTTGCCCCTGTGGTGGTGCCGCGTTCTGTGCGTCGAGAGGCATGGTTGCTCCCGCCGCGAGCAGCAGTGCCAATGCTATGTGCCGTAAGCTGTTCATGTGCGGTTGTGTGTGGGTCTTAGATGCCGAGGGCACGCTTGAGGTCGGCGGTGACGTCGGTGGAGAGCTTCGTGCTGATGTAGGGTATTCCGGCGGAGGTGTCCATGATATAGACGTAGTTGCCCTCGTCGCCAATCTTCTTCACGGCGGTGTTCACCTTCTCATAGATGACCTGCAGCTTCTCTGTGCGTGCTTTCTCGAAAGCCTGCTGGTTGTCCTGTGCGCTCTGCTGTATGCGCTGTGAGAGGTCCTGTAGCTCGGCTTCGCGGCGTTGGCGCACATTGTCGAGGAGGTTTGCCTGCTCCTTCTGATACTCCTCATACTTCTTCTGGAACTCGTCCTGCATGCGCTTGATGTCGGCCTCATACTGCTCGCCGAGCTTTTGCAGCTCAGACTGTGCGGTGGTGTATTCGGGCATTGACGGAACGATGTCGGCCATGCTGAAGTGGCCGAACTTCTGCTGTGCGAAGATGGTGAGAGGTGCGAGCATGAGTAATGCTGCAAAGATGATTTTCTTCATTGTTGTTTATTGGTTGTTGTTAATATGGCTGTTGTGGTGGCCGCTGTGGGTGCATCGGCATGTGCAACTGTGGGTTGAAGGGTGTTGATGAATAGAGAGAAACCGTGGGATAAGGGTCGGATTGATGTATTGGCGGGGTGGATGCTGAACGTGGTCACTGTCAGTTGAGGCCCATCTTGGCAAGCACCTCGGCGGAGATGTCGATCTTTGGTGAGGCAAAGATGATGCCGTTGTCGCTGGCACGGTCCAGGATGAGGCTGTAGCCCCTGGCCTCGCTGATGTCCTTGACGACGTTGTATATCTCGTCGTGGATGGGTTCCATGAGGCTCTCGCGCTTCTTGAAGAACTCGCCCTCGGGGCCGAAGTACTTCTTCTTGAGGTCGGCGGCTTCCTTCTCCTTGGCCACGATGGCTTCCTCGCGTGCCTTCTTCTGCTCGGCGCTGAGGAACACGGCCTCGCTCTGGTAGGTCTTGTACAGCTCCTTTGCCTCCTGGCTGAGGGCTTCCACCTCGGCTTGCCACTTGCGCGAGATTTGGTTGAGCTGCTCGCCGGCGCGCTCGTAGGCCGGCATGTTCTTGAGGATGTACTCCATGTCGATGAGCGCAAACTTCTGCGCATGGAGGCATGCCACCTCCATGACTCCGCCCATAGGGAGGATGAAGAGGACAGCGAATATGGCTGTCAGGTGTTTCATTGTTGTCATAGCCTTGTTGGTGTTGATGTGTGCTTACTCCTTATTATATATATGCGTGTGCGTGCGTGCGCGTGTGGGTTGTCATGCTGTTCAGAACTCCTGTCCGAGGATGAAGTGGAACTGCGAGCCGCCGTAGGTCTTGGAGCCAAACACCTTGTCGAAGCCGTAGGCCCAGTCGATGCCGAGCAGACCCACCATGGGCAGGAAGATGCGTGCGCCGACGCCGGCCGAGCGCTTCATGTCGAAGGGGTTGAAGTTCTTGATGTTGTCCCAGGCGTTGCCACCCTCGAGGAACACGAGGCCGTAGATGTTGGTGCTGTTGCTCAGGATGAAGGGATAGCGCAGCTCCAGCGTGAGGCGTTCGTAGGCGTAGCCGTTGTAGCCTCGCGGTGTGAGCGAGCCGTTGTCGTAGCCGCGCAGACCTATGGTCTCGGTGGCGTAGCTGTAGGAGTATCCGCTCATGCCGTCGCCGCCGACGTAGAACGTCTCGAATGGCGAGCGCTTGTTGACGTTGTAGTGGCCGAGGAGTCCGAACTCCACGCGTGCCATGAGCACGGGACACTTGACGGCTTTCGTCAGCGCCACATACACTCGGCTCTTGAACTTCCACTTGTGGTATTCGATCCACTGGTACTTGTCCTGTAGCTCCGACATGTATGTCGATGCGCTGGGATTGGTGGCGAGGTTGGCGTAGTCGCGTCCGTCCCACAGGGAGTAGGGTGGTGTGAAGCTGGCGGTGAAGGTGAAGTCGGAGCCTCGACGCGGGTATATGGGGTTGTCCGACGAGTTGCGTGAGAGTGTGAAGTTGAGGCTTATGTTGTTGCAGTTGCCGTTGGAGATGAGGAAGTACTCCCAGTCCTTGAGCGAGTAGCGTGTGTAGCTCAGGTCGGCCATGAAGTGGAAGTAGTCGTCGGGCCAAGTGAGCTGCTTGCCCCAGCCGAGCGAGAAGCCGTAGATCTTGATGTACTTGTCGGGGTCGTAGAAGTTCTCATAGTAGTTGCCGTAGCTCGAGCCGTAGCCGTAGAGGTAGTTGTAGTAGGAGTTATATACGCTGCTGTTGTAGTAGCGGTCGCTCACGTCGGTCTGCTTGGAGAAGAAGGCCGAGAACTGCAGCGAGTTGGGCCGCTTGCCGCCAAACCACGGGTCGAGGTAGCTGATGGAGTAGGCCTGGTAGTAGCGTCCGTTGGTTTGGCCGCTGATGCTGAAGGTCTCGCCGTTGCCCTGTGGCAGCACGCCACGGCGTATGCCGTTTTTGAAGAAAAGGTTCTTGAGGCTGAAGTTGCTGAACTTCAGGCCTATCTTTCCGATGACGCCCGTCTGTCCGTAGCCCAGCGAGAACTCCACCTGGTCTGTGCTCTTGGGCGTGAGGTTCCAGGTGAGATCGACGGTGCCGTTGTTGGCGTCGGGTTTGATGTCGTAGTCTATGGCCTCCGGGTCGAAGTGTCCCATGCTGGCAATCTCGCGGTAGGAGCGCTCCATGGCTTCCTTGGAGAAGAGGTCGCCGGGCTTGTTGCGCAGCGAGCGCCTGACGACTTCCTCATACACGCGGTCGTTGCCGTTGATGGTGACTCGCGAGAGGTATGCCTGTGTGCCTTCCTGTATGCGCATCTCCAGGTCCACGCTGTCGCCGACGATGTTCTTCTCCACGGGGTCGAGCTGGTAGAAGACGTAGCCGTTGTTGTAGTAGAGGTTGCCTATGGCGTCATCGTCGCTCTTGAGTCGCTTCTCGAGGTGTGTCTGGTTATAGATGTCGCCCTTGTTCATGCGCAGTATCTTGGCCAGTGCCTCGGAGGTGTAGATGGTGTTGCCCACCCACTCTATGTTGCGGACGTAGTACTTGTGGCCCTCTTCCACCTTGATGGTGATATCCACGCTGTTGTCGTCGTGGGGTCGCACGGAGTCATACACTATGCGTGCGTCGCGGTAGCCATACTGGTTGTAGGTTTCGATGAGGCGTGCCTTGTCCTCCTTCCATCGCTCCTCGATGAACTTCTTGGAGCGGAACCAGCTGCTCATGCGTCCGCGCTCATGTGTCTTCTTGAAGGCTCCGTTCTTGATGAGCGTTCCCTTGATCTTGCTCATCGGCATGTTGTCGTTGCCGATGACGTTGATGCTGTTGACCTTCACCTTCGACCGCTTGTTGACGTTGATCTCGACGATGGCGCGCCCCGGGTCGCTCACGTCGTCGCGCTGGATGACTTCTATCTCGGCGTTCTTGTAGCCCTTGTCGTCGAAGTAGCGCTTGGCAATGCGCTTGGTGCGGTCGATGATGTTGGGCGTGAGGTGGCCTTCGCGCACGAGGCCCAGACGGCTCTCCAGGTCTTCGCGCTCGCCTTTCTTCACGCCGTTGTAGTTGATTTGCGATATGCGTGGCCTGGCAGCGAGCTTGATGTGTAGGAAAGCCTCGTTGCCCACGATGCTGTCGATGCTGATGGCCACGTTGGAGAAGAGGCCGTTGCGCCAGTAGCGGCGTATGGCCTGGCTGATCTCCTCTCCGGGTATGGTGATTCGCTGTCCTTTGGATAGCCCCGAGAGTCCTATGAGCACGAAGTCATCGTATGCCTTCACGCCCTCGACGGTGATGTCGCCGATGATGTACTGCTGTGGGGTGTGGGCATAGTCGATGACGGGGTTGGTGATGCGTTCTTCCTGGGCCATCAGCCTCACCCCCGCCGCAAGGATAAGAACGAGAGATAATATGTAACTCTTATGTTTCACTTTTAGCTTTTCACTTTACACTTCTCACTTTACACTTCTCGCTGTCAGCTCTCCGCCACCTGTTCGCTGGTCATGCCGTAGCGTCGCTCGCGGCTCTGGTATTCGGCGATGGCGCGTCGCAGCTCCTCGGCGCCGAAGTCGGGCCAGTAGGTGTCGCAGAAATAGAGTTCGGAGTAGGCTATCTGCCAAAGGAGGAAGTTGCTGATGCGCAGCTCGCCTCCGGTGCGTATGAGCAGGTCGGGGTCGGGCATGAAGCTGGTTTGCATGTAGCGGCTGATGAGGTGCTCGTCGATGTCGTCCTCCGTCTTCCCGCTGCCCACGACGCTCTGCATATCCACGTAGAGGTCACGCATGGCGTTGGTGATTTCCCAGCGGGCGGAATAGCTCAACGCCACGACCATGGTCATGGCCGTGTTGTCGCGGGTGTGGGCTTCCACCTCCTCGAGTTTGTCGCGCACCTCGCGCGGCAGACGATAGCGCTCGCCGATGACGCGGAAGCGCACGTTGTTCTTCTGGAAGATTTCCTCCTCGAGGCTCGAGAGCACGAGCCCCATGAGCGCGCTCACCTCGTCGGCGGGTCGGTTCCAGTTCTCGGTGGAGAAGGTGTAGAGCGTGAGGAACTTCACGCCGAGGCGCGTGCACTCCTCCGTGACGCGGCGCACGGCCTCCACGCCTTCGACGTGCCCCGCCGTGCGTGGCAGGCCTTTGGCCTTGGCCCATCGTCCGTTGCCGTCCATGATGATGGCGATGTGCTGCGGTATGCGCGATGTATCTAATTGTTGCATTTGCGGTATTTGGGTGATATGTCGTAGGTCAGGAACACGAAGGCGAGCATGTAGCAGTCCTTGTTCTTGAACATGCCGCTGCTGATGCCGTAGGGGTCTTTGAGGGCGGGGCGCTGGCCGTTGTCGTCGATGCCGTCGGTGGTGGTGAAGCGCACGCTCCACTCCAGGCCTATGTTCAGCCGCGGCCGCACCTTGTAGCGGAAGCCCACGCCGAGCGGGATGTTGAGCCCGCCGGCTGCCGTGCCACCGCCGCCCGTGGCCACGGTGCCGCCCACTCCGGCGAGGATGTAGGGCGTCCATGTGGATAGCCCTTTGTATGACGCTCCCCGGCCGTAGCCCAGGAAGTTGAACTCAAACTGCACGCCGAAGTCGATGACGTTGCGCCCGAAGCGCATCACCGGGGCGGGGAGGCCGCCCTCGGGTGTCTCGCTGAGTGCATCCTGCGGGATGAACACGTCCTTGGTGTTGCCGCTGACGTGACCCATGCCTAAGTTGGCCTTGATGACCATGCGCGGGTTGATGTTGTAGCGCCACAGCAGCGTGCCCATCATGCCCGGGCGGCTGAGGAAGCCTCCTCCGGCGTCGCCGATGTATGAGGTCAGCCCAAGCCCGCCGCCTATCTCCTGCTTGTATTCCAGCAACTCGCCCGTCTGTGCCGTGACCGCCGTGGCGAGCATGGCGAGCATGGCGAGCGCCGTGAGCCTATGTGTGCGTGAGTGTTTCAATCTGCGTTGCAGACTCTGAAGAGCCTGACACTGTGTGTGCGTCGCCCCCGTCACTGTTCCCCGTAGCTGTTGCTGCACAGGGTCCACACGTCGCTGCCCACGGCGAGCCAGATGGTGGCTCCCATGGCCATTGCCGACATGGGCAGCGGTGTGCCGTCGTCGGCGGTGAGGTTGATGTCGGAGGGTATGCTGAGGTTTGAGTCTGTTTTCCAGGTGATGCCGTTGTCGTGGCTCACGTAGATGGTGCGCGAGCCAGCCACGAAGGCCATGAGGTAGTTGTCGTAGCTCACGAGAGCCAGCTGGCCGGGTGCCACGAGGCCGTAGGGGTTGTCGGGCGCGATGTCGAAGCGTGTCCAGGGGTCGCTGTCATGGAGTAAGCGGCTCCAGATGGCGAGGGGTTCGGTGGCGTCGGCCCCGTTTCTGCGGCACGCCAGCATGAGGCGTGTGTTGCCGTTGCGCTGCACGTAGTACAGCTCCGCCATGATCTGGTAGTTGTCGGTGATCTCGTCGGTGAGTGCCCAGTCGATGGCTATCATCTGCACCTGCGGCATGGCCGTCTCCGAGCGTTGCCACGTGTATGTGTCGGCCAGCGTGGAGCGTGTGGTGAGCCACACGCGGTAGTCGCGATGGCTCTTGCCGTCGGTGGAGACGACGCGGTATATGCGTGGTGTGGTGAAATCCACACTGTCGGTCGTGCTGTATGTCGCCCACGTCGTGGTGTCGTTCTCAGGTGCATGCACCAGCGCGCCGGTGAATGTCACTGTGGTGAGCACGGCGTCGAGGTGTGTGTTCATGAGCAGCGGCGTGGCCATGGTGATGGTTTGTGCGCGCTGGTCAATGGTCATGGGGAATGCCGAGCCTGAGTAGGCCACGGTGTATGTGGTGTCGTTGCCTGCTGCCGTGGTTGTGCTGACGCTGCGCTGCATCTGCCCCAGCGTGAATGCGCTGATGTAGCAGTTGTCGCTCAACGTGGCGTCGTCGTCGCTGCTCTTGGAACATGAGGCGGCCGCCAGTGCGAGCATAGCCAGGATAGCATATATTGGTTTCTTCATCGTCAGTGTCTTGAAAAGCGGGGCAAAGGTAAGTATAATTTACGATTGTTGGGGCGTTCGGCCCTCTATTTTTGCCGCAGCTGGCAAAAGTTTAGCGTTTTTTTGGCGTCAGTGGCGTGATTTAAGCAAAGTTAACGTGCAGCTGCCGCCCTTTTGTGTCGGCCGGGAGGCGTGGTGCCGGCACGCCGCTGCCCAGCACGATGTCGCTCTTCTCCACGTAGGCCTCGTCCCAGAGGTCGGCGTCGATAAACGCCTGCAGCGTGGCAGCACCGCCCTCCACGAGCAGCGCCTGGCGCCCTTGGCGGTGCAGGTCGGCGAGCAGCTGCGCTATGGAGGCATACACGGCGGGGCGTGTGTCGGTGCTTGGCGCCATGGTCTTGCTCAACACGCACGGCATGGGCGACGGCCCTGGCCAGAGGCGTGTGGTGAGCGCCGGTGCGTCGAGTTCCCATGTGCGGCGGCCGACGACGATGGCTTGGTGGTGTGCCCGCAGGCGGTGTACGAGTGTCTGCGTCCATGCGCTGGAGAAATGCACGGGGCTGCCGTCGGCCCGGCTCGTGCGGCGGCGGTCGATGTATGCGTCGGCGCTCTGCGCCCACTTCAGCGTTATCCACGGCCGCTGGCGGGTGTGGAAGGTGATGAAGCGTCGGTTCAGGCGGAGGCATTCCTCCTGCAGCACGCCCACGGTGACGTCGATGCCGGCCTGGCGCAGACGCTCGATGCCGCGTCCGCTCACCTTGGCGAAGGGGTCCTGGCATCCAACCACCACGCGTCGCAGCCCTTTCTCCACGATGAGGTCGGCACATGGCGGCGTGCGTCCCCAGTGTGAGCATGGCTCGAGGCTGACGTAGATGGTGGCTTCCGGCAGCAGGTGTGCGTCGGTGGGTGCCACCGAGGCTATGGCGTTGACCTCGGCGTGGGGTCCGCCGCAGCGCCGGTGCCATCCCTCGCCGATGATGCGTCCCTGGTGTACGATGACGGCTCCCACCATGGGGTTGGGTGGTGCGGCGGCCATGCCGTGGCGTGCCAGCTCAATGCATCGTTGCATGTAGAGTTCGTCGGTGGCGTTGCTGCTGCCTTGCCAGTTGTCGTGGCTTGTCATTGAGTGTGTGGGGTATTTAATGATTTTTCACGCTTGGCGTGTGTCGTGTTTCGCTTTCTCGCCGTATCTTTGCGGCATGAACTACCGTCAACTCACGTCGGCCCTCGTGCCGCTCTACGGACGCGGTGAGGCTCAGGCCATTGCGCGCATCGTCTATGAGGAGGTGTTCGGACTCTCGCTGGCCGACGTGCTGCTTGGTCGCGACGAGCAACTCACATTAGATGAACGTTCGAAGCTCGAAAATATTGCCTCACAGCTGCTGAAAGGCACACCCGTGCAGCACGTCCTGGGTTATGCCGACTTCTGCGGCCATCGCTTCTGCGTCGGTCCCGATGTGCTCATACCCCGCCCCGAGACGGAGCGCCTCGTGGAGCTTTGTGTGGATTTCTGCCGACGGCGGATGTCGTGCCGCGTGCTGGACCTGGGCACCGGCAGCGGCTGCATTGCCGTGGCGCTGGCGCTGGCGCTGCCTGCGGCGCATGTCGTGGGTGTCGATGTAAGCGCGGCGGCGCTGCGTGTGGCGCGCGACAATGCGTCGCGGCTGTGTGGCGGCGGTGTCGCTTTCCTGCATCACGACATGCTGCGTGTGGCGGCGCTCGTGGCGGCGCTGCGCGGCGTGAGCGCCGCCGCTGGCTCGCCGTGTGGCGGTGTGGCGCCGGCGTTTGACGTCATTGTCTCCAATCCTCCATACATACGTCGCAGCGAGGCAGCCTCGATGCATGCCAACGTGGTTGACCATGAGCCGCATATAGCACTCTTCGTGCCCGACGACGACGCCCTTCTCTTCTACCGCGCCATAGCCGCCACGGCCGCAGCCTGCCTGGCTCCAGGCGGCATCGTGGCCGTGGAGGTCAACGCTTCGCTGGCCGGTGCCACGGCAGCGCTGTTTAGCGACATGGGTTTCCCGGCGCGCGTCGTGAAGGATGTGTTTGGCCGTGAGCGCTTCGTCGTTGCCTCACAGGGGCACGATGATGCCCACGAAGCCGCACACGCTGCCCAGGATGGCGCCGCCGCACACCTGCCCCAGGGTGTGCTGGCGCAGCAGCATGCGGCTTGTGGCCACGAGGCCCGTGAGCAGTATGCACAGGCACAGCCACCAGATGGGGTTGAATGAGAAGAGGTAGCTGAAGGCCACCAGCGCGCCACACACGCCGCCGGCTCCGGCCGAGTGTGTGGATATCTTCCAGAAGAGGTTGATGAAGGCACATGCCACCTGTATCATCAGTGCCGACACGATGATGCCCGACATGAACGTGGGCAGGTGGAAGCGGCTGAGCACGTGGAGCGTGAACACATAGTAGCAGATGCCGATGAGGTAGGGGAAGTAGCGGTTCTCGCGGTGGCGCAGCAGGTGCAGCTCAAGTCCCGAGGCGCGGCGCCAGAAGTAGGTGGTCCATCGCGGCAGCAACACGGTGCCGAGGAGCACGAGTGCGAGCACCGCGCCCTTGAACACCCATGGCAGCATGCTCATGTATGTGAACATGAACAGCGTGAGGAATCCCAGCACCGGGAAGTATTGCGGCCTGAAGATGGCCGAGAGGATGCGTGCTGTGAGCAGTATGGTGCGCATGGTCATGTGAATTGTTTGCGCAGGCGTGCCACGGGAATCTTGAGCAGCGTGCGGTATTTGGCCACGGTGCGGCGTGCCACGTCGTAGCCGCGCTGGCGCAGCATCTCGGTGAGGGTGTCGTCGCTGAGTGGTTGTGTCTTGTCCTCGGCATCGATGAGTTCCTGCAGTGTGGCCTGTATGTGGCGCACGCTGACGTCGTCGCCGTCCTTGTGTGCGGCCGACGTGAAGAACCATTTCAGTGGGAAGATACCGAAGGTGGTCTCCACCCACTTGCTGTTGCTCACGCGGCTGATGGTGGAGAGATGCAGGCCCGTGAGCTGCGCCACGTCGTCGAGCGTCATGGGCCGCAGCAGTGTCTCGTCGCCCGTCTCGAAGAAGGGCCGCTGCAGGCGTATGATGGCTTGCATGGTGGTGGTGAGTGTGCGCCGGCGCTGTTCGAGGGCGTCGATGAAGCTGCGCGCCTTCTCCACGCGTTCGCGCATGTAGGTCAAGCCCTCGCGCTCGCTGCGTGTGAGCTGTGCGGGTTTCTGCTTCTCGAGGTCGTGGAGCAGGCCTTCGTCGTCGGCGCTGACGGTGAGCGGTGGCAGCCCGCGCTGGTTGAGCTGCATGGTGATGCCGCCGTAGGGGTCCGTCTCTACGATGAAGTCGGGCGTGATTTGCTGCAGGTTGCGCCCGAGGGCCTCGCCCATGGAGCTGCCGGGGCGCGGGTTGAGGCGTCTGACCTCGTGCTGCAGGCGTGCCGTCTCGGTGGGTGTGAGGCGCATGCGCGAGCGTATCTTGTCCCATCGTCCGAGCATGAGCAGGTCGAAGCATTCGCGCAGCAGCTGCATGAGACGCTGCTTCACGGGTGCGGCGTGGTCGGGGGCATGTTCCACCTGCAGCATGAGGCATTCCTGCAGCGAGCGTGCCCCCACGCCTGCCGGCTCGAAGTTCTGCAGTATGTGCAGAATGTGTTCCAGCTCCTGCGGCGACGTGGCGATGTTGTGATACACCTCAAGCTCGTCCTGCAGCTGTGTGAGCGACACGCGCAGCAGGCCGTCGTCGTCGAGCGAGCCGATGATGTAGCGCAGGATCTGGCGCTCGTGGTCGCTGAGGCTGAAGAACCCCATCTGCTCTTCGAGCTGGTCGTAGAAGGAGCGCGTCTCGCCGTCGATGGCGTCGATGATGCCTCGCCGCGTGGTCGTGGGCATGTTGTCGGGCACGTCGTCGGGGCTGTTGTAGTCGCCGCTGCGCTCGTCGCCGCCCTCGGCCAGGATGCTCATGTCGCCGTCGGGGCCGTAGTCGTTGGCGCTGTAGTCGTCCTTGCCGTCGTCGCGGCTGTCGGGGCTGGCATAGTCGTCGCTGTCGGCATCGGTGCGCCTTTCGAGGGTGGGGTTTTCTTTCAGCTCTATGTCCACGCGCTCGGCGAGCGCCTGCAGTGGCATCTCGGTGAGGTGTGCCACGAGCAGCTGCTGTGGTGTGAGCGTCTGCACCTGCGTCTGCACCTGCACACCGCCCTGTGAGAAGCTGTTCGATTTTGCCATGTCGGTAGTATGCTGTTTCGTTGTTGTTGACTCAGAAGCGGAAATAGACCTGTATGTCCACGTTGTGGTAGTGGCGGTCGGCGGCGGCGCGGTCGTCGGCAAAGGCCCAGTTGGCCTGTAGCATGAAGTTGGGGTGCGGTGTGTGCTGCAGCGACAGGCCGTAGAGGCTCTTGGCGCAATCCCAGCACTTGGCGTCGCGATAGACGTCGTAGTGGGCGAAGAGGCGCGTGCGGTGCCACGACGGTGTGCCCACGATGGCATACCAGGCATCGGCCTTGCCGTCGGCGTTGTCCACGGCAAACTCGGCGCGTGCCGTCCATCGTCCCTCGTATTTGGCGCCTACGGCATAGCGCCGGCGCTCGTGGGTCACTTTGTTGCCATCGACATAGTTGCCCGTCCAGCCGAACACACCCACCTGAAGCTCCGCCAGAGGTGCCACCCACAGGCCGCCGATGACGTCCTTGCGCGTGTTCCTGTCGGCGAAGTTGATGCCCTGGCCGCTGAACACGCCCACCTGGTAGTGGAGCCACCGGTGGCCGTCGCGTGCCGACGCGAAGAGGTCGCCCTGCAGCTGCAGGCCCACGTCGCGGCCGGCGCTGGCGTGCTCGCCCGTGCGGTCGTTGAATCCGGCGAGGCGGTCGGCGAGCTGCGAGTATGTGCCCTCGCCGAGCGTGAAGGGGTGCATGGGGTTCTCGAAGGTGAACGGGCGCTTGAACTGTCCGAACTTCACGCGCATCTCCTTCCAGTGCTGCCACTCCACCCACGCATCGATGAGGCGTGGCCCGTTGACACCGCTGGTGTTGCCGTTGAGGTGCATCTGCAGGCGCATGGCGAAGTCGCCGAGGCGGCTGTCAACGTATAGCCTGACGAGGCGCATCGCTATGTCGGCTTTCTTGTCGGCAGCGTCGTTGGTGGTGGCGCTGACCTTGCCTATGGCATATCCGCCGAAGGAGGTGTTCTGCACGAGGTCGTCCTTGAAGGACCATGCTCCGGCTGGCAGGGTGGCAAGTATGATGGAGAGGGCGGTGAGGAGTTGTTTCTTTTTCATGGCTATGGCCTTTTTGGGGGGCCGCCGTGGTACGGCGGCATACGGGACAGATTGATGCTTTGTGGTCCGGTGGGGGCTTGGAATGGGGGGTGTTCTTTGGGGATGGGATGGGGCGCAGGCTTATGGCTTGGTGTTGGCCGTCTTGGCACCGCGCCACACCCAGTAGCCTCCGACGAGGATGAATGGCACGGAGAGCAGCTGACCCATGTTGAAGAGCATGCCGTTCTCGAAGGCCACCTGCACCTCCTTGGTGTATTCGATGAAGAAGCGGAAGGTGAAGATGAGGAATATGCACAGGCCGAAGAAGAAGCCCGTGCCCACGCGCTCCGCGTGGCGGCGGTAGAACCACCACCCGACGACGAAGAAGCACATGTATGCCAGCGCCTCATAGAGCTGCCCGGGGTGGCGCGGCAGCTGATCCACCTGCTCGAAGACGAAGGCCCAAGGCACATCGGTGGGTTTGCCAATGATCTCGCTGTTCATGAGGTTGCCCATGCGTATGGCAGCGGCGCAGATGGGGGTTACGATGCCTATGTTGTCGATGACGGTGAGGAAGGGCACCTTCATGCGGCGCGAGTAGAGCCACAGTGCGAAGATGAACATGATGGTTCCGCCGTGGCTGGCCAGGCCCGTGTAGCCTATGAACTTCCATGAGCCGTCGGCCATGAAGCGTATGGGCAGGAACATCTCCACGACGTGCTGCCACGAGGAGAGGAAGTAGCCGGGTTCGTAGAACAGGCAGTGGCCCAGACGTGCGCCGACGAGTATGCCGACGAAGGAGTAGATGAACAGCGGTTCGAACTTCTCGTCGGGGATGTGCTGCTCCTTGAAGAGCTTTGCCTCGAGCAGGAACACGGTCAACAGCCCTATGCACCAGCACAGTGAGTACCACCTCACGGCCACGGGACCGAGGGTGAAGGCCATCGGGTCGGGGTTCCAGTTGATATACAGTAGGTCAATCATTGGTATGAGGGATTTGTTATACGTTGAAGCGGAAGTGCATGATGTCGCCGTCCTGCACCACATAGTCCTTGCCCTCGACACCCAAGCGGCCGGCTTCGCGCACGGCGGCCTCCGAGCCGTAGTGGATGTAGTCGGCATACTTGATGACCTCGGCGCGGATGAAGCCTTTCTCGAAGTCGGTGTGGATGACGCCCGCACACTGCGGCGCCTTCCAGCCGCGGCGGAACGTCCACGCCTTCACCTCCATCTCGCCGGCGGTGATGAACGTCTGCAGCCCCAGCAGCGAGTATATGGCCTTGATGAGGCGGTCGCAGCCGCTCTCCTTGAGGCCCATGTCCTCGAGGAACATCTGCTTCTCCTCGTAGCTCTCCAGTTCGGCGATGTCAGCCTCGGTCTGGGCGCTGATGATGAGCAGCGCGGCGTCCTCGGCGGCCGTGGCCTGGCGCACGGCCTCGACGTAGGCGTTGCCGGTGGCTGCCGCGGCGTCATCGACGTTGCACACGTAGAGCACGGGCTTGGTGGTGAGCAGGAAGAGGTTCTTGGCCGCGGCGAGCTCGTCCTCGGTGTCGAAGGTCACGGTGCGTGCGCTGCGCCCCTCGACGAGGGCTGCCTTGTATGCCTCGAGCACACCGAGCTCCACCTTGGCCTGCTTGTCGCCGCCCACGCGGGCTTGCTTCTCCACGCGCGCCATGCGTGCCTCCACGGTCTCGAGGTCCTTGAGCTGCAGCTCGGTGTCGATGATTTCCTTGTCGCGCACGGGGTCCACGCTGCCATCGACGTGCACGATGTTGGGGTCGTCGAAGCATCGCAACACGTGTATGATGGCGTCGCACTCACGTATGTTGCCCAGGAACTGGTTGCCCAGTCCCTCGCCCTTGCTGGCTCCTTTGACGAGGCCTGCGATGTCCACGATTTCGCACGTGGCCGGCACTATGCGTCCGGGATGCACCAGCTCTGCGAGGCGGTTGAGGCGCTCGTCGGGCACGGGGATTTGTCCCATCTGCGCGTCGATGGTGCAGAAGGGGAAGTTGGCTGCCTGCGCCTTGGCGCTGGAGAGGCAGTTGAAGAGTGTTGATTTGCCCACGTTGGGTAGGCCTACGATTCCTGCTTTTAATGCCATTTACAAATGAGTTAGCACTGCCAAATGCAGGATGTTGCGATGTTTTGCATCCCACATTCTGCATTTGACATTGTGTATTATACTAAGTGACCAATGATCTGCTCTCGGTCGCCGGGGAGGTAGTCGATGACGGGGATCTCAATCATGGTGTAGCATCCCGGCTGCTGGCGCATGCTGGCGCGTGCCACGTTGACGAGCACCTGGGCGGTGAGGGCGGGGTTGTTGATCTTCATGTTGAACTCGAAGAGCTGGTTGTGGGTCTGGCCGCTGACGCCCTTGCGCACGAGGTTCACGCCGTGGCCCACGTCGTTGAGGTCCTTGACGCACGCTACCTGCTGCACGTGGGTCTCGTCGTTGACGAAGTAGGGGTCGGTGAGTATGGCCCGCTCGACGGTGGCAAAGTCGGCACCCGGCTCCAGCTCCACATACACCATGCGGCGGTGTATGCCGGTGCCTAAGGGGATGGTGACGCTTAAGGCGTCGCGCACGCCGGCGATGGCCCTGACGGCCACGCTGTGGCCCATGGAGCGTCCGGGTCCGAAGTTGGTGTATGTGATGCCCTTTGGCGCGAGGCTCTCCATGAGTGTGCGCACCACGCTGTCGGACCCTGGGTCCCATCCGGCGCTGATGATGCTCACGGCGTTGCCGGCCTTGGCGGCAGCGTCGAGCGAGCGCCGCAGGTCCACTATCTGTGTGTGTATGTCGAAGGAATCGACGGTGTTGATGCCCAGAGCGAGGATGTCCTTGGCGTAGGCCTCCACGCTGCGTGTGGGTGTGGCCAGGATGGCCACATCGACATCCTGCAGCTCGCGTATGTCCTTCACGACGGCGTAGCCCTCGAGTTCCTTTGGGCAGTCGTCGGCGCCGCGTCGGCGCACGATGCCTGCTATTTCCATGTCGGGGGCTTCGATGAGAGCCTCCAGTGTGTAGCGTCCGATGTTGCCGTAACCCACTACGGCTGCGCGAATCTTTTTCATTGTGCTGTGTGTGTGTTGGTTGGTGGTTGTTGTGTTGTTGTTATGGTGCCGGCGGCGTGAGCGCCGGGCGCTGTTTGCTATGCATTTTCCAGTGTGTGGGCGATGTCGGCCAGCTGGCGCGTGGTGAACTCGGGGCTGTCCAGGCATGCCAGGTTGCGGCGCAGCTGTTCGGGCGAGCTGGCGCCGATGATGACGCTCGTCACGGCCTGGTGGTGGAGCAGCCAGGCCAGCGCCATCGTGGCGAGGGCCTCGCCGCGCTCGGCGGCGATGGCGTTGAGGCGGCGTATGCACTCGAGCTTCGTTGGCGTCAGCGCCTCTTGCTTGAGGTAGCGCGGGTCGTGGGCCATGCGGCTGTCGGCGGGTATGCCGCGCAGGTAGCGGTCGGTGAGCAGCCCCTGTGCCAGCGGCGAGAAGCCTATAAAGCCTATGCCGCGGCGCTGCAAGTCGGTGAGTGTGCCGTCGCGCAGCAGCTCCTGGTCGAAGAGGTTCACGCGGCCCTGGTAGATGAGGCACGGCACGTCGTGGCGCCGCAGGTAGTCGTAGCCACGGTGGGCGGCGTCCTGCGGCCAGCGCGAGAGGCCCACGTAGAGGGCCTTGCCGCGCCGCACGATATCAACGAGCGCCTGCAGCGTCTCCTCCAGTGGCGTGGCGGGGTCGTAGCGGTGGCAGTAGAAGAGATCGACATATTCCAGACCCAAGCGCTGCAGGCTCTGGTCGAGGCTGGCCAAGAGGTGCTTGCGCGAGGCCCACGAGCCGTAGGGGCCTTCCCACATGTCGTAGGCCGCCTTGGTGGAGATGAATAGCTCGTCGCGGTGGGCCCTGAGGTCGTCGCGCAGCATGGTGCCCAGGAATCGCTCTGCCTCGCCCGGGTCGGGGCCGTAGTTGTTGGCCAGGTCGAAGTGGGTGATGCCGGCATCGAAGGCGGCGCGCACGATGTCGCGGCTGCGCTCCTCGGGTGTGAGGCGGCCGAAGTTGTGCCAGAAGCCGAGCGACAGCTCGGGGAGGAGGATGCCGGAGTTGCCGCAGCGGCGGTACTTCATGCCGGAGGTGTAGCGGGTGGGGTTGGGGGTGTAGGGCATTGTGAGGGGGCTTTGGGG
>JAFSVI010000179.1 GCA_017445145.1 Bacteroidaceae bacterium | reverse complement strand
CGGGGAGGCTCCTTATATCGATGATGTCTGTATTACAGCCGCTCTATCTCTTCTGGCGTGAGGCCAGTGATGTCGGCAATGTCTGCCAATGAATAGCCTTTGGCTTTCATCTTGCGTGCATTGTCAAGTTTCTCTTCGGCTCGTCCTTTAGCGAGACCTTCGGCTCGTCCTTCTGCGAGACCTTTTTCTCGTCCTTCTGCGAGACCTTTAGCGAGTCCTTCCTCGAGTCCTTCCTCGAGTCCTTTTGCCATTCCCTTCTTGAAACCTCCCTCGATGGACACACGCTCGTTTACGACGGCATCCCAGAACTGCTCGTAGGCATAGAGCTGGCTTTCGGTGTAGGCCGACTTCTCAAGGATCTGCAAGGCGTGGCTGGTGTCGGGGTTCTCCAAAAGCTCGGTATCTACCACCTCTGTCTTCTCGTCGATTTCCGTGAGGAACCTGAGCCAGAGTACTGCCATACGCCGCAAGGCTATGGGCTTGGGCATACGGCGGCCTTGCTGCTTGCTCGTAAAGAACTTGGGCAGTTCCACGAAGACGAAGCGGAGCCCGTCGATGATGCGGTCGTTGTGTGTCACGTTGATGATGGCATAATCGTGGTAGAAATCATCCTGTTCGGCCTCGAAGCCAGCATAGTTGATGAGATTGAGGGAATACACGGGCTGTAGGAGTGTGTAGTCCTCACCTTTGTCCAACTGTTTCACCACGGCCTTTGAGGCATTGAGGATGACGCGCTGCTTGAACTCGTTGTTCCAGTTCATCTGCATCTCTACGATGAAATGTCGACCGCCTGTCTCGCGGCAGCGCACATCTACAACGCTGTTCTTCTTCACCGGATTCTCGGGCACCAACTCAGTCGTGAGGTACTCCACACTCTCTATCTGCTTGCCGTCTTCAAAAGGCAGCAGAGCGTTGAGCAGGCTCTTCACCAGATGAGGGTGCTCGCCGAATATCTTCTTGAAGGTCACATCTGCCTTCGGGTTGAGGTACTTGCCTTTCATAGGTACAGAAATGTTGTGTTACACAGAAGTCTAGCTGCAAAAATAGCGACTTCCTGCGACACGGCCAAGGAAATCACTGTCTTTTTCAATCTGGGACGCGAAAAAGCGTGCTGTTTCAGCATGAAACATTCGGTACGGGGCGTTAATCCTTGCTCCTCATTGCTGGATTAACGCCCCGCGCCTATACCCCATCCATATATTTATGGCTGTAGCGGCGTCAGCGGATAGACGATGTTGACGATGAGGATGTTGGCAGCAAGGATGATGAAGTTCATCAGCAGACCGATGCGCATGAAGTCGCTGAAGCGGTAGCCGCCGGGACCATACACAAGCATGTGTGTTGGCGAGCCGATAGGCGTGGCAAAGCTGCTGCTGACGGCTATCATCAGCGCTATGAGGAAGGGATATGGCTCATAGCCCAGCTGCATGGCCGCCTGATACATGATTGGGAAGAACATGGCTCCCGCCGCCGTGTTGGAGATGAACTCGGTGATGAAGGTCGCCACGAGGCAGATGGCCGTCATCACCACGATGGGGTTCGTGCCGCAGACGTCGAGGATGCTGAGTGCCAGTCGCTCGGCGATGCCGGTTTTCTGTATGGCCAGCCCCAGCACCACGCTGCCGGCAAATACCATCAGTATGTCCCAGTTTATGGCTTTCATGGCCTGGTCGGGCGTGCAGCAACGCAGCAGCAGCATGGCGGCAGCCGCCATGAAGGCGCACTGCAGCAGTGGCAACACCCCCAGGGCCGACACCGCCACCATGGCAATCATGATGGTCGTGGAGATGAGAGTGCCGTAGCCGATGTTGGGCACCTCGTCGGAGTCGAAGAAATGGAGGTCGCGCGACATGTCGGCCGTGTCCATCGTGAATTGCTTAGAGCATACCAGCAACAGCGTGTCGCCGGCCTGCAAAACGACCTGTCGCGGTGCTTTGTGGATGCGTTCACCCATTCGGGAAACAGCCGCCAGCATCACGTTGCTGTCTTTCTCGAACGAACTGTCTCCGATGGTTTTCCCTATCAGATTGCTGCCGAAGGTGACATACGCTGTGCGCAACCGGCTATAGTTGTCCATCTCGTTGATGGAAAACATGTGATGGTCGGCACTCACCAACTTGTGCTGCACGGCCATGTCGATAAGCTCGTCAATGCGGCCGGCATAAATCAGGTGGTCGCCACCCATAAGGGGTTCTTCACCACTAATGGGAATGGGCGTCTTGTCGAAATGATACATCTTGAGCAGTGTGCCGCTCTTGGTGTTGTAAAGGCCGGCCTCTGCCAGCGTCTTGCCAATATATGGATTGTCCGAAGGCACTTGCACTTCCAAGGTGTATTCAGCCGCCGCATCAAACGCACTCTCCGGAGTCTTGCGGTCGGGCAGCAGCCGCCGCATGGCAATGATGGAGAGCACACCCACGAAGAGGCAGAACAGGCCGGGGATAGTCGTTGCCAGCACGTTCATCGTCGTGCCAGTCTGGTCGGTATAGAGTCCGGAGATGATGAGGTTGGGCGGTGTGCCAATGAGCGTACACACACCGCCCATGCCTGATGCGTAGCTGAGAGGTATGAGCAGCTTTGACGGTGAGACATTGAGTTTCTTGGCCCACATCTTGACGATGCCGACGAAGAGGCTTACGACAGTGGTGTTGCTGAGGAATGAGCTGAGGGCGGCCACGGGCAACATGAGGCGCACCACGGCCTTCGAATAGCTGTCGGGCTGCCCCAAGAGGTATTTGACCACGCAGTGGAGCACGCCGGTGTGCATGAGTCCTGCCACCACGACAAAGAGCACGCCGATGACCACCACCGAGCTGGAGCTGAAGCCGGAGAAGGCCTCCTTGGCGTCGAGCACGCCCGTGACGAACAAGACGCCGACGGCGCCGAGAAACACCAAGTCGGCACGCAACTTCGTACAGAGCAGGATGGTGAACATAGAGAGCACAGTCGCAATCGTGATCCATGCATAGAGGTTAAAGCCCCAGAAGACTATTGATTCCATCTTATGTTCAGTAACAGCGCTCGCTTATTCTACGAGTTCAAAGTGCTGGAAGTCCTTGCACGACGTCCAGTCGCCGCCCCACTCGAAGCCGGCAGCGGTGAAGAGGCGGTAGCAGAGGTCGTCGTGGTCAATCTTGTAGGGGAAGTCCCAGGTGCGGTCGCAGTAGGCCTCTGCCGTGGCGGGCTGAATGAAGCGTGTGCCGTCGTCGCGGTCCTTGTAGTAGGGGTTGTAGAGCGTGTTGATGTCTATGGCCAGTCCGCGGGCATGTTTGGAGAGCGTGGTGCTGCCGGCGTTTGTGCGGTAGCAGAAGCTCGACGAGTTGTTGTCGCGCATCTGTGTCTCGTCGTCGGCGTCATACACATCGGGCAGCACCATGCGCTGGATGGGGTACTTTGCGTCGAAGAGCTGTCGCAGGATGCCCACCACACGGT
>JAFSVI010000178.1 GCA_017445145.1 Bacteroidaceae bacterium | reverse complement strand
GCGGTGGTGTTGGGGTCGATGGCGAGGTTGTCGATGGCGAGTGTGGAGGCATCCCAGACGGTGTACTCGGTGCCGAGTGTTGCGAACTTGTCGGTGTAGAACTTGTACGTGCAGAACTGTCGGCGTGCCTGTGTGGGGAACTTGTCGCCGCCGTTGTCGATGACGTCGCCCTCGCAGAACATGCGGTCCTCCTGGGCGTAATAGACGGCCTTCGTGCCGGTGCCCTTGGTGCCGTCGGCGTCGCTGACGCAGTCGTCCATGCGGCGTATGGTGAGCACCACGTCCTGGTAGGCCATTGGCTCGTAGGGCAGGGTGCGTATGGCGTTGGAGCGGTCGGTGGCGCGCAGTGAGAGCTGCACATGGCCGGTGCCGGAGGCGGGCGTCGTCATCTGCCAGTAGAGCTGGTCGGGGTCGTCGGTGTCGGCGAGGCGGTAGGCGCTGTTGCTGACGAGGGCGAAGGTGGCCTCGTTGGCATGAGTGGTGCTGCCCACGGCCAGGCCCCATGAGCCGCGCTGGCTCCTCTCGGCCGCCGTGGTGCTATGCTCCGTCGATGTCGTGCTGGCGGCGATGCCCTCCAACTCGGTGTGTGTCATGACGGGATAAGCGTGTGTGCTGTTGGCCAGCGTGCTGTCGCGGTAGGCAGTGACGGTGGCAGCGTCGGGGGCCAGGTGATAGGTTCCTTCCGACGTGGCCACGATGCCGGAGCGTGCCTCGAAATTGACGACGTTGAGGTTGTAGGGGTCGCCCACGAAGGCCCATAGCCAGCGTCCCTCGCGGAACTCCTCGTTCTCGCCGTCCTTGAAGTACTCGGCCACGCGGTTGTAGCTCCACTGCTTGTAGTTGCGCGAGGGGGCCGTGGTGTAGTCGTCGAGCGTGCGCCCGTTGTCGCCCTGCTGGTCGGCATAGAGCTGGTAGCCGTTGTTCATCCAAGCCACGGTGCCATCGTCCTCGTGGCGCAGGAAGTACTGCTTGCCCACGGTGGTGTCGTCGCTCGAGTTGGTGAACGCCGCGTCGGTGTCCAAGACCATGAACTGCCACGATGCCTTCATCAGCGGCGTGGTGCCGTCGGCCTCCGTGCCGAAGAGGCTGTGGTTGGCCTGGTGCGTGGCTACGTCGGCGGTGATCTGCTCCTCCGTGCTCCAGCGGAAGTTGGTCTCTTCCGTGCCGGTGAGGGCAGCAATCTCCAGGTTCGTCATGGGTTGGTACTTGAAGTAGATGGGGTAGCCGTTGGGGTAGCTATCCTCCTCGAAGTCGGGGTATATGTCGTAGCTGCCGTCGTATTCCACGCGGGTGGTGAGGTCGGCGTCGGCATAGAACTGCGCGTTGGTGCCGCCGGCCTCGAGGGTGGCGCGGGTCTGGAAGTCGCCACTGGCCGTCACGTCCGTGCCGGTGCTGTAGTCCTCGTCGCGGCGTTCGTACTTGGTGTAGAGGCGCGAGATCTGGTTATCGAGCTCTATCTCTGTCATCCAGTCGTGCATGAGGACTGCGTCCCATGCTGCAACCCAGTTGCCTGTGCCGTCGTCCTTCATGGCATAGTAGTGGTAGCGGCGCGAGATGGGAGCCTTGAAGAAGGACACCCAGCCCCCCTGCACTCCGCTGTTAGCTCTTCCTAAGCGTGTGTTGAGGGCCCACTGCCCGGTCCAGTAGTGGAAGTTGTAAGTAGTAACTACGTTGTCGCGGATGTTGAGGAAGCGGTCTGTCTTTCCCGTGGGCAGGAAGAGGTTGCAATCTACGTAAGTGCTTTTCTCCTCGTCGGCCCAGCGGACGGTGCGGTCGTCCTGTCCGCGTGCGGCGAGCATCATGAACTGCTGGTAGTCGCCGGTTGCGGTGAAGCTGAACCTATTGTTGCCGTCGTTGACGGTCAGCGGTCCGGCACTTTGGCTGGCGTTGTAGATGCGTATGGCATAAGGGTCGTTGCCCTCAAAGCGCCACAGCATCTGCTTGGCAGAGAGACGAGGCGACGTCGTCTTGCCGTTCTCGCCAGTGATGTCGGTGAGTGCGGTATTGGTGCCGTTGAGGTATGCCAGGCGGTCAACTTCGTACCAGAAGTTGGGACTGAGGTCGCCACCGTTTTTCCATCCGGTTTCGACGGCATCGTATTGAGTACCTGCGTCAGTGTATGAACTGGCAGATTGGAGAATATAGTTCACCTTGCCTCCGACGCGTCCCATGTTGTACCATGTCTCGCCGCTGAGGTCCAGACCCTGGCTGCTGGAGGAGCCTATGCCGTCGGGGTACTGCATGGGTGACGTGGCGCGGTCGTAGGCGTCGTAGCGCACCCATAGGTTGGTGATGAGCCGTCCGGCGGTGACGCCCGTGCTCGTGCCTTCGGCTATCTCGTCGCCCTGCGGCGTGACGATGCCGGCCGCTACCGTGGGTGCCTCGGTGTAGTAGTGGTAGGCATTGGCGGGCAGCAGCGGTGTCTTGTAGCCCTCTATTGTCACTGTCGTTAACGTGAGTGGCGACTGGATGCTGAGGGCCTCCTGGCCGGCGTTGGTGATGACGTGATAGAAGAGTGCCGGGTAGAAGCGGAAGCTGGCGTAGGGCTGCTTGTTGTGGATTTGGTTTCTGTCGGTATAGGCTGAATAGTCCTTGTCGTCGCGGTAGAGCGTGATGCCGGTGCTGGTGCCTTGTTCTGAGAGGTGAAGTCGCTGCGAGCCGGTGGCATAGGCATAAATGTAGCTTGTGCCTCCGCTCAGGATCATGAACGTCTGGTGCGGATAGCCGTCGGCGCCGCGTTCCTGCATGGTCAGCGTGGTGTGTGTCTTGTCGGTTGCCGGGTCGGTTGCAGAAAGCACCTTACCAGCGTCCCACGTGTAGTTGCTGAAGGTGATGGCGTAGGGGTCGTTGCCTCCGAGGTGCCACAGTGCCGCCGTGTTGATATGGTTCTCATTGTTGCCCTCGCCGTCAATTGTCACCTTCGAACCATCATAGTCCGTCCATTGCCAGGTGTGCAGCTTGAGGTAGTAGGGCACCGTGCCCGAGAGGTCGAGCACGGAGACATTACTGGCGCGTCCGTTGCTGTGGCCCACGGCGGTCTTGGAGTCGTCGTAGTGGTAGCGCACATAGATGGTGTTGTCGTCGCCGAGGTTCAGCACTGTCTGCGTCCAGCTGTTCTCATCGACGGTCCATGTGGTGGCATCGCTGCCGGTGGCAGAGGTGCAGTAGATGTAGGCGTCGGAGGTCATGAGCGGCGTTTTCATCCATGCAGGCATCTCGGCGGTGTAGGGCGTGGTGGGTGTGACGGTGGTCTCCAAGGCCACGCGGCCATCGTCGGTGATGAGCTTGTAGGTGACGGTGGCGGGTGCCACGAAGTCGAAGTGTACCTTCTGCGGTGTGGTCAGTGTGGGGACGTATGTAGCCGCGCCGGGAGTCAGCGCTGCCGTGGTGGCCCCGGTGGTGAGGTCTGTGCCGTCGAGGTAATAGTAATTATCGTGCGTCTTTGTGCCGGCCAGGAGGAGGGAGTAGTCGTTGGTGCCAACGGGTGCTCCCGAGAGGTCGGTGGCGTGGGGCAGTAGGGCGAAGCGCGAGGGGGTGGTACTGGCCGTCAGGGGGCTTGTTCCAGGAATTCCTGCGCTCATGGCGTTGGCCTCATTGCGGTTGTACAGCGGCACGGCGTAAGGGTCGGGGCTGTCGGTGACGTTGGCCGTGAGGCGCCACTGCCACACTGCCAGGCTGTTGTCGAGGGTGCCGCTCTTTATGACGTCGTCGGCATACTGCACGTAGGTGTCGCCAATCTGCATCGTGGCCTTGGCGCCCTTGAGCAGGCCATAGACATCGGCCGTGCGGTCGTAGTCGTAGCGCACATACACCTTGTTGTCCGTCAGGGCTATGCCGGCGAAGGTGGTGATGAGGTCGGCGTTGTCGAAGGTGTATGAGCCTTCTGTGCCGCCGGCCGTCTTGTAGAAGCGGAAGTTGGTGGCCAGTGGGCTGCGGTATTGCGCCTTGATCTGCGGTCCGACGTCGCCGGCCGACTGGAAGCGCACGGACTCGCGGCCGCTGTTATCTACTATTATATATGTATAGGGGTTGGGCAGAAGGAAGAGCGTGGTCTGTGTGCTATGGCTGCCGTCGTCGTTAGCGGGTGCTGCGGCCTGGTGGGCCTCGATGGTGGCAAAGCCGGTCAGCACGCGGTCGTGGTCGAAGCGTGGCATGAGGCGTATGTTGCCGTTGCCGTCGCCGACGGCCATGAAGGTGGCGTTGGTGATGTGGACGGTGGTGTTGTCGTTGCCGGTGGCGGTGAGGTCGTCGAGGGTGGCGGAGAGGCCCACGGCCGGCGTGCCGTCGTAGGCCCACGAGCTGCCGTTGAGCGCGGCTGCCGTGATGCCCGTCACCTTGAAGTACTGTCCGTACTGCTTGTTCTTCAGCTGCAGGGCGTAGGGGTCGAGGCCGTTGCTGAGGATGGTGCTCGCCATGTAGGCGGCCTCTGTCTCTGCCTTGCTGCCCACGCCGTTGATGGCATCGTTATAGACGTAGCCCATCTCGGCGTCGATGTTGAAGTTGCGCTGCACGTACCACAGCATGTCGTCGGTGGCGCTGGTGATGTCGGCATCGGCCTTGGCCACGGGCGTTATGGCGGTGGCGCCGGCAGCGGCGGCCTGGGCGTAGTCGGTGCCCTGCTGGATGACGTATGCCGTGGCGCTGCTCTCGCCCTTCGTGGCTGCGGCGGTGTAGCCCTGGGCGTACTCTGGGCGCACGTCGTAGTGCACGTAGAGGTCGTAGATGGCTCCTCCGCTGAACCTCTCCGGGTAGTCGGCCAGCGAGGCGGCGGTGCCTTCGAGGGTGTTTGCGGCTACGGTGTATTTGTGGTAGCCGGCATCTTTTGGCGCGTTGCGGTAGCCGTAGAAGCGGTACTGCGATACCATGGGGCTGTCCCACAGTTGCAGCGCCTGGCGTGCCTCGGCGTAGCGTGCCGTCTCGCTGTGCTTGGGGATGTTGCGGCGCATCACCTCCCAGCCGTGGTTGTCGAGGAGCACGAGCACGGCGTCTATCTGCGTTGGCACGAGGTCGAACTCAGCGCCCATGTCGATGGTCTTGTACCAGTGGTTGACGTGCTCGAAGACGCGGCTGCCGCCGGCGAAGGGCACGGCGTTGGCCCACGCCTGGTAGCGGTGCCAGCCGAGGGCGGTGAGCGTGGCGTTGTTGGCGGCGGGGTTGCTGCCGGCAAGGTCCAGCACGGTGGGGTTGTTCTTCCAGTACTGCTCGAAGGTGGTAACGTCGCGGTGGCTGGTGGTGGTGGCGTCGGCTATGGCGTCGGTGGTGCGCAGGCGGTAGTGGCCCTTGGTGCCGAGGAGCATGTACTCCGTGGGCACGTTGTCGTCGGAGCCGCCGGCATCGGCGGTGCTGCCGCTGGGGTTGGTGGTGGCGTTGTAGAGGCGCACGCGGGGGTCGTCGCTGATGGTTGAGGTGACGACCTGGCCTATGGTGCTGTTGTAGTATGTGTGGAGGAAGTTGTAGTAGTTGGTGTTGTCGGCGGCATGGCTGTTCTGCCAGGCGGTGATGTAGATGTGGTAGGGGTCGTTGGTGGGGCTGAGTATGAACCAGGGCCAGCGCGTGCGCGTGCTGGCGCCGGCCGACTTCTCGGCCTCCCAGGCCTCCTCGTGGCGTACGTACATCTGCCCGTCGCCGTTGGCGTAGGGATAGACGGGCTTGTAGGCGTCGGCAAGCACGGCGTCGTGGCCGTCCTCGAGGTAGTCGGCCGTGCCGTCGAGGAACTTCAGCATGTACATCGTGCCGTATTTCGAGGCGTCGCGCACCATGGGCGTGGTGTCGTCGCCGCTGACGCGGCGCACGCGCTCGCTGTAGTCAGTGACGCCGGTGTTCATGTCGATGTAGTTGGCGTCGGCTGTGTTGGTGATGACGTCGTAGGTGACATAGACCTGGCGGTGGGGGTAGTCGGCCTCGTTGGGTGTCTCCGTGGCGCCGTCGATGAGGGTCCACGGCTCGTCGGGCACGCCGTCGGTGTTGGCATCTACAAACTGGCTGGCCTGCCAGTAGTAGTAGCGCGACACCATGGGGCTCTTCCACTCGTCGGGCAGCGAGGCCACGCCGCCGGTGCTGTAGGGAATGGTGGCGATGATCTTCCCTGCGCGGTCAATGATGTTGTAGCTGATGTCGCGTAGTCCCACGTGGAGCACCACCTTCAGCATCTGGTTTCCATGCTCGTGGGTATTGCTGCCGAAGAGCGTCACGTTTTCGTTGCCGCGACCCACGCTGTAGTAGTGCTCTGTGCTGAGGTCGGCGCCGGTGGCGGCCATGAGTTCCATGCGTGCCACTCCGTTGCCCTCATCCTCCCAGTCGATATACTGCATGGCTATGAAGGTGCGTCCGGCCTCGTCGTCGTCGAGCGAGAGGGTGTGTGTGTCGCCGCTTATGTTGTGGCGGAAGTAAAGGCCCGACTCGGCGTTCTGCACTGTCACGGCGTATGGGTCGCCGCCCGCTATGCGCCACAGGTAGCTGCGGTCGCCGCTGGCAGGGATATTTGTGTTGTGAGTTAGGTTGCCGTTGAACTCGTAGATGTAGTGGTTGTTGAGACGCATGTCGTAGCCATTGACGCCGTCGAGGGTCAGGGGCTTTGCCGCGAGGTGTCCGGTGGTGTAGCGCACGTAGATGTTGGGTGCGCCTGAGGCAGGAATGGTGGTGATGGGTGAGCTGAGTATGTAGGTGGCGCGGCCGTCGGCAGCGGTGGCGTCCTCTGTTGCCACGGTGTAGAAGGTCAGCGTCTCGTCCTCGAGGTAGGGGCTGCGTATGGCGGCGGGTATGTTGGCGAAGGTCAGTGCGGGGAAGTCGTCGGCGTAGATCTGTGTGTAGCTTATGGCCTCGCGCCCGGCGTTGTCTATGATGTGCCAGTGTATGGGGCTTCCCGTCTTGCGGAACGCTATCTCGAGCTGTGGAGCGAGGTGGGCGTAGGTGGCCTGGGCGTAGAGGGCCAGCGTCGTGGCATCGTCGGCGCGACCCAGGTTGAGGGCAGTGGTGAGGCTGGCGTCCTGGCCGGTGGCCATCAGCTCTACGTGGCGGCTGTCGTTGCCTTCGAGCATGACGAAGGTAGAGGGTGTCGGAGAGAATGTGACCGTCGTACCCTCGTAGGCAAGGTATGTCCCCGTCTTGACGTTCTTCAGGCGTGCCTGGTAGGGGTCGCTGCCCTCGATGAGCCAGATGTACTCGTCGTGGGTGCGGTCGGCGGGTGTGGCCTCGGTGGCGAGTGCCCCGGCGTTGCTGTAGGCGTAGCTGCCGTTTGTCTGCATGTTATAGCTGATGGAACCCGAGAGGTCGAGTGTGGCCTCGGGGTCGAGGGCGTAGCGCACGTAGATGGTGGCATCATTGGCGGTGGCGGTGACAACGTTGCCGCCCGTGGCGGCGTCGAGGTATGTGAAGTCCTTGGCGAAGGGGCTGCGTATGCGCTCGGGTATCTCCGGCGTGACGCCCGCCGTGCCATTGACGGTGTAGCTCACGAGCGGCGTGCCCTCGGCGCTGACGACGGTGTAGGTGTAGGTGGCGGCGTTTTGGCGGGTGAGCTTTAGCTGTATGAGGTCGGATGTTTGATAGAGGTATTGCCCATGGTCGCCGGCATTGACCCATGCCACTTTGTAGTTTAACGTTCCAGCGGTTCTTCCCCAGTTCCTGGCGTTTCCGCCAATGTATTGGTAGTAGAATGGATTGTTCTGTTTGTCTGTTTCTGCCACTGGCGAACTCATCAACCGATAGTCGTAGCCATCGCTGCCGTAGCCGCGCAGCAGCATATAGGTGTTGATGGCACGTTGTGGGCTGACAAGACCTGTGGCGCCACGGTAGGAGGATTCTTCGTCGTTGTTGGAGACTACAAATCCTGGCTTGCTGGGATTGAGGAGCTTCAGTGCGTAGGGGTCGCCGCCGCTGAACTGCCACAGATAGTTGTTGTCCGTGATACTGGTCGTCTCGTCGGTGGAGTAGAAATCGTTGTTGTCCGAACTGTTGTAATACACATAGCGGCTGTTCACCTGCATGTTGTAGGCCATCTGCCCCGTGAGGTCAATGGCGCTGCTCAGGTCCGAGCGGTCATAGACGACGTAGATGTCCTTCGTAGTTGCATCGACGAGGCGTGTCAGCTGTGTAGCGCCCTCCTTCAGCGTGTAGGTGTCGCCGTCGATGTCGAAGGCGGTGACGTCGTAGTAGTGATAAGTGTTGACGAGCGGACTCTCGATAAGGCCCGGGATGGCGGGTGCCGTCGGCGTGGCGCCGTCTGTAGAGGTCTCCATCTTGGTGCCGATGGCCGAGATGGCCTCCTTGCCATCAAGGGTGATGACGTGGTAGGTGTATGCCGGCTGTAGGTGGAACTGCATGTTGTCGTTGCCGTGTACGTAGTTCGTGGCATGCTGGCCAGTGGTGAGCTTCGTATTGTCGAAATAGATGTACTGATACGACGCAATGCGGTCTAGGTAATATGTGTCAGTCAGCCGTTTCTTTGACATCAGTTCCACATACTCACCGGAGGAGCCTTTGAGAATCATGTAGTAGTACCTGTCAGAGGTGTTGTGCACGGTGACTTGCTGGCTGCCGCTTTGGTTGCCAGCGACCCAAATGGTGTTGGTCCAGTAGCGCTCATTGGCAGGATTGTATATCCTGACATCGTAGGGGTCGTACTGGCCGCTCACCTCGGTTCCTGACAGCTGCCAGTAGAAATGCTTCTCACGATTGTTGAGCGTGGCATCGGTGTATGGTATTGCTGTGTTATTTCCTCTCACCTGGGAATCGGCAAAGATACCATCCATTCCCTTCGTTTTGCTGAACAAGCCATAATACACCGACCCGTCGAGCTTCAGTGGTGCGTCGGCGACGGCGTATGGCGTGTAGCCCACATAGACGGTGCAGTCGGCGTAGGGCAACTTGCCGCCGAGGTCGCCGGAGAGGCCGGCGGCAGCGGTGGCCTGCGTGTTGTCGTGGGTGGAGTAGAACGTGTAGGTCTGCACCAGTGGGCTCTGCATGAACTCATCGAGCACCAGCGCCTGCCCACCCTTGCCGGTATGGGCTGGCGACTGCAGCGCCTGCTTGTTGCTCAGATCGACGATGACGAAGGTATAGTTGACATCGGGAGCCTCTAATTCCAGCTGGATGGCGGCATCCTTGTGCTCCCATGTGCCTGAGGCGACGCTGGTCGTGCTGCCGTCGGCGGTGCCGAGGTAGTTCATGGTGCTGTTGCCAGAGGCTTGGAGCAGCTCATACTGCCCGTCGGCGGCACCCTCGGTGAGGATGAAGGTCTGCGTGAGCAGTGTGCCGGTGCTTTGGTTCACGACGCTGAGGTGGTAGGGGTCGCCTCCGGTGAGTGCCCACACGTAGGGCAGCGTGTGTGCAGCCGAGGCGTTGAGAGCCAGGCTGCCGCTGTTGTCGTAGGCATAGCTGCCGTTGACCTGAAGGTTGTATTTCTGCTCGCCTGTGAGGTCGAGGGCTGGTGTGGCGGAGACGACGTAGTTTTTCACCACGATGATGGCGTCATTGGCGGGCAGGGTGGTCATGGGTGAGGTGCCGTCGCTCGCGTAGTACTCGAAGCTGTCGATGAAGGCGCCGCGTATGGCTGCGGGCACGCTGGGCGCAGCACCGGGAGCCTGGCCTACGGTCATCTCGAT
>JAFSVI010000024.1 GCA_017445145.1 Bacteroidaceae bacterium | reverse complement strand
CTCCCCATGCCACGAATGACCTCCCTCATGAAGGACACCGCTATCTACGGCCTCAGCAGCATTGTAGGGCGATTCCTCAACTATATGCTCGTGCCCCTCTACACCCACTACATGCCGCGCGAAACCGGCGACTACGGCGTGAGCACCAACATCTATGCCTACACGGCCCTCATTCTCGTCCTGCTCACCTTCGGCATGGAGACGACCCTCTTCCGCTATGCCAACGACGAGCGCGAGAAGCCCGACACCGTATTCTCCACTGCCTTTGCCGTGGTGGCCACACTGACAGCCCTGTTCCTGCTCGCCGTCTTCGCCTTCATCAACCCCATTGCCGACACACTCGGATATGCCGAACACCACGACTACCTGCTCATGATGGCCGTGGTGGTGGCACTCGACGCCCTGCAGGCACTTCCCTTCAGCTACCTGCGCTACCAGAAACGACCCATCCGCTTCGCCGCGCTCAAGTTCCTGTTCATAGCCGTCAACATCGCCCTCAACCTCATCTGCTTCGTGTGGCTCGGACTGACGTCGGTGTTCTACGTGTTCCTCATCAACCTCGTCTGCACATCGCTCATCACCGTGTTCTTCGTGCCAGACCTCATGCGCGTCAGCTGGCACTTCGACGGCGACCTCCTGCGCCGCATGCTCGCCTACTCGTGGCCCATACTCGTGCTCGGAGTGGCAGGCATCCTCAACCAGGTGGCCGACAAGATACTCTTCCCCCTCATCTACCCCGACGCCGCAGAGGCACAGGTGCAGCTCGGCATCTACGGGGCATGTGTGAAGATAGCCATGATCATGGCCATGATCACGCAGGCATTCCGCTACGCCTACGAACCTATCGTCTATGCCAAGGCCAAGGACGCCGACAAAGGCGAGTACTATGCCACCGCGATGAAGTACTTCCTCATCTTCACCCTACTGGCATTCCTCTGCGTCGTGGGCTACATGCCGCTGCTGCAGTACATCATCGGAGCCGACTACCGCGAGGGCCTCGGCGTGGTGCCCGTGGTCATGGCTGCCGAGATCCTCATGGGCATATACTTCAACCTCTCCTTCTGGTACAAGCTCATCGACAAGACTATCTACGGCGCCATATTCTCCATCATCGGATGTGCCGTGCTCGTGGCTGTCAACGTGGTCGGCATTCCCACACATGGCTACTGGGCATGTGCTTGGGGCGGACTCGCAGGTTATGCCACATGCGCCGTACTCTCATACATCGTTGGGCAGCGCATCAACCCCATACCTTACCCCATGCGCTCGCTCGCAGCCTACACCATACTCGCCGCTGCCCTGTTCGCTGCCATCGAGGCCGTGCCACAAACGTGGCACACGGCGCTGCGCATAGCGGTGAATACGGCGATTATTGCCTTTTTCGCGGCAGTAATAGTGTGGCGAGAAGTGCCACGACGTTTCCTGAACATGCACCGATAGTGTTGGCCGCAAAGTCCAGCCATTCGCCCGAACGGTAGGTGGTGCAGTAGTTTTGCATCAGTTCCAACACGCCGCTCATGGCAACGGGTGCCACGAAGGTCCATGCCAAGTGCGGCCACACAAGGCGACGCATGAGGCCGCAGAGGCCCGCCGCACTAAGGCCATTGTGACACATCTGCCGCACGCGCTCGCACCAGACCACCATGGCCAGGAAACCATACATGATGAAGTGGGCGCCCTTGTCGGAGAGCGAAAGGCCCTCCACGGGAAGCTCCAAATCGCCGATAGGTGCTAACGACAGAACCCATATCGCCACACACGTCAGCGTGGTCCAAGGGTAGCGTCTGGCAATGTTTTTGTAAGAAAATGATGCCATGATGTGATATTTTGTCCTTTTCGCGTGCAAATGTACGACATTTATTCGTAACTTTGCCCCAAATTATGGAGAAAAGAGCTAATTTCGGCAGCAAACTGGGCATCATACTTGCAGCAGCAGGCTCAGCAGTGGGACTCGGCAACGTATGGAGGTTCCCAACGGAGGTCGGTGCCAACGGTGGCGCTGCCTTCATTCTCGTGTATGTTATGTGCGTGGCGTTGTTGGGGTTGCCCCTCATGGTGGCCGAGTTCATCATTGGCCGCCACACACACAAGAACACCGCCGACGCATACCGGCAGCTCGCACCAGGCACGCCGTGGGTGTTTCAGGGCTATCTCGGCGTGTTCACATCGTGGTTCATTCTCTGCTACTACGCCGTCGTCGCAGGGTGGACACTCAAGTATCTCGTCGAGAGCGCACTCGGCGAAGTGACCAAAATCACCGAATCCACCGCGTATTTTGAGATGTTCACCTCACATCCAATCGTGCCGCTCGGCTACATGTTCGCCTCTGTCATGGCATGCCACCTCGTCATCGTCCGGGGTGTGCAAGGGGGTATAGAGCGCTCCTCAAAGCTGCTCATGCCCATGCTGCTCTTCATCATGGTGGTGCTCGTGGCAACATCCGTCACCATGCCGGGTGCCGGGAGCGGCGTGGCTTTCCTGCTGCATCCCGACTTCTCCAAGATAACCTCCGACGTGGTGCTCAGTGCCATGGGGCAAGCTTTCTTCTCGCTCAGCATAGCCATGGGGTGCCTATGCACATACGCCAGCTATTTCACCGACGATGCCAAGCTGGTCAAGACGGCTGCCAGCGTGGCCGTGATTGACACACTCGTGGCAATCATGTCGGGATTCGTCATCTTCCCCGCCGTGTTCAGCGTCACAGGCGTAGCGCCCGATGCAGGGCCGGGACTGGTGTTCATCACACTGCCGAAAGTGTTTCAGGCAGCATTCACCGGCGCACCTTGGCTCGGAGCCGTCTTTGCCTTCATGTTCTACCTGCTGCTGTTCCTCGCGGCACTCACTTCGATGGTGTCAATCCACGAACCGCCAACGGCATTCCTCATCGAGCACTTTGGCATCACACGCCACACTGCCACAGGCATCGTCACGGCCGTCGTCATCGCCGTGGGCACGCTGTGCTCCCTGTCCTTCGGCCCACTGCGCGACGTGCGCCCGCTGTTCGGCCTCACGTTCTTCGACTTCTTCGACTTCATCTCCGCAAAGATATTCTTGCCCGTGGGGGGCATCATCATTTCGCTGTTCACAGGCTGGAGGCTCGAACGCACCATCATCAGCGACCAACTCACCAACCACGGCACGCAGCCCGTGCCGCAGTTCCTCGTCTCGACGTTCATATTTATAATGAAATGGGTGGCACCGGTGGCCATCGCCCTCATCTTCGTCTATGAACTCAGATAGCAACAACCACGCCGCCACTGCCACCGACAACGCCGCCGCCACCGCTGCGCAGCGCGGCAGCTTCAAGTCGAAGCTCGGCATTGTGCTCGCCACGGCCGGCTCGGCCGTCGGTCTCGGCAACATCTGGCGATTCCCTGTCGAGACGGGCGAGAACGGCGGCGCGGCATTCATCATTCTCTATCTCGCTTGCGTCGTTCTGCTCGGCGTGCCGATGATGGTGGCGGAATTCATCATCGGGCGCCGCACACACACCGACATTGCATCGGCCTACGAGCGTCTCACACGAGACAACCCCATCACCTACCGGACCTCATTCGCCGCTGCATTCAAGCCGCTCAACCGCATCTGGCCGCTCACGGGGTATGTGGGCATGCTCTGTGTGACGCTCATACTGAGCTACTACAGCGTCGTGGCCGGGTGGATTCTCAAGTACAGCGTCGATGCCGCGGCCGGAAGCCTGACACATATTGCCGACACCTCGGCTTATTTCGCCGACTTCAGCACATCCACCGTGCAACCGCTGCCCTACACTCTGGCATTCCTGCTCATCACCCATCTCGTCATCGTGCGCGGGGTGCAGAATGGCATAGAGCGGTTCTCCAAGCTGCTCATGCCGCTGTTGCTGGTGCTCATGCTCGTGCTCGTCGGCGGATGTCTCTCACTGCCTGGCGCGGCCGACGGGTTGCTCTTCCTCCTGCGCCCTGATTTCAGCAAGATTACACCTGGCGTCGTCCTCAGCGCCATGGGCCAGGCCTTCTTCTCGCTGAGCATCGCCATTGGCTGCCTGAGCACATACGCCAGCTATTTCAAACCCGATGTGCCGCTGGTCAAGACGGCGGCCAACGTCGTGGGGCTCGACACTCTCGTGGCCATCATCAGCGGATTCATCATCTTTCCGGCCGTGTTCAGCGTGCCCGGCGTGCAGCCCGACGCCGGACCGGGGCTGGTCTTTGTCACGCTGCCCGACATCTTCGCACGCCTCTTCGCACCGTCGCCAGTCGTGGGGTATGTCTTTTCGCTCATGTTCTACCTACTGCTCGTGCTCGCGGCACTCACCAGCACCATATCCATGCATGAGGAGGTGACGGCATTCTTCTGCGACCGCTACGGCGCGTCGCGCCGAAGGGCGGCATCATTCATGACACTAACTGCCATG
>JAFSVI010000177.1 GCA_017445145.1 Bacteroidaceae bacterium | reverse complement strand
TCTTACCTCGCCGTGTTCTACGCCGACTTCCACCCGCGCAAGGGCAAGCAGGGTGGCGCATGGATGACGCAGTACCAGAGCCAGTGCATAGACAAGAAGGGCGAGAACATACGCCCGCACGTCAGCGTGGTGATGAACCTAACGAAGCCCACGCCCGACAAGCCGGCACTGCTGACGCTCGGCGAGGTGGAGACCTTCCTCCATGAGTTCGGCCACTCGCTGCACGGCATGTTTGCCAACACGCGCTTCGAGAGCCTCTCGGGCACCAACGTGTGGTGGGACTTCGTGGAGCTGCCCTCGCAGTTCATGGAGAACTATGCCGTGGAGAAGGAGTTCCTGCGCACCTTCGCCTTCCACTACGAGACGGGCGAGCCGCTGCCCGACGAGCTGATAGACCGTGTGGTCAGGAGCCGCAACTTCATGGCCGCCACGGCCTGTCTGCGCCAGGTGAGCCTCGGCCTGCTCGACATGGCCTACTACACGCAGAAGGAGGAGTTCACGGAGAGCGTGATGACCTTCGAGAAGGAGGCATGGAAGAAAGCCATCATAGGCCGTCAGCGCGACGACACGTGCATGACCACGCAGTTTTCGCACATCATGGCGGGCGGCTACGCCGCAGGCTACTACAGCTACAAGTGGGCTGAGGTGCTCGACGCCGATGCTTTCGCCGTGTTCAAGAAAAACGGCATCTTCGACCGAAAGACCGCCGAGAGCTTCCGCGAGAACATCCTGTCAAAGGGAGGCACCGAGAACCCCATGACGCTCTACAAGCGCTTCCGTGGCGGCGAACCCACCATCGACGCCCTGCTGAAACGCAACGGAATAAAACCCCGCCGAAAGTAAGGACGAGGGTGACCTGCCCGTAAGGCCGTAGGCCACGCTTCCCGGCGTGACAGTAGTCTTTTCGCGCGTAGGGACATAAACAGGCAGGCTTCACCTTGCCTTTGGCGTATGGGCTGGAAAGATACGGGGAAAACAGGGCAAAGGGCCGTCCTCTCCCTCCGAAAGCTACGGGGCAAAGTTAAAATCACGTCGTTATTTGATAAAATCACGACGTTATTTATTAAAATCACGACGTTATTTGATAAAATCACGACGTTATTTAATAGTTTTTTGCGAAAGACTGACACCTATACCGTCTCGTCTATACGGTTGCCCCACAAGTATTCCTTTGTCTCGCGTGCCGCCACGCCGCTGAGCAGCAGCAGGGCCACGAGGTTGGGGATGGCCATGAGGGCGTTCATGTAGTCGGCGATGTTCCAGATGACATCGAGGTTGATGATGCTGCCGAAGAAGAGGGCCACAATGTAGAGGATGCGGTAGAAGCGCGAGCGGTCGGCCTTGACCTCCTTTCCCTCCCCATCTCCTTTACCTCCTTTACCTCCCTCATCTCCTCTCACCTCTAAATAGTTCACCGCACTCTCGCCGTAGTAGCTCCATCCCAGGATGGTGCTGAAGGCGAAGGTGAGTATGCCGAAGGTGAGCAGCGGTGCGCCGATATACGGTATCTTTGAGAATGCCATCTTCGTCAGCGCGGCGCCGTCGGCATAGCTGATGTCGGGGTATGCCAGTATGCTGCTCACGAGGACGATGCCCGTCATGGCGCAGATGACCACCGTGTCCCAGAACGTGCCGGTGCTGCTCACCAGTGCCTGCCTTACGGGGTTTCGTGTCTGTGCCGCCGCCGCCACGATGGGTGCCGAGCCCATTCCGCTCTCATTGGAGAAGAGTCCGCGGGCTATGCCGTAGCGCATGGCCATCATCACCGTGGCTCCCACGAAGCCGCCGCCAGCCGCCGAGGGGTTGAAGGCCGAGACGACGATGAGCTTTATGGCCGGCCACACGTAGCCGCTGTTCATGGCCAGGATGACGATGCACCCTGCCACGTAGAGCACGGCCATGAAAGGCACCAGCACCGTGCACACGCGGGCTATGCTCTTCACGCCGCCCAGGATGACCGACGCGGCCAGCACGCTCACGGCCAGTCCCACGGCCCATGTGGGCAGGCCGAAGGTCTCGTTGGCAAGCAGGGCGATGCTATTCGCCTGCACCGTGCAGCCGATGCCGAAGGATGCCAGGGCCGTGAACACGGCGAAGAGCACCGCCATCCATTTCATCCCCAGTCCGCGCTCTAAGGCGTACATCGGGCCACCGTAGGTGTGACCGTCGCTGCCCTTCACGCGGTATTTCACTGCCAGCAGGCCCTCGGCATACTTCGTCGCCATGCCGAAGATGCCCGTCAGCCAGCACCACATCACCGCACCAGGGCCGCCAAGGGCCACGGCTGTGGCTACGCCCACGATGTTGCCCGTCCCGATGGTCGCCGCCAGAGCCGTGGCGAGTGCGCCGAACTGGCTCACGTCGCCCTCGGCACCGGGGTCTTTCTTCGTCGACAGCCTGATGCCCGTAAGCAGCCGCCGCTGCGGAACGCCGAGGCGGAACGTCAAGAACATGTGCGTGCCGAGCAGCAGCACAATCATAGGCCAGCCCCAGAGCAGCGAGCTGAGGAATATGAAAAAATCATTAATTGCATCCATGACACTAATTGGGGAAAATATAATTCACTAATTGGGGAAAGTTTTTCCCCAAGAGTGTTTTAATTATGTATTAATGAGAATCCTGCAGCCTGCAGGTCGCTCCAGAAGTGCGGGTATGACTTAGTGACCACCTGCGGGTTGTTGATGCTGATTGGTGCAAGGAGCGACAGCGGGGCGAAGGCCAGGGCCATGCGGTGGTCGTCGTAGGTGTCGATTGAGGGTGGGGTGGGGAGGGTAGAGGGTGGAAGGTGGAGGGTGGAAGGGTGAGGGTGGAGGGTGGAGGGA
>JAFSVI010000176.1 GCA_017445145.1 Bacteroidaceae bacterium | reverse complement strand
GCATTATAGGCAATATCCGTCATCCCTGCGGTTCGATGGGCGGGATGCCATCAACTATCCGGCATACAACGTGGACTTGAAGAAGAAATATACATTCTCCTTCCTGTCTGACCACGTACCTAATCCACGAGCCATCTTCCACATTGACGGATTCCGCTACATCTGTGAAAAAATAACCGCGACATTCACGGAAAATGGAATGTCGCGGAAGATGAAAGGTGTTTTCTACAAAATTATGTAAAGTGAATTGTTGTCGTAGGAATAGCTGTAGGTGTTGATGGGCTGAATGACAGCTTCAGGTTGTGGTTGTGGCTGTGGCTTCGGCCTTGCCTTTGGTCTTGTCGGACGGCTCTTGATGCTTTTATTCAAAGTCTCTGCGTGCCGCTGAATGGTGGTGGGGAGGATCTTGGCATACACCTGAGTCGTGCGGACATCCTTCTGGCCAAGCATACGGGTAACGTTCTCAATGGGTACGTCGTGTGCCAGGACCCAAGTGGCAAAGGTGTGACGGGCAACGTGAGAAGTCATCTTCTTATTGAGACATGCACGGCTCTCAACCAAGTGGAGGTAGTCATTGAGCTTCTGATTGCTCATGCGGGGTAATCGGTAGTTATACTTCTGCAGAACCTCCATAGCAGGTTCGAGGATGGGAGTGTAGAAAGTGGAGCCTGTCTTCAGACGCTTTCCATCGATGTAATAGAGGTCACCTTCCTTCTCTGTCATTGTGTGGAAATCGAAGAGCTGGGCATCACAGTAGGCAAGGCCAGTGAAGCACGAGAAGATGAAGAGGTCGCGGGCTTTTTCCTCTTTTAGAGGAAGGCGCAGGGAGCGAAGTAGGTTGATCTCATCATCATTAAGAGGGCGACGCTCCTCATATTGGCCAGTAGGTATCTTCACAAGCTTGTAGGGGTCACGGTCGATATACCCGTATTCAAAAGCCTTTAGCACATAGCGGTGCAGACGCTTGTGATAGTGCTTCAGGGTAGTGGCCTTGCGCTTGCCGTCCTTCTGAAGCCAATTGTGGTAGTCGAGGATGTTGGCAGGGGTCAAGTCCTCAAAGTTCTTGATGCGGCCAAAGGCAAGTAATGAGTTATATACTACTTCGCGTGCCTGTACGGTGCGTCGCTGAATCTTCTCTGCTGCCAGCTGGTCATAGAAAAATAGGATGAAGCTGTTCTTGGACTTCGCCTTCTTTTCACGTTCTTCTTTCTGTTTCTCAGCTTTAGTCTTCCTTGTTTCAACGCCAAGAACCTCATTGACGTTATCCAAGGTGAGAGGTTTTCCCATATACTCCATAGCTGAAAGCATTTGTTCGTACTTCGAGATCTGTTCCTGGATAACAAAACTCTCAGTGAAATGCTCCCACTCAGATGGGGTAATTTCAGCGATGGGGATGTACTTTCTGACCCCATCAGCCAGATAAAGGCGATACTCAGCCAATCCTTTGCCACACTTGGCAACTCTTTTTCTTTTGTCAAAAATGACATCTACATGACTCGTTCTCATAGTCTTACGTAGGTTTTTGGGCTCTTGATTGAATCTGGTTCAAAAGTTAAAAGATATTAAATCTTACTACTTTTGGGGTCTAAGGGCTGAATTTGGCTCATTTTGGGGCAAATATTTTTGTTACAGCTTTGTTACAGCTACTTGTAACAAAACCTGTAACAAAAATAAGCCGATTCAAACCGCTTAAAACCGCTTGAAAACAAATCAAAGAGCGCAGTTAATAATTTGGTTAACTGGCCTTATGAGAAGAGTATGTATAAGTGATTGTTTCGCAATCTTAAGTGCCTTTGAGTTACACGTAACTTATTGGCTATTAGATTGTAATGTAAGAGCGCTAACGAGGATTAACTCGTCTCTTTCATTGTGCTGGCTGGCTGATTTCTCTTTGGTAAAGTAGGAGCGAGCCATGCTTTTTGAAAAAAGAAGGGAACCTTTGAAAAGGTTCCCTAGTAGCGCCTACGGGAATCGAACCCGTGTTCCATGCGTGAGAGGCATGTGTCCTAGCCGCTAGACGAAAGCGCCAAATGCGGAAGCTGGGGGATTCGAACCCCCGGTACGGTAAACCCGTACGTCAGTTTAGCAAACTGGTGGTTTCAGCCACTCACCCAAACTTCCGTAGTATGTTTCAAAGATCGTTGCAACAATGTTGTTTCGGTAGTATTGAGCCTCATTTTCGTCCGTTGGAAGCCCTTTTTCCCGTAATTGCGCTGCAAAAGTAGAGGTTTTTCGCGAAATGTGCAAATGTTTTGGCAAAAAAATGTATCTTTGCAGCAAAATTCATTCAACAGACGAACATGAGAGGAAATCACGAATTGGGCATCATCGACCTCCAACTGCCTAAGCATGTGGATGATAGGGGTGTTTTGACGTATGCCGAGGGTGCGACAAGCATTCCCTTCGAAATAGCCCGTGTGTTTTGGATTAGCGACGTCCCTGTCGGTGCCCGTCGCGGTGGTCATGCCCACTGGAGCTGCCATGAAGCGTTGTTTGCCCTCCGTGGCAGTGTATGCATAGATATTGATGACGGGTGTGTGTGCCGCAGCGTCTGTCTCGACACCCCCACGCATGGCATAGTGATACCGGCTGGTGCTTGGTGCGAGCTCCACAGCTTCAGCGCGGATGCGCTGTGCCTGGTGCTTGCGTCAGAGCACTATGATGCCCTCGGCTACTGCCACGACAAGGATGTGTGGCGTTCGAGGGTATGCTGCGTTGCCAGAGCCGAAGCGCATGGCGAAGCGTAGGATGCTT
Organism: Bacteroidaceae bacterium; assembly: GCA_017445145.1. Taxonomy (GTDB): domain Bacteria; phylum Bacteroidota; class Bacteroidia; order Bacteroidales; family Bacteroidaceae; genus Physcousia. The sequence goes on along the minus strand of JAFSVI010000176.1, from coordinate 4,526 downwards.
TTGCTCCCCAACATCAATCAAGCCCCATCACAGCAATTGTCTTTCTTGTAAATGGAAATCATACAATACACCAACCAGATGGCATCGGAATGGGATGCCTTCGTCTCAGCTTCGAAGAACGGCACCTTCCTTCTCGAGCGCAAATTCATGGACTATCACTCGGAGCGTTTTTCCGACTGCTCGCTGATGCTCTATGACGACACCGAGCTTATAGGTCTCTTCCCAGCCCACTTCGATGCCAACAGTCACACGGTGAGCAGCCACGATGGCCTGACCTATGGCGGTTTGATTGTTGGCAGCGAAGTGACTACGCTGCAGGTCATGGAGATGCTGCATGACATCTGCCTGTGGTACATGGACTACCTTCAGGCCCGACGCATGGTGTATAAGGCTATACCTTATATATATAGCGACTGCGCTGCCGAGGAGGACCTGTATGCCCTGTTCCGCCTTGGTGCCCGTCTGAAGTCCCGCAGCGTGAGCAGCGTGGTGTCGATGTCCAACCCTCTGCGTATGCGCAAACTTCGCATGCGCGGTGCTAAGAAGGCCATCGACCATGAGCTTTATATCGACCGCATGTCGGATGGCGACTGGCCCGTGTTGTCGGCCTTTTGGTCGGTTCTCACCGATGTATTGGAGCGCAACCACGGTGTGTCGCCAGTCCACAGCGTGGATGAGATGCGCCTTCTGATGTCTCGTTTTCCCCAGCAGATCAAGCTCTTCCTTGTCCGCCAGCAAGGTGATATTTTGGCGGGGTGCGTGGTGTTCGTCACCCGCCACGTGGCACATATCCAGTATATTGCATCAAGCGAAGCCGGTCGCGAGCTTGGAGCCTTGGACCTTTTGTTCCGCCATCTCATCAACGAGCGCTACAAGCAGATGTCCTATCTCGACTTCGGCATCTCCACCGAGCGGGGCGGGACGTATCTCAATGAGGGTCTCATTTTCCAGAAAGAAGGGTTCGGTGCCCGTGCGGTGTGCTACGACACCTACGAGCTGGAGCTGGACCGCCCCATTGTTGAGCAGCTGCTGTCCAAGGGCGACGGCAGCGTTCAGACGCTGAAGTATCTGGACCTGAAGCGTCTCAACGCCAGCTTCGAGCCCACGTTGAGCGAGGAGGTGGTGCATGTGTTGCGCAGTGGCCGCTATCTGCAGTCCAATGCCGTAGCAACCTTCGAGCAGCAGTATGCTCAATACATCGGTGTGCGGCACTGCGTGAGCTGCGGCAACGGCCTTGACGCCCTGACGCTCATCCTGCGTTCGCTGTCGCTGCTTCGCGGGTGGCATCGCGGCGACGAGGTGCTTGTCCCTGCGAACACGTTCATCGCCACCATCCTTGCCATCGGCGAGGCAGGTCTTAAGGCCGTTATGTGCGAGCCGTCGGCCGAGAGCTATCTCCTCGACGCCCAACGTCTGGAAGCGCAGATCACCCCTCGCACTGTTGCCATCATGCCCGTGCATCTGTATGGCCGCGTGTGCGACATGAGCACCATTGGCGCCATAGCCGAGGCCCACTCGTTGGCTGTGGTGGAGGATGCCGCTCAGGCCCACGGCGCCCTCTACGGCAGTCGTCGCGCCGGCGCCCTTGGCACCGCTGCCGGTTTCAGCTTCTACCCCGCGAAGAACTTGGGTTGTCTGGGCGATGGTGGCTGCGTCACCACCGACGACGACGAGCTGGCAAGCATGGTGCGCCGCATGTCCAACTATGGTTCGAGCGCGAAGTATGTCAACGACATACGTGGCATCAACTCCCGTCTGGACGAGGTGCAAGCCAGTGTGCTCAGTGTGAAGCTTCCGCGCCTGGACGCCGACAACGAGCGTCGTCGCTGGATAGCGCAGCGCTATGCCGATGGCATCGACAACCCCTTGGTGACATTGCCCCAGCCGCCCAAGGACGCTATGGAACACATCTACTATGCCTACGTCGTTCGCTGCGGCTACCGCCAGGAGCTGCAGACGTGGCTGCAGGGCGAAGGCATAGAGACTCTCATCCACTACCCCATCCCACCTCATCGTCAGGCCGCCCTCGCCTCCGAGTTTGGCTCGCTGCTGCTGCCTGTGACGGAGCAGCTCCACCGCGAGGTGCTGAGTCTGCCCATCTCCCCTCTGATGACGGAGCGCGAGGTGCAGCGTGTCATCGACGCTGTGAACAAGTTCAATCTTCAAGACATGGAAAGCAAGAGCTGACCCCGCCCATGGACATATATGTACTGATATCCACCATTGACACCGGCATCTGCCGCGTGCCGGACGTGGTGCGGGCGGAAGTCGCCGACGGCGTGTATTATGTTGTGAGCTGGCAGCGCAGCACCAGCTTCGTTGCCACGACAGGGAGCGATGATGCGGTGGCACGGCTGCGTTGCCGCTCCGATGTCACTCTCACCCTGCCCGATGGCTGCGGCCTCTGCCGCAACAGAAACCATGCCATGGACGTTGCCGTGGGCCTGATGTCCGACAGTCTTGGCGACGCGGTGTTTGTCATTGCCGACGACGACGAGCGTTTCACAGCCGATGCCTTCACGTCCATCCGCTCCACCTACGAGTGTTGGACCAAGCTCGACGTGGCTTTGTTCCGCGTGCGCAGCAGCGTGGATGGTTTCTATTTCAAACGCTATCCCGGCGGGATGATTTCGTGGGACTACCGCCCGCGCACGTACTACCCCTGCTCTGTGGAGATGACCATGCGCGCACGTGCGTACCATGCCGGCCTTCGCTTCGACCCCCGTTTTGGCCTGGGTTCCGAGGAGCTGTGTGCTGGCGAGGAAGATGTGTTTCTGATTGATGCGCGTCGCAAGGGTCTGAAGGTGCTCATCTTCACCGCCGACATCGCCTCTACGCCTCCCACCACGACGGGCAGCCGTGAGCTGGATGCCAAGGTGCTTCGCTCCAAGGGTGCTGTGTATGCCTACGAGCGTGGCTACGTCCGTGGTGTTGTCCGCGGTGTGCGCGAGGCGTTGGGTCTGGGCTGGCGCCACCGCTGTTTCCCGTGGCGCATCTTCCGAGAGATTATGCGTGGCATCACCTACATATCGTCATGGAAGCAGGATTGACCGTCGTAGTGCCCGTGTGGAACCGGGAGGGCCGCATAGCGCAGACGCTGGACAGCATAGCCCGTGGCAGCTGCCTGCCGCGGCAGCTCATCGTTGTCGATAACGGCTCCACCGATGCCACCGCGGCTACCTGCCGCGCGTGGCAGACGGCCCACGCCTCCCTGCCCATGCGCATCACGGTGCTTGCCGAGGCGCGCCGTGGAGCCTCTTTCGCCCGCAACAGCGGCCTCAGCGCCGTGCAGACGGAGTGGGTGTATTTCTTCGACAGCGACGACGACTTCGACAGCGCCTTCACGGCCGACGTCATGGAGATATGCTCCTCCTCGGCTCATGGCGTCGATGTCGTTTTCCTGCCTGTGGTGCAGGAGATTGGCGGAAGGTTCCGCCCGCGTGCCTACTGCAAACCCCTCACGCCTTCCACTCAGATCCTGAGTGCCATGCTTGCGACCCAGAATGTTGTTTATCGCACGGAGTGGCTGCTCACGCTTGGTGGCTGGAACACGTCGCTGACGACATGGGACGACTGGGAGCTTGGCGTGCGTGTGGCCATGTCGCGCCCCCGTGTGGCCTGGCTCACGCGCCGTGCTTACCACAGGGTGTATGTCCACGCTTCGAGCCTCACCGGCACGGGCTATGGCAGCCGTCGTCAGCAGATACTTGCCGCGCTGCGTGCTGTGGGTGCGAGTGTGGGCGGCGATGGTGCGGCGATGGTCGCGCTGTACCTTCGTTCGCAGATTGTTGCCGGCACCTTGCTTGGCGAGGGCGACGATGCGAGCGGTGTTATGGCCTTTGCTGCCGAGCTGTCGGTGGCTGTCGGCCGCCGTCATCGCTTGGCCGGGTGGCTGTTGCGGCGATATGTGAGCCACGGCTGGCGCGGTGCCTGGCGTTTGGCGTTGCTCATGTTGTAGCGACGCGGGTTGTCATCTCTGACGCGCCATGTAGAAATCCTCATAGCAGCGAGCCACGGCAATGTGGTCGTGGTGGCGACGTATGTACTCCATGCTGTCGAGCTGCAGCTGGCGTATGTCCTCGCGCCCGCTGAGCAAGCGTGTGGCAATCTGGTCATAGACGTCCTGCTCCGTGGGCTGCACGTTGATGATGGGTCGCAACTCCTTCTCGCCCAGCAAGTCATATTGTTCCTCCTCGCCGCCTCCGACCACGACGATGCCTTTGGCCATGGCCAGGAGGGCATTCATGGCTGGCGTGTAGCTGTAGAGCTGGTCGAGGATTACATGGCTGCTGTTCATCATCTCCTGATAGCGTTCGAAGGGAACGTTTTCGGCCTTGACGATTTCCACGCGGCTGCAGCCGAAGTCGGCTTGAAGGCGCTGGAGGGCGGCAAGCATGAGGTCGGTGCCCTTGTAGGCGGAGCGGGAACGCTGGATGCCGACGAAGAAACGGATGGGCGCGCAAATATGCGCGCAACCCGACACTTCCGGCAAGGGGGACTGACGGGGGAGCGGGGAGGGAGAGAGG